>CAZDIZ010000139.1:0-16787 GCA_964505625.1 uncultured Solibacteraceae bacterium | reverse complement strand
GGGATTTCGGCAGCCCGGCGTACTACCCCAGCTATACGCGGCAAGCCTACTTCGCACAGGACCGCTGGCGCGTAACAAAAGACCTGACGCTCACTCTGGGTATCCGCTACGAATACTTCGGTCTGCCCATGAATACGTTGAAGAAGCCCGCGTTTTCGGGTCTGTTCAACATCGATCCCGCCACCTTGACCGGTCCTTACCTGTCGCCAAACAAGGTGGACGCCGACAAGAACAACTGGGCGCCCATCATCGGGATCGCGTATTCGCCGACGAACTCCACCGGCCCGCTGGCCTGGCTGCTTGGGAGCAAGAAGAGCGTGATACGGGCCGGCTATCAGATCGGCTACGATTCTTTCTTCAACAACATCGCATCGAACGCCGCGACCGCCACGCCGAACGTCATCGCGACTTCCACCACCAGCACTGTATCGACGGCCAACCCGCGCGGCCTCGCTAGTCTCTCCACACTATTGCCCCTGGCGGCGCGCGCGGCTTCGCCGGTCGATGGCCAGACGCTGGTCGTTAAGGGCCTGGTGAATCCGTACTATCAGCGTTGGTCGTTCGGAATCCAACGTGAACTTCCGGCCAGCCTGATCCTGGACGTGTCCTACGTGGGATCGAAGGGTACACGCTTGTTCGTCAATGAGGACTTGAATCCGGTCGTTCCCTCCGCGATGCGAATCTACCCGAATTACTCCGGGACAATTCCCGCGGGCAACATCACCACGCGGTACGACGTGCTGCAAGGTCCGCGTCTGACGCGTACCAACGGTGGAGATTCCAACTACCACTCACTCCAGTTCGGAGTGGATCGCAGAATGTATCAGGGCTTGATCTTCAAAGCCGCCTACACCTGGAGCAAGCTGATCGACAACGCCAGCGAAGTCTTTGGCGTGGCCAACGTGAATTCGCCGCAGAACACCGCGTTGCCGTCAATCTTTGGCGGCTTGACGATGGATCGCGGTGTATCGCTGTTCGACCGAACCCATCGTGCCGTGTTCAGTTACTACTACCAGTTGCCGGTAATGAGAGAGCAGCGCGGCATCCTGGGGCAGGTACTCGGCGGTTGGTGGATGTCCGGTATCACGACCTTCGAGACCGGCGTCCCCTTGAACGTCTACAACGGTTTGGACGCCGACGGCATTGGCGGCAACTACGACCGGCCCAATTACAACCCGAACGGGAAGCCCGGCGTGCGCGCGGTTTACAGCACCTCCAGTTCCACCGGCTACGTCAATCCGGATGCCGCTAACGCGCCGATCGATCCCGCGACGGCCATGTACATCAGCCTGCCGGCCAATTCCTCGACCGTTCGCGTGCCCACTGGGAACCTCGGACGCAACACGCTACGCGTTCCCGGCATCAACAACTTCAACGTGAGCTTCCACAAGACTGTCCGCATCTGGAAGGAACGCGTGAAGACGGAGTTCCGGACCGAGTTCTACAACATTTGGAACCATCCGCAATACGGCGTGGCCAGTGTGAGTCCGTTCTCGCCCAGCGGCGGCTCCATGGCGGCCAGTGTCGCCACTTCCGCATCCGGCCGCTTCCTGCAGCCGCAGTATATGGATGGCGGCGGGCGCGTGATCCGCTACCAGTTGCGCATTCTGTTCTAGCCTTCCCTGTAACTATTGCGGCGGATGCACCTAACCGGGTGCATCCGCCGTTTTTGTTCCCCCCTCTCCACGCCCCCTTCCACGCGGTGCTACGATTCGATGCTGGACGTCTTCTTGGAGCTGTCTGTAGGGAAAACCGCGCCTCCGGTTACATCTTAGGTAACGGGTTCTGTCCGGCGGTTGGATCGGGAGTCGTGAGGCACATCGAGCAAGCAGCGGCGCTGGTGAACGATCTATTCGAAACGTGGGCGCCGTGTTTGTATCGGTATGCCTACCGGCTGTGCCGTTCCGCCGAGCTTTCCGATGACTTCGTGCAGGAGGCTTTTCTGGCGCTGTATCGCGAGCTCTGCGCCGGACGCAAGGTGGAGAGTCCCAAGGCCTGGACGCTGTCAGTGGTCCGCCACGGGTTGGCGAACTGGCGCCGCGGTAACCGGCGCCATCCGGAAGAACTGACGCCGAACGAGGATTTCGACCTGATTCCGGTCTGCCGCGACGAGCCGCCCGGCGAGGAGAACGGTAACGACGACATCGACGTCCTTCTCGCGTCGCTGACTCCACGCGAAGAGGAAGTTGTGCTCCTCCGCATGCAGTCGCTCAAATACCGCGAGATCGCTTCGCAAATCGGCATCAGCGGCAAGTCCGTCGCGACGCTGTTGGCACGGGCACTCAGAAAAATGCGTGCGGCGGCGGAGAATGCGCCCGCCAGAGAGGAGGCAAAATCGCAATGCAGACACAACACCTGAGCGACGAATGCCTCGTCTCATTACTGGACGGAGAACTTTCGCCCCGCAAGCGCCACGCCGCGCAGAAACACCTGGACCGCTGCTGGGAATGCCGCACGAGGATGGCCGAGTTCGAAGGGCAAATCCAGCACTTCACGCGGTTGCTGCGCGAACAAAGCGATCCGCCGCCGGCGTGGGTCTATCGCGCGCGGCAACAATTCCACGAGCGCGCTCACTACATTCGCGCGATGGCGGAAAGCGAAGCTCGAAGCGATCGCCCATCGTGGTTCGCCACGCATCGCTTGAATCCGGGCCTGCTGGCCGCCGCTGCCGCCTGTCTGTTGGCTGCGTTAGCGTTTCACTGGCTGCACAGCCCGGCGCGAGTCTCGGCACACGAACTGCTGCAAAGAGCCGTAGCCTCGGATCTGAACACGACGCGCGCGGCCAGCGGCAAAGTGGTACGGCAGCGCGTTCAGGTGCGCCGCAAGTCGCTGCGCACCGGCCAGGAGACAACCGCTTTCCGTGACTGCTGGTTTGGGCTCTCGCAACCGGTTACCGAACCCGCCGCCAACGGTTCGCTCGTGGACGAATTGCGCGGCGTCTATCGCGCCAACGGTCTGGACTGGAACGCGCCGCTTGCGGTGGCTGGCGTGGCGCGCTGGCGGTCGAATCTGCACGCGCCTTCGGAATCGGTTACGCTCGACGGCAATTTTGTGTTGACGGTGGAAGATCGCACGGCAGGGCGCGGCGCCGAAGATCAGTTACGGTTGATCCGCTTGTTCCTGCGGCCTGCGGACATGCACCCGGTTCAACAGGAACTGGAAACCAACCAGGCACGGTATGGCGTTTCCGAAGTATCTCTGGCGGTCGTCGATCCGCCGGTGACAATACGTGCCGGCTCTGCTGTGCCCGTCCATCCGGCACAACCCAGCTTGCCGGAAACAAACGGCGCTCCGACCCGTGAGCCGGTTCCGTCGCTCGCCGATCGCCTTCAGGCCGACTACGCCATTCACGAAGCGGGCGCCTGCCACGGCTCGATGCTGGAGGTGGTTGAACTCCCCGGTGAGGGGCTGGCAGTGCGTGGCGTCGTGGACACCGAAGAGCGCAAGCAGGCGCTGACCCTGGCGTTGAACGAATTGCCCGCGGTGAAGAGCGTAACGATCGAGACAATCGACGAAGCCTCTCGCAAAGCGGCGCAAATGCCGGCGGCGGCCGCCAACGCTGGGCCAAGCATGGTTCTGCGCAGCACCTCTTTCGCGCTGGAGAAGCCGCTCTATGCGCACTACCGCAAAGCTCACGCGCCGGAGCAAGCTCATGAACAAACCAGCCTGCTGATCGACAAGCTCCTGGGCCGCTCGGCCAGCGCCGCGCAGGAAGCGGCTGTGTTGAAGCACTTGGCCAAAACGTATCCGGCCGGCAAGTTGGCTGCCCTGCCCGATTCCTCGCGCCAACTGCTGACGCGGATGGTGCGCGAGCACAGCCGGCTGCTCGCGCTGGATCTGAAGGATGTGCGTAGTTCGTTGGCCATCGTCGAAAGTGTGTTGGAAGTCGAGCCCGCCAACAGCGAACTGGCGGAGGACCGTCCACCCGATTGGAACCGGGACGGCGTGACACTCACCGAGAGTGTTCACGAACTGGAAGCTCGCATTTGGGCGTTGCTGACGCACGCTCCCGAGTCGTTCGAACAGAAACGCGATGCGGTTTCGGCCGTCAGTCGCGGGTTGCAGGAGAGCGGCCATCGGCTGGAAGGCATGCTGGCCGCCGTGGAAGAGTTCGGAGATCGCAATAAAACAGCGGAACTGAACCGCAAAACTCATTAGGCAAATCCCACGCGGCGCCGGAGTCAACGCCGCAGGAGAGAAGGATGAATCGTAACTTAAACCACATCACTCGAAGTGTGTTCGCCGCCATTGCGGCGGCGCTGATCTTGATTCCAGCCGCGCTCGCGCAGGAAACGCGCGGCACCATCCAGGGCCGCACGTTCGACAGCAGTCAGGCCGCGTTGCCGAACGCCGCTGTGAGCGTCACCAATGTGGCCACTAACGTCACCACCAAAACCAAAAGCAATAATGAAGGCTCGTATGTGTTGCCATACCTGAACCCGGGCATTTACAAGCTGGTGGCCACGGCCGAAGGCTTCAAATCGATCTACCGCAACGGCCTGGAATTGCGCGTGAACGACCGCTTGCAGATCGACCTGGTGTTTGAAGTCGGCAACGTCAACGAACAGATCACCGTCACCGGCGAAACGCCGCTGCTCGAAACCGCATCGGCCAACACCGGCCAGATCATCGATTCGCGGCGCGCCGCCGAGCTCCCCACCTTCGACGGCAGCCCGCTCTCGCTGGTCTTTCTATCCTCGAACATCATCTACGCCTATCCGAACGCCGCCACCGCCACGCAGCAACCGCAGTTGCAGCAGAACTCCATCACGCAATCCAACTTCGCCGGCTCTCCGCGCGGTACAACGGAGTTCACCATGGACGGCGTGCCCAACATGCAGAACAGCATCGCCGACTACGGCTCCGGCGTGGTCAACTCACCGCCCGCCGACATCGTACAGGAGTTCAAAGTCGAGCAGGCCTACGATGCGTCGGTGGGTCACACCAGCGGCATGGTGGTGAACTTCTCGCTTAAAAGCGGCGCCAATCAAGTGCACGGCGCGGCTTACTACGCGGACCGCGAACCCGAATTGAACGCCAACAGTTGGTTCGCCAACAAGAACGGACAGGCGCGCGGCGACTTCACCTACCGCCGCGGCAGCGCCTCGCTCACCGGGCCCGTCTACATTCCGAAGCTCTACAACGGAAAGGACCGGACGTTCTTCACCTACGGCTACGAGAAACTGAGTCTGATCGAGACCAGTCAGGCTTATACCACCACCGTTCCGACGGCGGACCAACTCAAGGGCGACTTCTCGGCGCTGCTGGCGCTCAGCGGCCAGTACCAGATCTACGATCCTTCCACCTGGCGGCCCACCGGCACCGGACGCTATCAGGCCGATCCGATCCCCGGCAACATCATCCCCACGTCCCGCCTCAGTCCCATCGCCCTTGCGATTGCGAAGCATTGGCCAGCGGCCAACGCCACCGGGCAGTCCAACGGCGTCAACAATTACACCAACAATAATAACGGCACCGTGCGCGGCTACTACAACCACGTCTCGCGCGTCGATCACGTGATCAGCGACAAGCAGCGCATGTACGTCCGCGTTGCCGCCAATCAGAGGTCCGACGGCCCCTACCGCAAATACTGGGACGACGTGGCCAGCGGCCAGAATTGGAATGGCCCCGCGCGGCAACTCGCCATCGACGACGTCTACGTCCTCAACCCCACCACCATCCTGAATATCCGCTACGGCGTCAACCGCTACGCCGGCCGGCACGACCCGGATCGCGAAGGCTTCGATGTGGCGGAACTCGGCTTCCCGGAATTCACCACGCGGCAACTCAAAGCCGCCCGCCAGATGTTCCCGAACATCAACGTCTCCGGTCTGGTCGCGCTCGCCGGTGAATCGCCCGACGTGCTCAACAGCATCAATCACTCGCTGCTGGGCAATATCAGCAAAACGTACCGCAGCCACAATTTCAAGTTCGGCGGTGAGTTCCGCGTCTATCAGAACAACGTTTTTTACCCAGGCGCCTCCAGCGGCGCGTTTTCCTTCGCCACCAACTACACCAAGGGTCCCTACGACAACTCCACGGCTTCGCCTTCGTCGCTCGGCCAAGGCTTTGCTTCGTTCCTGCTCGGCATTCCCACCGGCGGCAGCATCGCCAACATCGACAATCAGGCGGCGACATCGAGCTACGTCGGCGTCTTTTTCCACGACAACTGGCGCGTGTCTCGCAAGCTGACCGTGGACGTGGGCCTGCGCTGGGAGCGCGAGAGTTCGGTCACTGAACGCTATAACCGCTCGGTGGCCGGGTTCGATCCGTCGGCCACGCTTTCCATCACCAGCGCCGCCGAGGCCGCCTACGCCGCCAAGCCGGACGCCGTTCTGCCCGCCTCGCAATTCCGCTCCCGTGGCGGACTTCTGTATGCCGGCGTGAATGGGATGAGCCGGAGCTTCTGGGACGCCCCCTGGGGCATCTTCGCTCCTCGCGTGGGTTTCTCCTATCAGGCGCTCAAGCGCGTCGTAGTGCGAGGTGGATTCGGCATCTTCCCGATCGAACTTGGCGTGCCCGCTAAGAACCTCGCCAATCAGATTGGCTACAGTCAGACTACGAGCTTGGTGGCAAGTCTTGACTACGGGCAGACCTACATCGGCACACTGGCCACGCCATTCCCGTCGGGCGTTTCGCCGGCGGTTGGGAACTCCCTGGGTGTCAATACATACCTCGGGCAGAGCGTGTCGTTCTATGACCGCAACGCTCTCACCCCTTACTCGATGCGCTGGAGCTATGGTGTGCAGATGGAGTTGCCGCGCAAGCTGCTGTGGGAGGTTTCCTACAACGGCAGTAAAACGATCCGGCTCACCACTGCCAGAAACATGGACGCCGTACCGAACCAGTATCTCAGCACCTCGCCGGTTCGCGATCAAACTACCATCGACTACCTGGCTAATCCGGTCACCAATCCCTTCTACAATCTGCTTCCGGGCACCAGCCGCACTGGCGCCACCGTGACCCGATCCGTGCTGCTGACACCGTATCCGCAGTTCACCGGCGTCACGGTCACCGATTTCCAGGGCTATTCCTGGTACAACTCTGTGCACACCCGCCTGGAGCGTCGTTTCGCCAATGGCTTCACGGTCCAAGGGACTTACGGCTTCGCCAAGCAGATCGACGCCACTTCGTATCAGAACGGAGCGGACCCCAGGCCCACGCGCTCGATTTCAAGCCTGGACCGAACACACAACCTGGCCTTCAGCGGCATCTTCGAGCTTCCGTTCGGACGGGGCAAAGCGCTGTTTGGACAGGCCGGCGGTGTGCTCAACAGCGTCGTTGGCGGATGGCAGATCGGCGCCATCTATCACTTCACCAGCGGTTCGCCGCTCTCGTTCGGCAATGTGATCTACTATTCGGGCGACTTCAGCAAGATCTCGCTTTCGACCGGCGAACGCACCGTGCAACGTTGGTTCAACACCGATGCCGGCTTCGAGAAGACCACGGCGAAGCAATTGTCGTCCAACGTACGCACCTTCCCGCTGTACCTCAGCAACGTCCGTAGCGACTACGTCAACAACTGGGACATGGACGTGATCAAGAACTTCAAAATCCGGGAGCGCTATTCCGTGCAGTTCCGCGGCGAATTCCTGAACTCCCTGAATCACCCCAACGCGTTCGCCCCGCCCTCGACCGACGTGACCAGCACCGCATTCGGCACCATCACGTCGCAGTATGGTTCCGCGCGCCTCGTGCAGATGCAGATCAAGTTCGTGTTCTGATTCGAAAGGCTGTTTGGGGGCCGGCGTTCTACGGGACGCCGGCCTTTCTCTTAAGAAGAGCGCCAGCCTATGATACGCTGTTACCTCCGTCGATTCTAAGCCGCGACCGCAGAGGAGCGGCAAGCGGACGCTCCGATGAAGATACCCTGGAAATTTTCTGCCTCACTCCTCGTCTGTACTTTCCTTGCTCTTCTCTACCCGGCAACCGGATTGACGTACCCCTCGCCCCGGGCATTGCTGATCGGCAACCCCGCGCTGAGTGGAGAATTCCGCGAGTACTTGCGCCACTACGGAGCGCGGGTGGACCAAGCATCCTCCTGGAATAACGTCGATCTGACCCGGTTGAGCCGCTATCAAGCGTTGGTGGTCTGCCAGCCGATGACTGGCGCGCCACTGGAGTTGAGCCGGAGCCAGTCCCAGGCGGTTCTGGAGTTCGTGCACCGAGGCGGCCGTGCCTATGTCGAGTACACCCGCTTCGCCGATGGGACGTTGCCCGGCTGGCGCGTCGAGAAAGAGCCCGTGCTGGAGCGTTTCGAGCGGATCGCCGCCTCGCGCGACTATCCGGCCGGCAGCCGGCTGCGCAAAGACGACCTACTCGAAGAACACAATTCCTATCTCCTGAATACGCACCCGCCCACCGGAGCGGAGACACTCCTGGAATACGGGCTGTACATGGGTACGTACAGCGTGGCTCGGACCATCACGGACGGGCCGACGTACTTTGTTGTGACTGTGGACCTGGGGCGCGAGATCGCCCTCGACCGGGCACAGCAATCTTACGGCGGATTGTCCAAGGCCAACCTGCCGGACTTGGTCCGTTTGAGCTTGGCGGGCGAAGACGGCGTTTTCCGCCCCGCGGGTGAGATCCGGCGTGCCCAATTCCAACAATGGGCCGCTATCTTCTCATTGGGTGCGCGGACGGCCCGCTTTGTGCGCTTCTACATCGAAAGGGATCGCAGGGGCAACCAGACCGAGCACGTGGTGCTGAACGGAATCGAGATCCACGACGGGCAGGGAAAGAACGTGGCGTTGCACCGGCCCTATGAGTTCCAACAGAAGGAAGATCCCGTCGAGCGCGTGCCCAACGGCCCGCTCACATCCGGCGAGCCGCCCCGTTCCTGGCGCGAGGACCGGACCTACTTCTTCCCCGTGCAGCGGCGCATGGGCCTGAACGCCAAGCGCTGGGAAGCGTTGGTGTCCTGGCGGCACGGCCGCGGCCAACTGTTTTACGCCGCCACCTCGCTGAGCGTCTTCCGCCAGAACGACTACCGGCTGACCTCGCGGTGGGAGGATCTGATTCGCGGACTCAGCCTCTCACTGCTCCCCGACGCAGTGCGCCCCAGCGCTGCGCGGCGTTGGATTCCGCTGCGCGCCCACACCCAACCGCGCCGCTGGACTGTCCCCGGCGAGACGGTGGAACTGCACGTGGAATCGGTTGCGGGAGCCCGGATTCTGCCCGCTGCACCAGGTCTCGGCCTGGGAGCCGTGCGCGAGGTCTCTCCCGGTCACTTTGTGTTTTCCTTCCGGCCCGCCGCCGGAGAGTACTGCATCGGAGTCACTGCGAAATCGGGCCCGGGATGGAACACCGCGCGGGTCCGGCTGAGTGTCCAGGATCGGGCCAGCATGTACCGCCGCGCCTTGGACCGGAACATGCGGTGGTTTCTCAACGCCGGGGTCCTGCCTGATAAGGACGGCAGTCAAGGGGTCAAGAGCACCATCGATCTGAGCGCTCTCCGCACGGCGGGTCCGGCTGAAGACCTGCCGAGTCCGTTCCGCATGGATTGTCAGGCCATGACCGGCAAGGCGTTCTGGCTCTACGGCGACGTGTCGGGGGACGAGACCTGGCACCGGCGCGCGCACAATCTGGCGCGGTATCTGATGCGCCACCAATATTCGGACCCGGAGAAAGCATCCTTCGGAGCCTTCCGCTGGCTGGCGCAAGGATCCCGAAGCATCTACCCCCAGGACGACAACAACCGGATCGCGGAATACCTGGCCTGGCTGTACGAGCGGACGGGCGAGACCGACTACCTGACGGCCGCGCTGCGCTGCGTCGAATTCATGCGCGATACCGGACGGGAAGACTTCACCTTGTCCTACTGGTCCGCCGACGACAACGTCGTGGACGCGCGCGGCCGCGCGTACCTGCGCACGGTCAACACGTTCCCCAACTACACGGACTGGTGCCTGTGGCGCTATCACTACGCCTGGCGGGCCACTGGAGATGCCGTCTACCGGAATGCGCTGCGCACCCTGGCCCGAGTTTATGGAGAGCTGACGTTGGAACCGGGCGGCCAAGTCTACCAGAGGCTGGGTGAGCGCGGCTGCGCCATCGCCTTAAACTACCTGGATACGAACGACCAGCTCAAGAAACGGCTGGCCACTTACTGCGACGGCCTGACGGAGCAACATCTTCGGCGTGACGACGTGCGGACCTACGGCGTGGAAGTGCCGGCCAACGATATCTCGCGGGAGACCGTCAGCCACGCCTACAATAACGACTGCGATATCCACACCTTCCGCGGCGAAACGCTTTCCGACCAGCTCTATGTGCTCCCGCACCGCGCCTTGGTGCGCTGGGAAGACTACAAAGCCAAGCCCTCGCCGCTCACGCGCCGCGCGGTCGAAACGGTGCTGGACTACCTGGTCCGCATCCAATTCGAAAGCTCCGACTCGCGCCTGGACGGGTGTTGGTTACGCTCCTTCGATTTTTCGAACTGGGAGTTTTTCGGAACCCGTTACGATCCCAACTATGGCGCCTACCACGCCTACACGGGTTGGATGAACTCGATCATCTCCCAATCCCTCGCGTCCTACCTGTTGGACGAGAACCCCTTCGCGACTTTGCCCGCGCGGCAGAGTGGCGCCCCCGATGTGCTTCGCCGTGTCCGCGAGGAACCGCAGTCGATCTCCAGCCGCGAAGTGAACTACCTGAGAGGGATACGGCTGAGCAGCGATCAGGCGCCCGACGTCGGCTCACGCACCTTGGTCACTCTCACCGACGGCGTTATTGAGGGTCCGCACAGCGATGGCCTGTCGGCGGGCTGGTCGCTCAATCCGCCCCGAAGCGTGACCTTGGAGGGCGACCTGGGCCGGACCGCCGTCTGCCGGCGCATCAGCCTGCGCTTGGGAGGCCTGGACCCAGCGGCCATGGCAGGCGACGTGGTGTTTGAGGCTGCCACCACTCCCGGCCAGTGGCAAGAGGTCCTGAGATCCAAGCTGATAGCCGCCGACGGCATCAACTGGCTGGAATTCCCGGAGCGGCCAATCAGGTACCTGCGGCTGCGGCTAAACCCCGCGCCGGGCTCCGAAACCGTGCTTTACGTGGGCGAGATCCAACTCATAGGCCAGCGCTGACGCCGGCCTTTTCTATTAGGGCTTGAGCTTGAGCAGGAAGCCGCTGGGCATGCCGCCTTCGGAAGGCTTGCCGGACCAGTCCGTGGTGCTCATGTCGGTCGAATAGGTGCTGCCTGCAACGTAGATGTTGCCGGCCGCGTCGGTGGCCAAACCCGTGACAGCTTCCATGTAGGAGCCGCCGTAGGTCGTCGTGGAAACAAGTCCTACCGCGCCCGCTACGGACGGGTCAATCACGCTCACGAAGACATCGGCGAAACGCACCTCGGGTGAAGAGCCGCGCGCGGGCATATCGGTCGAAAGCGTGTAGCCGGCGACCGCGACGCGTCCATCGGCCAGTACTTTCACCGCATTCGGCACGTCCGCGTCCGATCCGCCCAGATAGGTGGCGTACTTCAATGGGCTGCTGTCGCTCGCGTCAGGCATGAAGCGCACCACGAATCCGTCCACAATGCCGGCGTTCGTGCGCTGCACGGCGCCGCTGGTCAACGGGAAGTCCACCGACATGGTGTAGCCGGTGATCCACACGCTGCCGTCAGCGGCCAGATCGATTCCGTTGGCGACGTCCAGATCCGTGCCGCCAACACAGGTCCCGTACACCAGAGCTTCCAACCCCGACTTGTCCAAGTCGATCTTCACGATGAAAGCGTCGCCGTAGCCGCGTTCGCCGGTCTGCCAGCCGTCCCAAGTGGTCGGGAAGTCGGATGAGAACGTGTAGCCGGTTAAATAGACCAGGTTGCCGTTTTGGTTGACAGCCACGCCGGCGGCGATGTCCGTGCTGTCGCCGCCTAAGAACGACGAATAGAGCAGCGTCATCGACGATCCGGGTGTCGGATCGAACCTAAACAGGTAGAGGTCCCAACCGCCGCGATTGGCGCTCTGCATGCCGTATTCCACCGCGGGCAGCGTTCCGGAGGCGGTGGTGCCAACCACCACGGCATAACCGTTCTTGTCCACGGCGATGCCGCGAACGGTCTCATTCTTGTCGCCACCCCAATAGCTGCTGTGGATCAGCGAACTCGTACCGGTGACACTCGGATCGATCACAGCCACGAACGCGTCGGTTTCGCCGCCCGCCTCGTCCTGCAACAGCTTCCCCGCTTCGGGGAAATCTGAACTGGTGACTTCTCCCGCCACATACACCCAACCCGCGGGCCCGACGGCAATCGCGGTTCCCTCTTCGTAGCTCGAACCGCCGAAATACGACCAGTAGAGCAAGCTCAGATGCCCTTCTGCGTTGATAGAGAACTTGGCGACAAAGGCGTCACGATAGGCGGAAGAGTAAGCCTTGTAAGGCTCCGGAAGATCCGTCACGTCCACCGTGCCGAAGGCGGAACCGGTGATCCAGATGTTGCCGCTCGCGTCCAAGGCGACGGCGCGAACAATCTGGTTTTCCTGGCCCTTGGTGTAGCCCGCGTAAAGAATCGGATCGATCACCAGCGTCTGGCGCTTGTCGTAGGCGCCCAATGCGATTGCCACCTCACCGTTCGGCATCATCCGGTAGCGGGCTTCCACGCTCACGCGCTTGGCTCCGATTTGCTGATAGGCTACCGGTTGAAGCTGGCGGACTTCGGTCGAACCGAGATTGAACCGCAGAGCGCCATCGGAATCCAGATTCATCGTCTTAGCGCCGCCGAACTTCAGACGGATGCGGTTGGGGTCGGCGCCCGGCGCCACCACCATGTCGTACTCGAGACGCGAATCGTTGAAGTAGTACGCCACATCGATGCCGGGATAGGGTTCGGTCCAGCGCACCTTGGCGAAGTGCGGCACGTTCATCGTCCAGCGGTCCGCGCTGCGGCCGAGCATGTAGTTGGTGCGCGCCGCTTGCGAATCTTCGCCCACGTGGCGCGCGTTGCGATTGGCGCCGGCCATGGTGAGTTCGAGCGCGCCTTCGGGATAGGAGAGCTTCGCGCCGGTCGAGTGGATCGCGAGGCGGCCATGCCTGGACCTCGCTTCAAATCGAACGTTCGGATTCAGTTGGCCGCGGTTCGGCTCGAACCACGCCGGCATTTCCTTGAGAGCCTTTTCGCCGAGCGCTAAATTCGAAGCCCACAACGGCGCACAACCGAGCGAGAGTATGACGACACTGAACCCACTGACCAGACGCATATAATCCACTCTAGTATTCTATCGCCTTCCGGCCGGAAAGATAGGGCACCGCCCCGTTTCCTGGCCGTCTATTGCTTGACGCGGCGCAGGGGTAGTCGGGTTTCACTTTCTGGCTGAGTTAACTATGAGGGAGTGATCCCCCGGTGTGGTGCGCCGCATGCGCCTCAGGTAGGCCCGAAGCACGGGACCGTGTCGCTGCGGTATCCCCCGTTTCAAAATATGCAGCCGCACCACCCGGGGCTGTTGCTACAATTAGTAGCAAGCTTGGTATCGCGGACGGAAATCGAATCTTTCTATCCGTGCGATTCACAATTCTTTGCGCCGGGCCATCCAGCCTAACATCATGGATCTGGATCAGTTACACACATTCTTGGAGATCGTCAGGCTTAAGAGTTTCTCCAAGGCCGCCGAGACCTGCTTCCGTACGCAGCCCGCCATTAGTGCGCAAGTCCGCCAATTGGAGCTCGAACTCAACACGGCGCTGTTTGACCGTTTGGGGACGCGCATCGCCCTCACTGCGGCGGGAAAGATCTTTGCCGGATTCGCCGAGCAGATTCTCGATTTGCGGCGGCAGGCTCGGGATGCCATTCAGGAACTGGAGCGGGCGCCGCGCGGGGAATTGATCATCGCGGCCAACGAGGCCACCTGCATCTACGTGCTGCCGCAGGTGTTCTCGCAGTACAATCAACAGTTTCCCAACGTGCAACTGCACGTGGATCGCTCCTACGGTTCCAAAGTGGTCGCCGCCGTGATGGAGAATCAGGCCGACTTCGGCATCACGCAGTTTCCGGTGCAGGAGCGACGCATACAGGCCGTGAAGATCCACTCGGACGAAATCTGCGTCGTCACGCCCGCCGGCCATCCGTTGTCCACGCTCCCCAGCGTCACCTGCCACGACCTGGTCCAGTATTCCTTGCTGCTGCCCAAATACGGCACCACACGCCGCCGTCTAAACGAGTGGCTGGAACTGGTCGAAGATAAGATACAGGTGTCGATGGAGCTGGACTCGACCGAAATGATCAAGCGCTTCGTGCTCGCCGGTCTGGGTTTGTCGTTTCTGGCCGCGTCGCACTGCCAGGAAGATGTCAAGGCGGGCCGTCTGGCGGCAGTGCGTTTGGCGCCCGAAGCCATGGTGCGGCACGTGGGATTGATCTACCGCAAGGACAAGGCGCTATCAAAGGCCGCACTGGGATTCATTCAAGTGGTGCTAGAATACGCAGGCGTGGGCCGTCCGCCGGCGGCCGATCCGTCGAAAGGCAAGAAATCGTGAGCCAGCCGGAACACAAATTCGTCAAAAGCTCGGCGGTGCTGATTGCCGCGGGCAAGAAGACGCGGGTGTACAAGAGCGTCGACGAAGTTCCATCCGGTTTGCGAAAACGCCTGATCGAGTCCACCAACAGCATCAATTCGGGCACCATCCTGATTGCCAACCGCGCCGGGCGAGAGCGCATTCTGGATGCGCTGCGCTCGCTGCCCAAGGATGCCCGCAGCCAGATTTTTTCCGCGCTCAAAGGGAATGAAACAGAGCCGGGTAGTGGCTGGCGCTCGAAGCGCCGTATCCTGGCGCTGGCGCTGAGCCTCGCGACCGCCGCCGGGCTGTGGTTTACGCTCGCGGCGTGGTGGCGAACGTAAACACCTTAGCCTGCTACCCCTCTTTTTCTCATCCAGACTCCCCCCTTCGGAGTGAATCAACCCAGCTTCCGGCGTGACCGATCTATGGTTTGTCCGGAAGAACATGTATAGTCCCGCAAAACGATTTGTCGTTGGAGACAGGGCCGAACGTGGTCACCCCAGTACGGTTCCCTTTGAACCGCCCGAAGTCCTTCAACGACGGCTGGGCGCGCCGGTTCCGCTCCGGGCCGACCCGTTAGCCGGAGTCCCCGGAAGGGCCGAGGCCGAACAAGCCTTGGCTCGGGGCATAGCCAAAGGCGGACCGGCGTACGCGGCGGTTTTTATCGTCGATCGTATTCACCTGCTAAGTGATTGTTTCGGTTACACCTTAGGCGACAGACTGCTCAGCGCATTCCATGAACGCTTGCGGAATCGCCTGGACCCCGCCGATAAGATCTTCCGTTGGAGTGGAACGGCGTTTGTGGCGTTGATCGAACGGCCACGGCCGATCACACAGGTGCGCAGCGAACTGGAACGCGTGGCCAGTTGCAGCGCGGAAATCACTGTAAAGATTGGGGATGGCGACTTGGCCCTGGCCACTGCGGCAAGCTGGGCGGCGTTCCCCTTGCGCGAGGCGGCGTCCAAGGACGCGCTGGTTCGCGGGATCGACCACTACGTGGCGGCGAATTTGGGCCGCTGAATTTCTCTCAATCACGGCGGGCCACGCCGATAAGCAGAAGCGTGGATCGCCGCTCAGAAGTTCGCTTCGAAATCGACCGCCCGGTTCGCGTGACCGAGCTGGATTCCCAACCTATCCGCTGGACCGGCACCGTACGCAATCTTTCCGGCCGCGGCATGCGACTAACCGTTCCGCAGGCCATCAGTCCCGGCACCGCGATTCGGGTTGACGCCGACAACATCATGTTCCTAGGTGAAGTCTGTTATTGCGTGGCGGAAAGCCCGGGCTACTCAATCGGACTGATGGTGGAACACATCTTGACCGGATTGGATGAGCTGGAGCACTTGAACCGGGGTCTGTTCGGTGAGCCGGACGGTGAAAAAGCGGACGGGCAACAGGCGCTCAACCAGCCGCCAATGTACTCACGCCAGTAATCACCGCCGCCACCAGCACCAGAACCAGGCCGAGCAGCAGGAGAGTCCCTGCGCGGTTCGCCGCTTTCCCTCTTCGCAGTCCCGGCTGAAGAATCCGCCGCATGCGCCCTCCTTCTGTACTCTTTAACGCGGTTTGCCAACGCCAAGTTACACGGAAGTGCCCGTCTGGCGGCATTCGCGCTATGCTGGCTTTTAAATGACTTCGAAAGTGCTAGTCTGCGGTAGCGCCGGACAATTGGGCATCGAATTGACGAGCGAGCTTACAGCGCGCGGCTATGAGGTGACCTCCTGGGACCGTCCGGAACTCGACATCACCGATCGCGCGCGGGTCGAACAGGCCGTTGGTGATTTGGACCCCGCCATCATCATCAATGCCGCGGCTTACAACCAGGTCGATCTGGCCGAATCCGAGCCCGAAACCGTCTTGCAGGTGAATTCGCTCGCGGTGCGCAATCTGGCTTTGGCGGCGCGGCAGTTGGATGCGTTCTTCGTTCACTACTCGACCGATTACGTGTTCGATGGAACCGCCGGGCGCTGCTACACCGAAGAAGACCGTCCGCATCCGCTGGGCGCGTACGCGGTTTCGAAGTATGCTGGTGAACTTTACGCGCAGGCCTATCTGGAGTCGCCGCTCATCATCCGCACCTCGGGTGTGTTTGGCCCCGCGGGACTCGGTACGCCGCGCGGGAACTTCGTCGAGCTGATGAAGCGTTTGGCCGAGTCCGGCAATCCCATTCGCGTGGTGGAGGATCACGTGGCCTCGCCCACCTACGCTCCGGCGCTGGCATCGCGCACGGTGGATCTGGTGGAACGCAAGCTGACGGGAGTTTTTCATATCGGTGGAGGAACACCCATCGCCTGGTTCGACTGGGC
>CAZDIZ010000138.1:10457-17038 GCA_964505625.1 uncultured Solibacteraceae bacterium | reverse complement strand
ACGGCGGTCTACGCAATCTGCGGAATGCTCACCGGGCTTGCCGGCATGATTGAAGCCTCGCGTTTGATGACCGGCCAACCGACCGCCGGGCAAGGCTACGAACTACAGGCCATCGCGGCCGTGGTGATCGGCGGCGGCAGCCTGCGGGGCGGGGAAGGCAGCGTGATCGGGACGCTGATCGGCGCGTTCATCATGGGCCTGCTGTCGAACGGCAGCGACCTGCTGGGCATCTCGCCGTACCTGCAGCAGGCCATCATCGGCGCGGTGATCATCCTGGCCGTGACGGTGGACGAACTTCGTAAGCGCAAAATGAGCGCATAGCAGGCTCCCCTCCACTACAATGGAGGAGATGGCACGCAGAGTCATTACCGAAGGCGATGTTCCGTCCATGGGTGAACTGCGTGTCGCCGAAGGCACCATCTTCACTCCGTCGGCGCGTGAACTGGCCGCCGCGCGCCGCGTACGCATCGTGGAAGTTCCTGCAAACGAATCTCCGAGTCTTGCGCCTCCTGAAAAGACCGTCGCCATCGGCGCCGATCACGGCGGGTTCGCGATGAAGGAACTGCTGAAGCCCGTGCTCGAGGAGTTGGGCTTCGCGGTGCGCGACGTGGGCGTGATGGAAGAGAAGGCGGTGGATTATCCGGACATCGCCGAGAAGGTGGCGTTGCTGGTGGCCGAAGGCAAAGCCGCGCGCGGCGTGATTGTCGATGGCGCCGGAATCGGCTCCGCGATGGCCGCCAACAAGATCCCGGGAGTACGCGCAGCCCTATGTTATGATAGGGCTTCCGCGCGCAACAGCCGTGAGCATAACAACGCGAATGTGCTCACTTTAGGTGGGCGTTTGTTGACGCCGACGCAGGCTGAACTGGTGTTGCGGACGTGGTTGGAGACGCCTTTCGCGGGCGGCCGCCACTGCGCCCGCGTGGACAAGATCACCGAATTGGAGCGGCGTTACCGAACGTGGTCAGTAGCGAACTCGAACAACTCGTAGCCAGCATTGGAGAAGCGTTTCTGGCGCGGCTGGGGACGGCGGCGGCCGCCGGCGGTTGCAGCGGCGGACGCACGTGCGTTACCTGCTGCGGGTCGAACGCGGATGCGTGCGCGCACAACACGCGCGAGATCGTGGCCGCGGGCGCCGATCGCGTTTCCAGTTGTAGCGGCGTACGCAAGCTCGATCCCTCCATCGCGAAGCTGATCGACCACACCGTACTCAAAGCCGACGCCACGCGCGACGACATTCTCAAACTGTGCGCAGAGGCGCGTCAGTACGGCTTCGCCAGTGTGTGCCTGAATTCCTATTGGGTGCCGCTGGCGGCGAAGGAACTGGCCGGTACGGGCGTGAAGGTGTGTACGGTGGCCGGCTTCCCGTTAGGCGCTTGCGCTACCAAAGTGAAAGCGGCCGAAGCCGAACAGGCCGCGCGCGACGGCGCCCAGGAAGTTGACATGGTGATCAACGTCGGCGCGCTGCGTTCAG
Organism: uncultured Solibacteraceae bacterium; assembly: GCA_964505625.1. Taxonomy (GTDB): domain Bacteria; phylum Acidobacteriota; class Terriglobia; order Bryobacterales; family Bryobacteraceae; genus JAJFUV01. The sequence goes on along the minus strand of CAZDIZ010000138.1, from coordinate 15,564 downwards.
GCGACTACGACACGGTGAAGGACGACATACAGGCCGTGGCCGAGGCATGCCATCGTCACGGCGCCATCTTGAAGGTGATTCTGGAAACGGCACTGCTCGACGACGCGCAGAAGGCCGTGGCCTGCACGCTGTCCAAGATGGCGAACGCCGATTTCGTGAAAACGTCCACCGGGTTCGGACCGGCGGGAGCGACCGCGCAAGACGTGGCGCTTATGCGCATGGTGGTGGGACCGGACATGGGCGTCAAAGCAGCGGGCGGCATACGCACGCTGGAGGATTTGAAAAAGATGACGGCGGCGGGCGCCACGCGCATCGGCGCCAGCGCCAGCGTCAAGATCGTCGAGGCCACCGCGGCCTAGCGCCGCCTGCGATGCCGGGCAATCGAAAATCTTCCGTACGCTTCCGGGAACGCGCCGAGCTGCTCGACTTCCTGCTGGAAGTCGCTGCGGCCACTTCGGAAACGCTCGAACTCGACCGGTTGCTGGCGAACGTCGGCAACATTGTTGCGCAGGTCATCCCTTTCGAACTGTTCGCCATCCTGCTGCACAGCGAGAAGCGTGGCGGACTGCGCATACGCTACGCCATCGGACATCGCGAGGAAGTAGTGCGCAATCTGGTGATTCCGCTTGGCGAAGGCATCACGGGTTCGGCGGCGCGCGACCGCCGGCCGATTCTGGTTCCGGATGTGCGTACGGATTCGCGATATCTGAACGCCGTCGATGCCGTGCGTACGGAACTGGCCGTGCCCATGGAAGCACGCGGGCGGCTGGTGGGCGTCATCGACATACAATCGACGCGGCTGAACGCGTACGGCGAATACGATCGCACGCTGCTGCGGCTGATTGCTTCGCGCGTGGCCGTGTCCATCGACAACGCGCGCCTGTACCGCCGCGTGGAGCGTCAGAACCGCACGTTGCGCGCGCTGGCGCACTTGTCGCAGGAATTCGCCTCGATTCTGGATCTGGACGTGCTGCTGAAACGCATTGCCGAAAGCGTGCGCCAGATCATCGACTATCACGGCTTCAGCATTCTGTTGCTCGACGACGAGCGCAAGGCTCTGCACAACCGCTTCAGTCTGCGTTACGACGAGCGCGTTGACCTGGACAACATTCCGTTCGGCAAGGGAATTACGGGCGCGGCGGCCGAAGCGCGCGAGGCGGTGCGCGTGGACAATACGCTGGCCGATCCGCGCTACATTCCTTCGCATCCGGACATACGTTCGGAAGTGGCCATCCCGCTGGTGGTCAAGGACCGCGTCATCGGCGTCATGGATTTGGAAAGCGAGCGGCTGGGGCACTTCATCGAGGACCATGTGCGCACGCTCTCGCTGCTTGCGCCGCAGATCGCTAGCAGCATTGAGAATGCGCGTCTGTACGAAGAAGTGGCGCAGCGCGAGCGGCGTCTGAACAACGATCTGGAAGCCGCGCGTAGACTTCAGGAAGTTTTGCTGCCGTGGCAGTCTCGGGACCTGCCGGGTCTGGAAATCGCCGTCGGTTTCCGCCCGGCGAGTGAGATCAGCGGCGATCTGTTCGATTTCTTCGAGCGCCCGAACGATCAGGCGCTCGTGGCGTTCGGTGATTCGAGCGGACACGGCGCGGCGGCGGCGCTCTACGGCGCGCTGGTCAGCGGTTTGCTTCGCAGTTTGGGGCGGCGCGTGCGCGGTCCCTCACAGCTTATGCAAGCGCTCAACGCGGCGCTTCTGGAACGCAAGGTGGACGCGCAGTACGTTTCGCTGTTGATGGCGGCGTGGGACGCGCACGCCAAGGTGTTGAACATGGCCAATGCCGGCGCGGTTCCGCCGGTGATTGTGCGCGGCGGCTCAATCCTGAAACCGCGCGTGGAAGGCGTTCCGCTGGGCTTGCTGGAGGACCGCGAATACGAAGAAGTTCGTGTTCCGGTTGAGACGGGCGATGTGGTCGTGCTCTACTCCGACGGCGTGCAGGATCAGCAGAACGCAGACGAGGCCGAATACGGTCGCGGACCGCTCACCAAGCTACTCACCAGCATCGGGAAGCTGACGCCCGAGGAGATTAGAGACGCGATCTTCCGTGACATCGACAGTTTCCGCGGCGCGGCGCCGGTGTCCGACGACCAGACATTGATCGTGATGAAAGTTCTGTGATGGATCTCTCATACAGGTACGAACAAGACACGCTCTACTGCGAAAAAGTGGCGCTGGCCGACGTGGCCGCGCGCGTGGGCACGCCCTGCTACGTGTATTCGAAGCGTGCCATTTTGAGCCGCTATCAGGCCTACCACGAAGCCTTCGGCGATCTGCCGCATTCGGTCTGCTACGCGGTGAAGGCTAACTCGAACCTGACATTGCTGAAGCTGCTGGCCGAGGCCGGCGCGGGGTTCGATATCGTTTCCGGTGGCGAGTTGTTCCGCGTGCTCAAGGCCGGCGGCGATCCCGCGCGCGTGGTTTTTTCGGGCGTGGGCAAGACGGCTGATGAGATCTCGTACGCGCTCGATCAGCGTATTCATGGATTCAATTGCGAATCCGAAGCGGAACTGGCGCTGATCGACACGCTCGCGCAGCGCCGCGGCGTCACTGCGCGCGTGGCCCTGCGCGTCAATCCGGATGTCGATGCGGCGACGCATCCGTACATCTCCACCGGTTTGCGCGATCACAAATTCGGAATCGACATCGCTGAAGTGGAAGGCGTCTATGAACGTGCCCGCGCGTTGAAGCATCTGGCGCTCGCGGGCGTGAGCTGTCACATCGGCTCGCAGATTTTGGATCCCGATCCGCTGCTGGAGGCGGCGGACCGTTTGGTGGCGCTCGCCGCACGTTTGCGGAATAAGGGATTCGATATTCGTCATCTGGACCTGGGCGGCGGCGTGGGCGTTCCGTACCGGGCGGGAGAACCGTCTCCGTCGATCGCGGCGTTCGTCGCGGCGCTTCGCGCGCGGGTCGAAGGCAAGGGACTGTATGTGATGCTGGAACCCGGCCGCTCGCTGGTGGCCGAAGCCGGCATGCTGCTGACGCGCGTGCTCTACCGCAAACGCAACGGCGCCAAGGAATTCGTGATCGTGGATGCGTCGATGACGGAACTGATCCGTCCCGCGCTCTATGGCGCGCATCACGAGATTTTGCCGCTGCGGCGCGCGCATCGCGGAACCATACGCGCCGACGTGGTGGGGCCGGTCTGCGAAACCGGTGACTTCCTGGCACGCGGCCGCGAGATCGAAAACGTACTGCCCGGCGATCTGCTGGCCGTCTGCACGGCGGGAGCCTACGGCTTCGTGCAATCGTCGAACTACAACGCCCGCCCGCGTCCCGCCGAAGTGCTGGTGGACGGAGCCACGCACAGCGTCATCCGCGCACGGGAAAGTTACGAAGACCTAGTTCGCGGAGAGTAGCGTAAGGCGGAGCCGATCCTTTGATAACTGGGCGCGTTGTTAAAGGTTCTGGCGAAATCCTTTAATAAGCACGCTTGAACCCCACGGATGAGCGCATTTATCTGCTGGCAAAGGTAGAATAAGCTCTCTTGGTGACAATGGCGAACGAAATCATCTCCTATCTGGAAATGTGCAGGCGCGAGGCGTCGAGCCTGCAACGTGGGATGAACTTCGAACTCGGACACGGATACTCAGTCATTCTGATGTCAGTGCGTCACAACGCACCATATCGGGATCAGTTGGACACTGACAGTTCCACGCTCATCTATGAGGGGCACGATGTGCCACGCACTCGGGCGATCCCGGATCCGAAGCGCGTGGATCAGCCGGAACAGACGCCTGGCGGGCGCCTGACTCAGAATGGGAAGTTCTTGCAGGCAGCTCTGCGGTATAAGAACGGAGCGTCTGCTCCTCACGTCGTTAAGGTGTACGAGAAGATCTACCAAGGGATTTGGTCCTACAACGGCAACTTTCAGTTGGTCGACGCGTGGCAAGAGCATGACGGTTGGCGTTCGGTTTTCAAGTTCAAGCTGGTTGCCGTTGAGTGTGATTCGCATGCCGACTCGGGTGCAGAGGTGCCGCGCGAGCGGCGCCGGATCATTCCCACTGCTGTGAAGATGGCGGTCTGGAAGCGTGACGGCGGCAAGTGCGTGCTCTGCGGTGCTGGCGATGATCTGCATTTCGACCACGACCTTCCCTATTCACTCGGCGGCACGTCGATGAAAGCGGAGAACGTTCAGTTGCTTTGCGCTCGGCACAACTTGTCGAAGGGCGCGAAGATACTCTGACGTTCCTCTCACTTCCCGATACAGAACGTCGAGAAGATGCGGTTGAGGATGTCGTCGGCGGTGGTGGCTCCGGTTAGGGCGTCGATGGCTTGCAGCGCTCCGTAGAGGTCCACGGCTACCAGGTCGTGGTGTTCGTTGCGCTGGATGGCTTGGCGGGCTTTTTCGAGCAGCGCTTGGGCCTGCTTCAGCAGTTGCTCGTGGCGCAAGTTGGTGATGAATCCGGATTCTTGTTCGATCCCGGTTTCCGGGGCGATCGCCTGCGCGATTCGTTCGCGCAGCGCTTCGATGCCTTCGCCACGGAGCGCGCTCACTTCGATCCAATCCGGCTCGATCGCGGCGCGGCGCTCGAGATCGCATTTGTTCGCGACGACCAGATAGCGGCCGCGTTCGGCGGCGTGTTGGATCAGTTCGGTGTCGGCCGCTTCGACTGGCATCGATGCGTCGATCACGACCAGCGTGAGATCGGCTTCGGCGATGGTCTCATAGGTCCGCTCAATGCCGAGCGACTCCACGTGATCGGTGGACTCACGCACTCCGGCCGTGTCGATGAACTTCACCGGAATGCCGGCGAGCGTGGCGGTTTCACTGACCGTGTCGCGCGTGGTGCCGGGCACTTCGGTGACGATGGCGCGGTCGCGTTCTAAGAGGCGATTGAACAAGCTGCTCTTGCCCACGTTGGGCCTGCCGGCGATGGCCAACGACAACCCATCGTGCACCAGCTTGCCGTAGGCGTAGCTCCCGGCTAATCGCGAAACGCCTTCGAGCACCGGATCGAGGCGCGCCAGCAACTCCGCGGCGGACGCCACAGGCACATCGTCTTCGGCGAAATCCATACCGGCTTCGACCAGCGCGATCAAATCGCAGAACTGATCCTTGATGGGCTTCAGACGGCGCGAGAGCGCGCCACTGGCCTGTTC
>CAZDIZ010000138.1:0-10357 GCA_964505625.1 uncultured Solibacteraceae bacterium | reverse complement strand
TCGGAGAGCTGCAATGCTATCTGCGGCGGCCGCGGCGCATTCCGCGCGGCGGTGCTGCCGACGGGAAGGCCGCCCCCGGAGGAGCCGAGGGCATGTCCGCCGGATAGATGACCACTTGCCGTCCCGGGCCCATGCCGTAGCTTTCGCTGCGGACCTCGTGCTCGTTGCGCAGCGCCAGGTGAATGATGCGCCGCTCGCGGCTGGTCATGGGGTTGAAGCGGAACGGACGATGCGTGTTTTTGACTTGCTCGGCGGCGGTCAACGCGCTCACGCGCAGTTCCTCGATGCGCAACACGCGATAGTCGTTGGCGTCGAAGCAAATGCGTGAGTGATCTTCGGCGGGCAGGTCCAGTACTTCCATGGTGAGATGCTCGAGCGCCAGCAACAGTTCGGCGCGGTTGGCGAGCAGCATCTCAACGTCCGGTCCGCTGAACTTCACCACGACTTCGGGGTTTTCAAAGTCGGGATGCGTGTGAGAACCCTCGACGACTTCGTAGTCTACGTCCAGGTTCGCGGCATCCAGCACCGCTCCCAGAAAATCGTCGATATCAGGGGCCAATTCCTCAACCGTATACTTTGTCTCTTCCACGGACTATTTCCTGGAACCCTTCTTGGATTTTTGGGGCGTGACTTCCACTGCCGGCGACATCATGGTGCGGTTGAACACCCACTGTTGAGCGATGCCTACGACGTTGCCGGTCAACCAGTATAACACCAGCCCGCTCGAGACCCCATAGAACATGAACCCTAGCATCAGCGGCATCAGCAACATGATGCGCTGCTGCGAAGGATCGGCCGTGGTCGAGGGCGTCATTTTTTGCAGGATGAATTGCGTCGCGATCATCGCCACCGGGAGAATTCGGATGGGCAGATGTTCGGGCTGGGAAAGATCGGTGACCCAGAGCCATTCGGCGCCACGCATTTCGATGGCTACCGAAAGCACCTTGTAGAAGGCGAAAAAGAAGGGAATTTGCAGGAGCATGGGCACGCAGCCACCGGTGGGGTTGACGTTGTGCTTCTTGTACAGATCCATGATCTCCTGGTTCTGCTGCGCCTTCTTGGGATCGCGCAGGCTCAGGCCCGCGTACTTCTCGTTGATGGCCTTGATCTGCGGTTGCAGAATGGACATCTTCTTCATCGACTTCAAGCTGGAGATCTTCAGCGGCAGCAGCAGGAAGTTGATGGCCACCGTCACCAGCACGATCGCCCAGCCGTAGTTGCTGATGACGTGATCGCGCGTCCAGTTCAGGGCAACGAAAAGCGGCTTGGCCAGAAACGCGAACCAGCCGAAGTCAACCACCTGCTCGAGCTTAGGGTCGATCTTCTTCAGTAGGTCCACATCCTTCGGCCCCACGTATAGCGCCAGTTCATTGACGGGCGCGCCGCCCACGCCGACGCCCAGCCGGGGTTCTTCCTTTTGCGGATCGGCGGCCGAGGGCAGGGAATCGGCAAACGTGTCGATTTCGAGCGGGGTACCCGCCTTGGGCAGAAAGACCGCGGCGAAGAACGCGTCCTCGATGCCGGCGAACGAGAACGTGCCGGTCTGGCCCAGGGGGCCGTCCTTGGCTTCCTTGGCCTCGTTCACCACCAGTTTGTTCTGTGCCAGGTCGAAGTGCAGGCTGCGCTGCACCGTAGCGGGATTGGGCACCGCATGATCGCCGAAGCCGCCGCGCCACGCCAGTAGGTGCGAAACCGGCGCGGCGTTTTGCGTGACTTCACTGCGGACTTGCGACAGATAGCGCTGCTTGTCGAATCGGAAAGATTTCTTGATGCTCAGCTTGCCATCGGAGAAAGTGAAATCGACGCTCAGCCCGTCACTCGACCGCTCCAGTTTGTACAACACCTGGTTCGGGTCCGCGCTCACCTGCGCATTCTTGGGCACAATAGCGAACGGATGGCCGGCCTTGGCGACCGCGGCGTTGTTCACCAGTTCAAGCGGCTTGCCCGCGTTGTCGACGAACTTCTTCAGCACCCAACTGCGCACCAGCGCGCCGCGATTGGAAAACTGGATGCGGAACACTTCGGTGTCGACGATGGCGGTCTCTTCCTTGTCGGAGACCACCGGCTGCTGCGCTACCGGCGCCGCAGCGGGTTTGCCTTTCGGCGCTGCTACGGCGGGTTTGGCCACGGCCGCGGCCGGCGCCGCGGGGGGCGTCTGGGCGGCCTTGGCGGGCGCTTTGGCCGGAGGCAACGGCTCCGCCGGCTTGTAGATGTATGGAGTCAGAAAAAGCACCGCGCCCATGAGCACGAAGGCTATGATGAGCCGCGTCTCCATGGAGAGATCTTTCTTCTCCTTGTTGGGGGTAGGCTGGTTGGCGCTGCTGGCTGGGTCGCTCATGTGGTCTCTTGATGGTACAGGTTTATCTTACGGGGTCGTATCCGCCTTGGTGGAATGGGTGGCAACGGGCCAAGCGCCGCAATCCGAGCCAGACGCCCTGTACGGCACCGTATTTACAGACCGCTTCCTGCATGTACTCCGAGCAAGTAGGGTAAAAACGGCAGGCTGAAGGCAGCAACGGGCTGATCCAACGCTTGTAGCAGCGAAGGAGCCGGATTATGGCCTGCTGCATCGCTTGAACAACCTCTCCACTTCGCGTTCCAGTTCGTCGAAGCCGGCGTCGAGCGCCGCGCGTCGCGGATTCAAAACGATCCACCAGCCCGGTTCAAGCTGGTTCAAGTGCAGCCGGACCGCTTCGCGCACCCTTCGCCGCAGCCGGTTGCGGACCACTGCATTACCCGCCGCGCGGCCCACCGCAAACCCCACGCGGGACCACGCCTCCCCCGGCCGCTCGACGTATGCCGCCCCGAATAGACGGCCCGCTGTCCGGGCGCCCTTGGCGAAAACCTCCTTGAACTCCGGAGTCTTCAACAAGCGCACCCGCTTGGGAAACGCAAAGCCGGAACTTCCGGCCTGAAACGGTTTACTTGGCGTAACGAACGGCTCTCTCGCTGCTCACCGTCAGCTTCTTACGGCCGCGGGCTCTGCGGCGCGCCAGCACGGCGCGGCCGTCCTTGGACTTCATTCTTTCCCGGAAACCATGGGCTTTGGCGCGCTTGCGGTTATTCGGCTGAAACGTACGTTTTGGCATGCTAATTCCTTTGCGCCGAGCGCGGGCATCCGGCTCTAGGCGCCAACTGGTGTGATTCCCGGGGAAACCCCAGAACTCTCAGTATATTAGGCGCTTCCCTGGGGTGTCAAACGCGCCCGTCTAGCCGAGCAGGTCGAGGGCGCCTTCCAGCTCCGAGCGCGCGTGCTGTTGACCCAGGCGTACGCAGACCTCGATGCCCTGTTTATATACCCGGCGGGCGTCATCAAGCCGGAACAGGCGTTCCAGCGCTTGGCCGTAATGAAAGTAGGCCCCCCAGTAGTCGGGATTGTTTTCAATCAGGCGCGCGAATTCGTCGACGGACTGGTCGAGCCGCTCCGACTTGGCGTACTCCATGGCCAGGCCGAAGCGCGCGAAGTCGTTGCGCGGGTCCGCTTCAAGTAGTTGTTTGAGGGCGTCGCTGCGATCGGCGCTCATAAGAACCAGACTACCTCTATGCTAAGATACACGCCATGTCGTGTCCCGATAACGAGAGCGTCGCCGGGCGGCCGGTGCGCGAATCGGCCTCCGAATACGGGGAAATGGCGCTGCCGAACGACGCCAACCCGCTGGGCAATTTGCTGGGCGGCAAGGTGATGCATCTGGTGGATATGGCCGGTGCGCTGGCCGCCATGCGTCATGCGCGGTGCCAGGTGGTGACCGCTTCCATCGACAGCATGAGTTTCCTCCATCCGGTCCACATCGGTCAGTTGGTGATTCTGAAATCTTCGGTGAACCGGGCTTTCACGACGTCCATGGAAGTGGGCGTCAAGGTGATGACCGAAGATCTCACCACGGGCCAGATGCGGCATACTTCCTCGGCCTACGTGACCTTCGTGGCCATCGATGCGCAGGGGCGGCCCGTGCGCGTTCCTCCGGTGATTCCCGAGAGCGACGAAGAGAAGCGCCGCTATGAAGAAGCTTGCCAGCGGCGCAGTATGCGCCTGGCGCTTGACCAGCGCGCGAAGCGCTGACGAACATGTACAAACTCGCCATCCGGTTTTTGTCACTAATCCTTGTCGTCGTGCCCGCGCTGTGCCAGCAGGCGGCGCCTCAAGTTGAGGAAGCCTCGGCGGACTACTCGCTCGAAGTGAATGGGCGTCCGGTGCCGGTCTACACGGCGCGCGTGAACGACGCGCCGTTCGATTTTCTTGATCACGGCGGAACGTATTCGTTCGCGACGTTCGATTTCTCCAAACGCGCCAACATCAAGATTCGCTCGCGGCGCGTGCTGCAAACCGCGCGCATCCGCCCGCTGTCGAAAGGCTTGCGGCACAGTCTCATCGATTGGCACACCACGATGGTCACGCTCGACAAGCCGTGCCAATTTTCGTTCGAGCCCGGCGGCAAGCGGCGGCCGCTGCTCATCTTCGCCAATCCACCACAAGCGAATGTGCCGAAGACGGGCGATCCGAACGTGATCTACTACGGGCCGGGCGTTCATCGTCCGTCGTCGGGCGTGGTGGAGGTGAAAAGCCATCAGACGCTCTACGTGGCCGAGGGCGCCGTGTTGCAGGCCGCCGTGGTGATGCGGAACGCGGAGAACGCCGCCGTCCGCGGGCGCGGCATCATCTGCGGAAATTCCTGGCCGCACACCAAGGGGCCGGCGACCTATCTGGTCAACATACACGATTCGAAAAACGTTGCCATCGAAGGCGTGGTGCTGCGCGGCGCCTATTGGTGGACCGTCGGCATCGAGAACTCCGAATACGTCTCCATCGACAACGTCAAAATCTGCGGCGGGCGCTTGTTTAACGACGATGGCATCGACCCGATCAACTCCCGGCACGTCTACATTCGCGATTGCTTCCTGCGTACCGACGACGATTGCATCGCGCTCAAAGGCATGCGGCGCGAATGGGGCGACTTGGACGACATCCGCGTGGAACGCTCCGTTCTATGGGCCGATCGCGCGCTCATCGTGCGCCTGGCATGCGAAAGCGATGCGAACTTCATGCGGAACCTGGTGTTTCGCGATCTGGACATCATTCACTTCGTGGCCACCGCGTTCTACTTCATGCCGGGCGAGGACATGACCGTGCGCAACGTGCTCTTCGAGAATATCCGCATGGAAGGAACCGGGCAGGGGCAACTCATGGAGATACGCGCGGCCAGCGAGTGCCCGTCGCCGAAGATGCTCGGCCACATCGAAGACGTCTTGTTCAAGAACATCCGGCTGGTGGGCGAACCGGGTGAGTACAAGATCACCATCGAGGGGCGCGATGACTCGCATCAGGTGCGAAATCTGACCATCGAAGACATGACCATCCTCGGACAACCGCTCGCGGAGGATTCGAAATACCTGCGGATGGGAAAGTATGTAACGGGCTTCAGCGTCACCGCTCGTGGCGCGCGTTGAAGCCCTCCTCGGTACGGAGGGCGCTCAGGCGCCCGCCTCGGCCTTATACATGTATTTAATGCTGGGCTTGTAGATCAGCAGATTCGGCCCTTCGTCGCGGTTGACCTTCAGGCAGAGCTTGTCGTACCACTCGATGTTGCCTGTGATCGTCTCGCCGTCTTTCAGGACAATCACCATCACCGTCTTCGTCTGCATCTGCTTGACGTAGTAAAAATTCTCGGCGTTGGTGGTGTCCGGGGGGACGACCTTCTTCTGCTGGCTCTGACTGCGTTGTTTTCCGGCCTGCTGTTCCTTGATTTCGTTCAGAGGCGGACGGATTAGTCGGCGGTTGACTGCTTCCACAGCCGTACTCCTTATGATGACGAGATGTGAAATCGGACGGGAGTTACGTAGGCTTCGATGCCCGATTTAATGTACTACTGATATCATACCGCGCCAAAGCCCGCAAGGATGAGCCGACGGAGTGTGCACCAATCTTGACAGCGAGTCTCGGCCAAATCTATACTGATTACTTCGCTGCAATTTAGTTGCAACTAGATTGCAGCTTGCCACCGTGCTCAAGCGTTTACAACACGTCGGGACCAAACGCCTGCTGGCGTTTTCGGTGCTACCGGTCTACGTGTTTCTGTGCCTGGCGCTTTTCAGTGGGTTGCACGTTCACAGCCGCAAAGGCACGTGCAATTTCAACGGTATCGAATACCAAGGCAACGAGCCGGCACAAGCCTATGTGCCGGTGCTGGCCTCCGATGTCGTCAATTGGCGGGAAGACGTTGTCACTCCTGGCTGCACCGATGACGGGCTGCCGTTTCACCTCGCCAGCCGTGGTCCTCCTCAAATCCTTCCAGTGCTGTAACTGTTTGTAGGAAGCTTGCGGATTCTCCCGTTTGTTCGGGGGATGGTGTAACTACTTTTGTATTTGCTGGAGGATTCATGCGTACTATTCTTCTATTCAGTTGTTTTGTTCTTGCCCTCCTGGCTCAGGCCGAATCCGGCGGCACTGTCACCGGCCGAGTTGTAGATGAGTTGCAGATGGTGGTCGCGGGCGCGACGGTGCGCCTGGAACCAGGCGCGCGCGTGGCGATCACTGACGCGGGCGGGCGTTTTCGTTTGGAGGCGCTGCCGCTTACCCATCTGACGTTGACCGTCACGGCCAAAGGCTTTTTTTCGGGTGCCCGCGCGGAGGTGAACTTGAGCGCTGTGCCCAGTCAGGAAATTGAAATTGTGTTGCAACGCCAGAGCGTTTTGGAGCAGAGCGTGGTGGTGACCGGTACCGGCACGCAGTCGTTGATTGTCGAAGCGCCGGTGCGAACCGAGTTGATTTCGCGCGAACTGGTTCAGGCGCATGAGTCGCGGACGCTGTCGGACGCGCTTACGGCGACCGTGCCCGGCGTGCGCATCGAGAACAATTGCCAGAACTGCGGATGGAGCGCGGTGCGGCTCAACGGCATGGAAGGCCAATACACGCAGGTGCTTGAAGACGGTCTGCCGACGGTGTCGGGCGCCAACATGGTGTACGCGTTGGATCAGTTGCCCACCGAGTTTTTCGAGAACGTCGAGGTGGTCAAAGGCGGCGTTTCGTCGCTCTACGGTCCCAACGCGGTGGCGGGCGTCATCAATATGGTGCGCCGCGAACCGCAGGCCAACATGTTTCAGGTGGATCTGTCGAGCGGCCAGTACAAGGGCCGTCCCGAGCACACCGGCGGCTTCGTGGCGCAGTTGAACGATATCTGGAAGGGCTGGTCGGGCGATTTCTACTACCGCGGTCTGCGCCGCGCGCACGCCGACCTGGACCGCGACGGCTTCACCGAACTCACGCGCCATCAATCCGACGCCGGCGGTGGCACCTTGTTCCGGCGTTTTCTCGGCGGCAACGCGCGCCTCACGCTTGGCGGCAGCACGCTCGAAGATTTCCGGCGCGGCGGCGACCGTCTGGATGTGCCGCCGGACCAAACCAACATCACCGAGCAGATTGCTTCCAGCCGCTCGGCGGGCTTTGTCCGCTGGAACCACACGGTGAATCCGAACTTCTACTACAACCTTTCGACCAGCCTCAGCCACATGAAGCGCGCCAGCTATTACGGCGCCGGTCTCGATCCCAACGCCTACGGCTCCACGCGCAATCCACTTTCAGCGACAGACGCTTCGGCCGGCTATCAGGCGGGCCGCCACACGTTGAGCGTGGGCTATCAGTACTGGTTCGAACACGTTTCCGACATCTACACCGGATACAACCGCGCCAACCGGATGACTTTCACGAATTCCGGAACTTATTTGCAGGATGAGTGGCGAGTGACGCCGCGCGTGGTGTTGTTAGGCGGGTTCCGCGTGGACAAGAGCAACCTGCTCGACCACTGGGTGCTGAGCCCGCGCGGCAATGTGCGCTTCGGTCTTACGCGGTCGTTGAACTTCCGCGTCGGCGTTTCCACCGGCTTTCGTCCGCCGCAGATTTTCGACGAAGACATGCACATCGCGGCGGTGGGCGGCGAAGCCATGTTCGTGCGCTTCGGTCCCGGTTTGAAGGAAGAATCCTCGCGCAGCTTGACGTCCGCGCTCGACTACGTGGGACGCCTGGGTGGAGGTTCGTTCCAAGCCGGCGCGAGCTTCTTCTGGACGCGTTTGGGCGACGTGTTCCAGCTTCGTGAAACAGATCTTTACGAGGCAGGCAACCGCGTCTTCGAACGCATCAACGGCAGCGGTTCGCGCTTTCGCGGCTTGGAGTTGAGCACGAACTGGCAACCGTCGAAATGGCTTGGCCTGCGTGGTGGCGCCACGTTCCAGCAAGCGCGCTACGACGAACCCGAGTCCACCTTCGGCAGCCTGCGCTACTTCCGCACGCCCAATCGCTACGGCTATGCGGGCGTGGACGTGGACTTGCCGCACGGCATCGAATGGCTGAACTCGTTCGACTTCACCGGCTCGATGCGTGTGCCGCACTACGCGGGTTTCATCGCCGCGGATGTGCTGGAGACTTCGCCGTCGTTCGGCGTCTGGAACATTGTTGTGTCGAAGGAATGGCCCTGGGGCGCGAGCGAGAAGCACAAGGTGCGCTTGTACGTGCGCGGAAACAATCTGTTCGATAGTTTCCAGCCCAGCTTCGATCAGGGGCCGAACCGCGACTCCACATACATGTACGGACCGCTCACGCCGCGCAGCGCGGTGGTGGGAGCGAAGGTGACCTTCTGATGCGTGCGCTCCTTTGCATCGGAGTTCTGGCATTGTTGCTGGCGCAACTCTGCCGCGCCGAAGTCGCCACGCTGCCCGACGTTCCGGTCAACAGCCAGTCGGGCGACCGGCTCACTCTACACGCTTGGCGCGGCCGCATTGTGCTGGTGAATTTCTGGGCCACGTGGTGCCGCGTGTGCCGCGACGAGATGCGGACTCTTCAGAAACTGGCCGACCTGCGGCCGGATGTGAAGGTGCTCGGCGTGGCGCTGGACGCGCAGGGCTGGACGCGCGTGACACCGTTCGTCCGTCAGCACAACATACGCTTTCCCGTGACGTTGGGCAATCCGGCTTTGCTGAAGGGATTCGATATGCACGACGCGCGGCCGGTTCTGCCGCAGGTGTACTTATTCGATCGTGAAGGAGCGTTGGTTGCGCGCTGGAAGGAAGCTCCCGATCCGCGGGAACTCGCGCGCGCGATTGAATCGATTCCTTAGGTGAGGGAACACCCCCGGGCGCGGAACTCGCTCCCGGGGGTGTCGCGAGATTACTTTTCGGTGAGAGCGGCCACGCCCGGCAGCACCAATCCGCTCAGGAATTCGAGCGACGCGCCGCCGCCGGTGGAGATGTGGCTGATCTTGTCGGCCACGCCGGCGTTCTTGATGGCCTTTTCCGAATCGCCGCCGCCCACCACGCTGATGGCGCCGCTGGATGCAACGGCCTTGGCCAGCGCCACGGTGCCCTTGTCGAACGGGGGCTTCTCGAACACGCCCATGGGTCCGTTCCAAATCACGGTCTTGGCGCCCGCGATTACCTTCGAGTAGGCTTCGATGGTCTTTGCGCCGATGTCCAGACCCATCTTGCCGTCCGGAATTGTGGTCACGGTTTCGTTTTCGGCGCCTTCCTTCAGTTCCGCCGCCACCACGTGATCGCACGGCAGCAGGAGCTTGCCGCCGGTGGTGGCGAGCAGTTCCTTCGCCAGGTCAACCTTGTCGGCTTCGACCAGCGAATTGCCCGTCGGCTCGCCCTTGGCTTTCAGGAACGTGTAAGCCATGGCGCCGCCGATCATGAGCTGGTCGACGAACTTCATAAGGTTCTTAATGACTTCGATCTTGTCTGAGACCTTGGCGCCGCCCAGAATCGCGACGCACGGACGCGCGGGATTGGTGGTGGCCTTGCCGAGGTATTCGAGTTCCTTGTCCATCAGCAGGCCGGCCGCGGCTTTCGGGACGTACTGGATGATGCCGACCGTGGAGGCGTGGGCGCGGTGCGCGGTGCCGAACGCATCGTTCACGTAAACGTCGCACAACGCGGCGAGCTGCTTGGCGAACGCCGGGTCGTTCTTTTCTTCTTCGGCATGGAAGCGCAGATTCTCGAGCAGGAGAATGCCGCCGGGGGCGGGCTTCAGGGCTTCCACTTCGGCGCCGATGCAGTCCGGCGCCATGACCACCGGCTTGCCGAGCAGTTCGCTCAACCGCGCGGCCACCGGCTTCAAACTCATTTCCGGATTCGGCTTCCCCTTGGGACGGCCCAGGTGGCTAGCCAGCACCAGGCCGGCGCCCTGTTCCAGGGCGTACTTGATGGTCGGCAATGACGCCTTGATGCGCTTGTCGGAGCTGATCTCCTGACCGCCCGGCGCCAGGGGCACATTGAAGTCCACGCGTATGAACACGCGCTTGCCTTTGAGGTCGAGATCTCGGATGGATAATTTGGCCATAGCTCTATGTTACTAATGTCGCGCGCCGGGGAA
>CAZDIZ010000137.1:0-17110 GCA_964505625.1 uncultured Solibacteraceae bacterium | reverse complement strand
AAATTGACGACTTGTTCTACCCGTTGACGCGAAGTCATTTGATCACCTGCCGAATTGATATTTCGAAAGAAACAACCGCCTCATGGAAGGCTGTCCCTATCGCCGTCTCTCGCCCTCTAACGTCAGGTTTTCCCAGACTCATCAAAAATGCGTCTGTCCCCTTTTCCCCCCGTCGGCTCAGAACCTGTTCGAATCCCGGAGGGCCCAGATTTCGGGCGCCTGTTGTGAATCGAAGCATCCGCCAATTCGGGCTAGGCACCACACGTTGATTTTGTACGCTAGCGCAAGTGATCGGGGCTCTGCTCCATGAGAGACGAAGTAGGCGACCGTTGGCGGTTTACCCTTGGGCTCCTGCACGAGCTTGGGCGGTGTCGGTTCCGCCGTGGCGTTACGTGCTTCGGCGTAGTCCACAACTGTCGATGTCGTAGCTCCTTTGTACCGCGCTTGATAATTTAGGTCGGTTAGGGTCAGGCGGACGTGAGTGAGCGCCCCGTCGTTCAATGCAACGGTGGCTACAAACAGCGCTGGTCGTGCGAGCCTGAGCCGAGATAACAGCCAATTTGAGACGGTGACCTCTGCTACGCACTCTGAATGGTCGCAGTTGATGTTCCCACGGTGCCTTTCTGCCCATTGGCGAAGCCACGCCTCGGATCTCGGCTGTTTTCCGACTTCTCGGACATCGCTGAGCACAGAATTTGCGACCATCACGGGGTATAAAACGATAGCAGCCCCCGCTGCCAAAACCAGTCCAATAACAATGCCGAGCCGCAATAGCAACCTTTTGTTACGCATCTGCCATGCTCCTATCGGTACCGGTTAGGTGGCACAAACGAGGGGGAATCTACACGCCTCCCGTTTACGAATGCACTTCTGTCATTGGCAAAGTAAACGCCGAGACCGTTAAAGACGTTTCCTTGCTGATCCCTAACATTGACGGGTTGCGGTGCGCCAAGGGGCTTGCCCGAACGGTCAACTGGCACCATATAGAAAGTCTGCACCGAGTTGCTTGCTGGTTGTAATATGCCTGCTCTGATGGTGTCGGTAAAACCGTTGGCATCTTTAGGCGCCGATGTGCCTGGGCCGAAAGTACTCTCGCCAGGGGTCCGATCCTTATTCGTTTCACCCTGCACTATGCGGTAATCTTGCTTGTCATCGGAAGGTTTATTGAGCGTGTACTGGATCTCTCCTTCAGTCCGCTCCCCGGAGGAGCTTGTGACTACGAGTATTGCAGGATTGCGATCTGCAGCCGCACGATTTTCTGGCGAGGGTGCTAAAGGCTTACCTTCAGTGGTCCGTTGTTCGCCATTGACGCAGCCGGCCTGACCAGCAGGGCACGGCCTGTCGTCATGCCCATCCGGATCAACCTTGCCCAGCGGATTGTTGCGAACATAGGCATAAAGATTGAGCGTCTGCGGGTCAGTCAGATCAGCATATGGAATTGGCACTGGCTTCTCCGACCAGTCCGGCGATGTGAACCGCCCCTGTGCGGATGAGTAGTACCTTGCGCCGAAGTAATCGAGGCTGGTTTCCCCATCCCGTTCTTTGCCGGTGGAACGGGATGCGAGGCAGGTGTTGGCGGTCCACTGCGGTGGTTGCGCTTCGATTTGGGTTATGGTCGCTTGGTCGAAGAGGCGGTTGGCGTTTGGCAAGGCGCTGGCATGTCGCGCCACCTGTGTTTCGTGACCCGTCGTAGTCGCGGCGCTTGCCGATCCGCCGCAATCGTACAAGTAGATTCCGCGCTTCGCGCCGTCGTAAACGTGTTCGCTCGTGCGTGCCGGTGCCGGCAATCGTCCTAACATCTGTTTGCCTTTGGCAATGATACTCTATTGGTCAAGACCCGCCGGGATATGCCGACTAAGCTGGAATTGCTGCAACAGGAGATCGTTCGCTGCGAGCGTTGCCCGCGGCTTATCGCGCATTGCCGCAATGTCGCGGTGGTGAAGCGGCGGGCGTATCGCGAGTGCGACTACTGGGGCAAGCCCGTGCCTTCTTTCGGCGATCCGAATGCCTGGCTGTTGATTGTCGGCCTGGCTCCGGGCGCGCATGGCGCCAACCGGACCGGTCGCATGTTCACTGGCGACCGCTCGGGTGACTTCCTTTACCGCGTGCTGCACGACGCCGGTTTCGCTTCGCAGCCCGCGAGCGTTTCGCGCGAGGATGGCATGATCCTGCGCGGGGCTTACATCACGGCCGCGGCACGCTGCGCGCCTCCGGATAACAAACCAACGCGCGAGGAACTGCTGGCTTGCCGCGAATACCTGGAGCGCGAAATCCGTCTGCTCGCGAACTTGCGCGTGGTAGTGGCTCTGGGCCGCATCGCCTTCGATGCATACCTCGCGACGCTTCCCAACCGCCGCGGCTTTGAGTTCGCGCACAACCGCGTCCATCGCACTGGCGATGGGCAGCCGTGCCTGATCAGCTCGTATCATCCGAGCCAGCAGAATACTCTTACCGGGCGGCTCACGGAGAAGATGCTGGCCGACGTTTTCACGACAGCCAAGGAGGTGTGACGTGCGCATTCTCGTGCTTGCGCTGCTTGCATGGCCGTGTCTCGCGCAGAGCGGCTTCACTGCGGAACTCTGGAACGCCATCGCCAAGATACACGCCCGAACGCTGGAGCATCCGTTTCTGAAAGGGCTCGGAGACGGCACGCTGGCGCGCGCGCGGTTCCGTTTCTATTTGCTGCAGGACGCGAAGTATCTGCGTGCGTATTCGCAGGCGCTCAACGTGCTCGCTTCGAAGGCGCCGCGCGAAGAGTGGGCCATCACGCTGTCAACGCATGCGGTGGACGCGTTGCGCGCCGAGCGGCAACTGCACGAAAGTATCCTGCGCTCCTACGGCGTGACTGACGCGGAGATGCGCGCGGCGGTTGTGGCGCCCAGCAACCTGGCTTACACCAATCATCTGCTCGCGGTCGTCGGGCAGCGTCCTTTCGGCGAAGGGTTGGCCGCCATGCTGCCGTGCTACTGGATCTACTGGGAAGTGGGCAAGGAACTCAAAAAGCGCGGCTCGACCGATGCGAATTACCGCCGGTGGATCGAACAGTACTCCGATCCGGCGTACGGCAAATCGGTCGAACAAGTGCTGGAGATGATGAACCAGCAAGCGCGCGACATGACGGCGTCGTCGCGTGCCCGCGCGGCCGAACTATTCACGCTCTCGGCGCGCTACGAATACATGTTCTGGGACATGGCGTGGCGCGAAGAACAATGGGTGCCGTGATCTCCTATGGCCTGGGCGCGGCGGCCGGCGCGGGATTCTGCGCCGCCAATGCCTGATCGATCCTGGCCAGCCCCTGGCGCACGGCGTCGGCGTCGGATGCGTTGGGCGCGAACTTCAAATAGTTCGTCATCTGTTCACGCGCGCCGGTGAAGTCCTGCTTTTCGGCAAGAAGAATACCCAGCAGGTGATGCGCGCGCGGCAGCCGGTGCTGCGCATCGAGTTTGATGGCTTCGCGGGCGCTCTTTTCGGCGGCGTCGTTCTTGCGCAGGTTGTAGTTGGCGACGGCGTTGAACAGGTAGGCGGTGGGGAAATCCAGCGGGTTGAGTTTTAGGATGCGATCGGTGGTGTCGGCCACATCCTGCCATTTGCGCTCGGTTGCCGCCATGGCCGCCAGGCGCATGTACGGATTGATGTACTTGGCGTCGGCCGCGAGCGATTGTTCGTAGGCCTTGCGCGCGTCGGCCGGCCGTTGGCTCTGTTCGTGGACCGTGCCCAACTCGTACCACGCCGCCGCGTATGTCGGATACAGCGCAACGGACTTCTCCAGTTGCGTGCGTGCGTCGTCCCACTTCTTCTTACGCGCGGCTTCGCGTCCTTTGTCGTAGGCCTTCTTGGCATCTTTGGGAGCCATGAGGCTGGTCATGCTGATGGTGGTGCCTTCGACGTTGCCCAGGCGCCGCAGGACGATGGTGCCGATGTCGGGATTGTCCATGAACCGGCGGCCGGCCAGCGAAACTGGTTCCGAGCGGAAGCCGGGTAACGCGGCGCGGAGATCGCACGCCGAAAGCGAGCGCTCGTCAATGCCGCCACGGCCTGAGCTGCTTCCCGTCGACCGGCTCCACGGATCGCTGCCCGTCGAGCCAAACGGTCCACCTCCGCCGGACGAACTGGCGTCGGCGATCATGTTCTGGTTGGACCCAAGCGAGAAGCTGAAGCGGCCTTTGGAATCGGTGTAACCTTGCGGGCGCGGATTGCCGTTGCACACCAGCTCGATCACCAGCGATTCCGGAGGCGGTGTGCCATCCTGCATCATGACCCTGCCGGAGATATAAATCGGACGCTCATAGCCGAACGTCTGCTGCGAATCAGGTTGACGAGGGTTGGTGGTTGGCCACTGCGGCGTTGTCGGCGTGGTGGGGGTGGTGGGTGTTGTTGGCGTGGTGGGCGTTGTCGGCGTGGTGGGAGTGGATGGTGTGGTGGGCGTTGTCGTGCCGCCTTGCGAACCGCCCTGCTGACCCCATAGCGCCGCCGCGATTGTCAGCGCGACGAAAAAGGAGAGTACGATCCTAAACCGCATGGAAACCTCCCTGCTAGTGTTGTGACTTCATTATGGCATGGGAAGCGCGCTACTCCGCCCGCTTTCTCAGGTCGTAGATGTAAATCGAATAGCCCACCCTGGCGGTAGGTGATTGACTACGCAGCCAGCTGAGACCGCTGGCGGGAACGTAGAGGCCCGTGAGCGGCGTGACGCTGACGGCGGCCGCGCAGTTGAGACGCTTCAAATCGGCTTCGCTCGTATCGGGTGGCAAGTAGCGGCCCTTGATGCGGTAGTAGGCGAAGTCGGCGTTGCCGAAGTAACAGATGCAGGCGTCGTCGATGTGGTGTGTTTCCAGGTAGGTGCGCAGGTGCTTGGCGTCCTGGCCCCAGTCGATGTTCGAATCCGAAAGGTAGCGCGTGCCGTGCGCGGGACCGCCCGACAACGTGTTGAAAAACGCAAGGTAGTGCGGATAGATGGCGGCGGACTCCGCTACATGTGCAAACAGCAGCATCGCGACAAGCGCCGCGTGCCACTTGGCGCGCGCCCAACGCGCGATCATCACGCCACAGGCCACGTAAACGAGGGGATAGACAGGCAGTATGTGCCGCACACCGATGTTGATGCGCACAGCCATGGCTACGGCGAGAAACGACACGGCCGCGATCAACACGGCCAGGAGCCGGAACTCGAGCCGTGGGCGCCGGAGAAGGCAGACGACACCAACAAGCAGCAACACAACCACGGCCGACGTGCTTTTCACCGCCATAACCACCGGGAAGTAGTACCACCAGCCCTTCATCGAGATCTGGCCGAGCAGGTATGCCTGGTGACCGAGCGTCGATTTCGAGATGGTGTTGTCGAGTGCGCGGACGAGCGTCGGGGGCGAAGTCCGCAACGCATCGGGGAGATAGAACAGCGACACGATAACAGCCGCCAGTGCTCCTACTGTGACGAGCGAGGTTGCCATGTGGCGCAACGAGCAATGCGTGGAGCGTTCCTTGTACCAATAGACGCCGTAGAGCAACGCGAATGCCGGCAGCGCGATCAATGCTGAAGTCTTGGACAGCAGCGCGAGTCCGGCGGCGATGCCCGTCGTGACGAGCGAGCGGCGCCGGTTCGTGATGAGGTAGTCCTGCCAGGTGATGGCGCACAGGAAGTAAGTTAGCGCCACGATGACATCGTTGGTTGTGTAGCGGCCGTGAGCCAGGAAGTTCGGATCGAGCGCGAACAGTGCCACCGCCATGAGGGCGGCGGCGGCGCCGAAGTGCCTGCGTGTCCACCAGGCAAGCGCGAATCCCAGCGCCAGGGTCACCAGCATGTTCATGGAGCGCGCCAGCGCCAGGATCGTCTCCGCCGGTGCGCGATTGTGATAGATAAACGTCCGCCCGAGTGATGGCTGATCCATTTGCTCTGCCGGGAGCGTCAGATTGAGTGCCAGAAGCGGCAGCGTTTCCCATAATCGTCCGAGCGGCGGATGTTCGGCACCGATCGCATAGCTCCCCGTCTTCCAGTAGGCGTAGCCCGAAACCAAGTGTGCCCCTTCGTCCCAAGTGTCGGACTCTCCCAGCGCGCTGGTGAACAGCGCCACGCCCATGCACGAGAGAAGACATAGGACGGCGGGCCAGAACAGACGATTTAGTGTCACGTTACGGCACATCCTAGCATGGCGGCGCTCGCTCGGCTAGAATGGGGGCTGGCAGGATTGATATGAAACGATACTTCAGCATTCTCCCGTTGCTTCTGGTTCTCGCCGCTTGTTCGGAAGCGCCCAAACCGGCGCAGAAGAAGGAACCGCCTCCGCCGCCCGAAGCCGTGACCGGCCGCGACGCTTTCTTCAAGATGTATGGACCCGCGCGCGCGTGGGCTACCGACGTGCAACCGCTCGAACTGGTGAGCATCAACTTGCCGGAAGTGAAGGCCGAACCGGGGAAGGCGGGTGCCTGGCAGGCGACTTTCGTTAGTGTGAGTAAGGGTAAGAAGCGCGTTTGGACCTACTCGGTCATCGAAGCGGAAGGGAATCTGCACAAGGGCGTGTTTGCGGGCTTGGAAGGCAGCTATTCACCCAGCGGACAAGCTGAGCCGTGGCTGATGGCGGCGCTGAAGACGGATTCCGACGAAGTTTACAAGACCGCTCTCGCCAAGGGCGCCGACTACGACAAGAGGAATCCCGGCAAGACCATCACGTTCCTGCTGCAGAAGACCAAGAAGTTCTCCAACCCGGCCTGGCGCGTCATCTGGGGCGAGAGTGTGGGGACCAGCAACTTCTCGATCTTCGTCGATGCGTCGACCGGCCTGTTCCTGGAGAAGGCCCGCTAACTGGCGGCGCTTCAGGCCCCGATGATGGCCCGAATGCGCGCCAACTCGTCCATCGACAATTGAATCGCACCCGCGCGGGCGTTGGAATGCGCCTGCGCGGGATTCCGAGCGCCGGCTAGCACGTGAGTCGCGCCCGGCTGCGACATCGTCCACGCGAGCACAAGCTGAGCGATGGTTACGTCGTGGGCTTTGGCGATGGGCTCAATCCGCTCCAGCATTTGATTCACTCGGGCACGGCTCTCGGGTGTGAAGCGCGGGTGCGTGCTGCGCATATCGCTGGGCGGAAACCGGCGTTGCGCGTCCACCTTTCCGGTGAGCAGGCCGAGCGCCAGCGGGGAGTAGGCTAGAAACGCGATGCCGTTCGAGCGCAGATACGGCAGTTGTTCCTGCTCCGGTTCGCGATCCAGCATGCTGTACTTTTCCTGATCCGTGTCGATGGGACCGGCGGCGCGATAGCGATTCATCTCCGCGACGCTCGCGTTGCTGACACCGATGGCGCGGATTTTGCCTTCGCGTTTGAGTTCGAGCAAGACCGCCATGGTCTCCTCAATGGGCGTGGTCGAATCCTGCCAGTGCGTTTGATAGAGATCGATGTTGTCGGTCCCCAGACGGCGCAGGCTTTGTTCGATCTCGTAGCGAATGGACGCCGCGCCCAGAAAGCGGTGCACCGGTTTGCCGTCCTGGTCGAAGAAGTGCCGGCCTTCGGTGGTGTGCCACACCAGGCCGCACTTGGTGGCCAGGACCACTTTGTCGCGCTTGCCTCGAATAGCCATGCCGACGGTCTGCTCCGATACGCCGAGGCCGTACACCGGCGCGGTGTCGATGAGATTGATGCCGGAGTCGATGGCCGTCTCGATGGCGCGAATCGATTCGCTCTGTTCGGCTCCTCCCCAGAGCCAGCCTCCGATGGCCCAAGTGCCCAAACCGATGGCCGATGCTTCGATTCCGGAGGCGCCCAACTTGCGGTAGATCATATTTCCAAGATAGACCGATCGAATCGGAGATTGCTGAAAAACCGGGGACAGACCGCTCTGCGCGCGCGACAAAACGCGAGGCAGAGCAGTCTGTCCCCGGCTTTTCAATAATCCCTAGTGATAGCAGGGCGTTTGCGCGCGTCCGGGGTTTTGATTCACATTGGAAGTTAAGACACCCGCAAAGCGGGCCACACAAATCGACAGGAGATACGAGATGAATTCCGCGCGCAATATTGGGCGCCGGGCGTTTCTGGGACGCGCCGGCGTATTGGCCTCGGTGGCCGGATCGCTCGAAGCGTTGCAGGCCGCAAGCAAACCGGGAGCCGTTCCCAAGAACATCATTTTCATGGTGGCTGATGGCATGAGCCCCAGCGTGTTGCCGATGGCTGAGCAGTTCTCGTGGCTGGTGCGCGGAAAAGGATTGCTGTGGCGTGCGTTGATCGACCGTCCGGAAGCGGCGCGCGGTTTGATGGACATGGCGTCGCTGAATTCGGTGGTGACAGACTCGTCGGCGGCATCGTCGAGTTGGGGGTCCGGATCACGCATTTTCAACGGTTGGGTCAACACGTTGCCGGATGGAACCAAGCTCACGCCCATCGCCAGCGTCAGCCGCGACACGGGGCGGCGCGTGGGGCTGGTCACCACCACCACGGTGACCCACGCCACGCCGGCGGGTTTCACCGCGGTGCAGCGCAACCGGGGCAGCGAGGATGACATTGCGACGCAATACCCGCAAAACGTGGATGTGGTGCTGGGCGGCGGGCGCCAGTTTTTTGAAGCTGCTCTGCGCAAGGACAAGCGCGACGTGGTGGGCCAATTCCGCGCGGACGGTTTTTCGACGATCCTGTCGCGCGACGAACTGTTGCGTGTACAAGGCGGCGCAAAGGGTCCGCGGAAACTGTTGGGACTTTTCTCCAACGGAATGATCCCCTACACGCTGGACCGCAACAACAATGCCGAACTGCAGCGCACCGTGCCCACGCTGGCCGAGATGGCCTCGACGGCGCTCGCGTTGCTCGAATCCTCCCCCAAGGGGTTCCTGCTTCAGGTGGAAGGTGGGCGCGTGGATCACGCCGCGCACAGCAACGATGCGGCCGCTCAGATGTGGGAGCAACTGGCGTTCGACGATGCCATCGACGTTGTGTTGCGTTTCGCCGAGAAGCATCCCGAGACGCTGGTGGTGATTACGGCCGACCACGGGAATTCCAACCCGGCGATCGGCGGCAAGTGGGCCGAATGGAACAGCGCTTCCAACGGTTTCAAGGTTCTGGCGCGCGCCAAGAGTTCCTATAGCTTGCTGGTGCCGAAGTTGAGCGGAAAAGGCAAGCCCGATGCGGCTCTGGTTCAGGAACTGGCGCGGGAAGCGTTCGGGTTCGAGTTCAGTGAAGACGAAGTGGAGGCGGTGCGCTCGGCGGCGGCGGGGCAGAAGAAGCTGAGTTTGAACTCGCGCCTCGACAAGGTGACCGGAATACTGGGTCAGGCGGTCGGCAATCATACCGGCATCGGCTGGGTGAGTGGAGACCACACCTCGGACTACGTGCTGCTGACGGCACTGGGGCCGGGCCGCGAACGCTTCGCCGGCCAGATCCGCAACACGCGTTGCTTTGAGAACATGGTGGACCTGATGGGCTCGAAGTTCCGCAATCCTTCGATGACCGTGGAGCGCGCCCGTACGTTCTTGCGCGCGGCCATCGATCGGCCCTCCGCGCCCCACTGGGTGTAGCCGCGGAGCAGAACCGCGCTATTCTGAGATTTGTCCCCGATTCTCGACCGCGCGGCTCAGCGGGCCGCGCGATACCTCGACGAGTTAAGCACGCGGCGTGTCGCTCCGGATGAAGAAGCGTTGTCGCGGTTGCAGGAGTTGGGTGGACCTTTGCCCGATCAACCTACCGACGCCGAAAGTGTACTCGAAGCGCTTGATCGCATCGGCTCTCCAGCGACTGTGGCCACGGCAGGTGGACGGTTCTACGGTTTCGTACATGGCGGCACGCTGCCGGTGGCGCTGGCGGCCAACTGGCTTGCCGGCGCGTGGGATCAGAACGCGGCTCTCTACGCGTCCAGCCCCATCGCATCCGCGCTGGAAGAGATTTCGCTCGCGTGGCTGTTGGATCTGCTGAAACTGCCGGCCGGCTGCGGCGGTGCATTTGTCACTGGTGCCACCATGGCCAGCTTCACCGGATTGGCCGCGGGCCGGCGGAAGGTGCTGGAGGCGGCCGGGTGGGACGTGGACGCCGACGGCTTGAACGGCGCACCCCCGGTGACCGTGGTGGTGAGCGAGGAAGTACACCCGTCGGTGTTGAAGTCGCTGGGCCTGCTAGGGCTGGGGCGGCGCAGAGTGCTGCGGGTTCCGGTGGACGGACAGGGACGCATGCGAGCCGATGCGCTTCCGCATTTCGCGCCACCGGCCATCGTGTGCGTGCAAGTCGGAAACGTCAATACCGGAGCGTCGGATCCCGTTGGATTAATCTGTGACGATGTCCATGAGCGCGGTGCCTGGGTGCACGTGGACGGAGCTTTCGGGTTGTGGGCGGCGGCCAGCCCGCGGTACGCGCATCTGGCGGCCGGCGTCGAGAAGGCCGATAGCTGGGCCACCGACGCGCACAAATGGTTGAACGTTCCCTATGACAGCGGTCTGGCGTTTGTGCGCGATGCCGAACTGCTTTACCGTGCCATGTCGGTTACAGCATCCTACATCCCGCTGGCCGAACACCGCGACCCGGGCCTGTTCACTCCCGAGTTATCCCGCCGCGCCCGCGGTGTGGAGATTTGGGCCGCGCTGCGCTCGTTGGGACGCAGCGGCGTGGCCGAGATGATCGATCGAACCTGCCGGCACGCCCGCCGCATGGCCGACGGCCTGCGCGCGGCCGGATGCGAGATTCTGAACGACGTTGTGCTGAACCAGGTGCTGGTGGCCTTCGGCGACGCGGAACTGACCTCGCGCATCATCGGGTTGATTCAGCAGCAGGGGACCTGTTGGTGCGGTGGAACCACCTGGCAGGACCGCCCGGCTATGCGCGTCAGCGTGGCCAATTGGATCACCACGGAGCAGGACATCGAACGTAGTCTCGCGGCCATTCTGGACGCACGCCGGACGGCCCTCCTATAGCCTCTGTTCAATCTAACTGAAGCATTTTCCGGCCGGTCTGTAAAACCAAAAAAACAAACCGCAGAGCTGCACAAAACAGGCCAAATTGGCATAGATTCCCCTTGACAGGCGGGAGTAGTAGGGGTAGATTCTGTTCAGAAACAAGAACTGAGGTTCAGTCATCATGAACGGAAACGGTAAGCCGAACGGCAACTATGAAGTGGCGGCGGTGCGCAAAGCGCTTGAGATCCTGTGCGAATTCGGCACCGATCCGCCGAGTCTGAGCGTCAGCGACTTGAGCCGGCGCATGGAGATGCCGAAGTCCACCACCCACAATCTGTTACGGACGCTTGAGGCGATGGATTTTCTCAAGCAGGATCCGGCCGACAAGCGTTACCGGCTGGGTCCCCGGCTGTACGAACTGGGCATGCGTTTCTCGCACAGCACAAGGTTGGTGACGGCGGCGATGCCGCATCTGAAGCGTCTGGCGGCGGAGACGAAGGAGACCGTCAAACTCGGTGTTATATCGGACAACGAAATCCTGATTTTGTCGGCAATCGAATCCCCATTTCAGTTGCACACGCGCGGAGACGAAGGCCTGCGCGCGCCGTTGCACTGCACGGGACTGGGAAAGGCGATTCTCGCCACGCTGCCCGGCGAGAGGGTTCGCATGATCGTGGAGAAGAAGGGACTGCCGCGATTCACGCCGCACACGATCGCGACCATCGAACGTCTGGAAGAGGAATTGGGGCGGGTTCGCGGGGACGGATACACCGTGGACCTGGAAGAAAACGAACTGGGAGTGATCTGCGTCGCGGCCGCCATCGCTGTGTTGGTGGATGGAAGCGCGGCGGCGCTGAGCGTCTCCGCGCCCGCAAGCCGTCTCCCACGGGAACGGATCCGGGAATACGGAGAACGCGTTTTGGAGACGGCACGCGCGGTGGAGAGCGCTCTAGGGGCTCGACGCAGGGGACTGGCCGTTGCGATGCCGTCGTTTTGAACAAGGAGATTGAATGAAGAGACTGTCAGAGATTATGGGCCGTGTATCGGTCCCATTGGTGACGCCATTTACGGCCAACGAGGAGGTGAACTACGAAGCGCTGGGACAGTTAGTGGATTTTGTCATCACCCGGGGTTTTTGCGACTCGATCATCGTAACCGGCACGACGGGCGAATTTTACGCGCTAACTGACGAAGAGCGTCTGGAAATCTGGAAGACCGTCAAGGCTGCCAACAAAGGACGCGTTCCTCTGGTGGCGGGAGTTGGCTCGGCGTCGACGCGCGCCGCCGTGCGTTTTGCGCGGATCGCCGAAGAAATGGAATTCGATGTGGCGATGTGCGTGTTGCCGTACTACGGCAAGCCCACGCAGGAAGGCATCCGGCGGCATTTCGAAGCCGTCAGCGGGGCGACCAAGTTGCCGGTACTCGTTTACAACATCCCGTTGTTCACGGGCGTCAACATGGAGCCGGAGACGCTGGAAGCTTTGGTGAAGATCCCCAACATCCGAGGCATTAAGGAAGAAGCGGGGATTCAGCCGACGCAAGCGACTTCGTTTGCCCTTCGGACGCCGGAAGACTTCTCGATCTATTGCGGCGACGACACCATGGTGTTGCAGGTGCTGCCGCAGCGAGGCGTCGGAGTCGTCAGCGGCGGTTCGCAGGTCATCGGCGATTGCATGAAGGCCATGATCGATGCCTACTTCAAGGGCGACAACGTGAAAGCCGCGGCGATCTACTTCAAGATGGCACCGTTCTTCGCATCACTAAACCAGAACAACCGCATTAATCCAATCCCCATTCTTCGCGCGACGATTGAACGGGTGTCGGGAATCAAGATTGGACCGCCGCGTAGCCCGCAGGTTCCGGCCACGGCGGAGGAGATTGCCGTCGCGGGAGCGATTGTCGACGGCATAAGAAAAGCTTGACGGGACCCGCGATCCGCTCCACAGTGGGGGCAGAGATCAAGGGGTTACGTTCTAGAGAATGGCCGGCCAGATGGCCGGCCATCGGAAAGAGACTATTCAAGAGGTGAGTTATGTCAGGCCGTTACTGCAGTGTCGTTTTGGCGGCTGTTGTCATTGTCCTGGCAACCGCCGTACCAGTATTCGGACAAGGCGCCGCGTTGGGGTCCATCAGCGGACGAGTCGCGGACCCATCGCAGGCACCGGTTCCCGATGCGGGAATTATTGTGACAAATGTGAAGACCGGAACCAGTACCACGGCCGCAACGACGACCGATGGGTACTACACGGTCCGGTTCCTTCCACCCGGCACCTACTCGGTGTCAGTTAGCAAGACGGGCTTCCAGAAATCCGTGCAGCCTAACGTGGTGGTGGCGACAGCGACCAGCATCACGGTGAATTTCACGCTCACGTTGGGAGCCGTGGCCGAGACCGTTACGGTCTCCGAACAAGTGGCGCAGTTGGAAACGCAGACCGCCGACAAGGGCGCGATCATCGACAACGTGCGCATGGCCAATACGCCCACGCAAGGCCACAACATCATGGGCATCACCTGGGCGGCGGCCGGCGTCACGGTGGCTACCAACGCCAAGAGCTTTACGCCGTATGACAACTCGGGGTCGACCTCCATTTCGATCAGCGGCGGGCAGGCGAAATCGAACGAGATGTTGATCGACGGCGTTCCGAACCGGGGCGGCACTGAGGGCGGGTTGTACGGTACCATCCCGACGCAGGAATCGGTGGCCGAGATGAAGGTGTTGTCCAGCGCCTACAGCGCGGAGTACGGGCGCACCACCGGAGGCGTCATCAACATCACGACGCGCTCGGGCAGCAACGACTTTCACGGGGAAGGCTACTTCTTCAACCGCAACGTCACGATGGCGGCCAATACGTTCGAAAGGAACCGGGCGAGCCAGGGCCGTCTGCCGGTTCACTTCGATCAGTACGGCTTCGTCGTGAACGGCCCGATCTTTAAGAACAAGCTGTTCTTCAACTCCGGTTGGGGCCGCCTGCATTCCGGCAGCAAGAAGTCTTATCTCGGACACGTTCCCACGCAGCAGGAGCGTGACGGAAACTTCAGTGACACTTGGTACAACAACAGCGGAACGAAATCGCAACTTCTGATTTACGATCCCTGGAGTATCACGCAGAACTCCAGCACCGGTAAGTACTCGCGATCGCCGCTGGCCGGTAACATCATTCCCTCCAGCCGCATGAGTCCGGTGGCGAAGGCGTTCTGGAAGTACATTCCGCTGCCGAACGCGACCGGCGACGCGATTACCCGCGGCAGCAACTACGTACCGTC
The DNA here is from genome assembly GCA_964505625.1 of uncultured Solibacteraceae bacterium. GTDB lineage: Bacteria > Acidobacteriota > Terriglobia > Bryobacterales > Bryobacteraceae > JAJFUV01. Next base: position 2,988 of record CAZDIZ010000137.1, on the reverse strand, counting down.
GGGCGGTTCGGCCAAGGCCGATTTCAGCGAGTACAACAACCGTATCGACTGGAACATCAACGACAACAACCGGTTCAGCGTGCGCCATATTCGGAACAACTTCAACTCTTACGACGTGGAGTTCTATCCTGGCGCGGCGGACATCAATACCGGCTTCCCATTCACGCGCGCCAATCACAACCTGGCGGTGGACTATACACGCACGCTTTCGCCGACGGCTGTATTGAACGTTCGCGCCGGATTGCAGCGTTATCTTACGGCGAGCCTCAATAACAAGCGCGGCGAAGTGACTCCTTCGGCGCTGGGGTTCAGCTCGACGTTTGTGGCGCAGGCGTCCCCGTATTTCCCGTATTTCAACTTTGGAGGCGGCAACCAGAACGGAGTGGAGTTTAGCGGCGGCGGTCAGGGTTCCGGCAACTTCACTCCGGACCAGATCAACAACCTGGACGCCACCTTTTCGAAGATCGTTGGCCGGCACACGCTGAAGATCGGCGGTCAGGCCCGCATGGAACGCTATTACAACGTTGCGGCGGGTTACAACGCCGGGAATTTCGGCTTCAGCCGGACCGCCAGCAACCTGGATCCGGATGTGAGCACGGCCAGTTCGGGAGATCCGGTGGCCAGTTTCCTGATGGGCGTGGGCAGCGCGTCCATCGACGTGGTGTCGTTGCCGGCGCGGCAGAGCGTCAGCATGGCGTTGTTCGTTCAGGACGACATCAGCGTGACTTCGAAGTTGAAGCTCAATTTCGGCTTGCGTTGGGATTACACCGGACCGATGACGGACCGCTACAACGCCATGACCGGCATATTCGACACGACCGCGGCGAGCCCGCTGGCGTCGCTGGTGAAGAGCGCGGTAGGCGCTTCGAACTGCCCAGCGTGTTCCAGTCTGGTTGGCGGTCTGACCTTCCCGGGTGTGGGCGGGCAGGCGCGCAACGTCTACGACGCGACGCGGAAGAACTTCGGGCCGCGCGCCGGTTTCGCGTATGCGCTGAATTCGAAGACGGCTCTGCGCGGCGGCTTTGGCCTGTTCTACGGACCGATCTGGTACGATCCGGGGCAGCCCGCCGGATATAGCCAGACGACCACTTCCGTGCTGTACAGTTCGAGCCGGGTACCCATCAACCTGATCGACAACCCGTTCCCGACCGGACTGCAACAGCCGACCGGATCGAGCAAGGGATTGGCGACCAACATCGGCCAGAGTGTGACGTTTGTGGATCCCCACACCAGGGAGCCTCGCTCCTTCCAGGCCAGTTTCGAGGTTCAGCGCGAACTCCCGTGGAGCATGCTGTTGAGCGTGGGATACACGTTCAACAAGAACGACCGCTTACCGGTGAATCGCTCGCTGAACGTCTACCCGGAGTCGCTATTCATCCAGGGTGCTTCCGTGTTGAACAAGCAGGTGGACAACCCATTCGCGGGGCTGGTGCCTGGTTACTCGCTCAATCAGTCGAAGATCGCGTTCGCTTCACTGCAATACCCTTACCCGCAGTTTACCGGTGTGACCATGTCTAACTCGCCGATCGGCGACTCGCGTTACGACGGTGTGCAGATGCAGTTGACCAAGCGCTTCAGCCACGGGCTGAGCATGAGCTTGGCCTACACGGTGTCGAAGAAACTGGGCCACTACGGTTACCAGAACTCCTTCGACAACTTCCTGGAAAAGCGCGTCGACGATTACGACATCCCGCAGGCGTTCGTGCCGAACGGCGCCTGGGAAATGCCGTGGGGCCGAAGCCGCTGGACGTGGAAGGACATGCCCGGCTGGCTGGATCACCTCATCGGCGGCTGGCAGATCAACTGGATGGTGCGTATTTCGAGCGGAAAGCCCTACCAGCTCGGCGCCGACACCATTCCGGTGGCTGGCGTGGACCCGAATGCCGTACCGGGCGGCCAGCGTCTGGATCAATGGATCAACCCGGCTGCTTACACCTTGAACACAAACGCGTACCTGCCGAGACGATGGTCGTATGTCACCGGCCGGCTGCGCGAACCACCCACGCACAGCTTCGACTTCGGGATCATGAAGAACTTCCGGATCACGGAGCGAGTGAAGTTCCAGTTCATCAACAACTGGATTAACGCAACCAACACGCCGCAATGGTTCGGATCGACGGGCAACTGCAACTCGGCTTCGAAGTCCTGCTTTGGGCAAATTGGCGGCTATCAAACACAGTCGAACTACCCGCGACAGATTCAGTTTGCGGGAAGAGTTACCTTCTAGGTCGTGCAAGCAGAGGGGCCTTGCCGCGGCGGGGCCCCTATCATATGTGAGGTGGGAGATGACTAGACTACTCGCAGTGGTTATCGGTGTGTTAATGTGCGCGACGCTCCTGTTTGGACAAGGCGCCGCGCTCGGAACAATCAGCGGACGTGTGACGGATCCTTCGGACGCTCCCATCGTGGGCGCGACGGTTGCCGTCACGAACTTATTGACGGGGGCGAAATACAGCGCCGCGACAACGGCGGATGGATTCTATAACGTGCGATTCCTTCAGCCGGGCAATTATTCGGTGGAGGTAGCGCATCAGGGATTCCAGAAAGCAGTGCAGCCGAACGTCGTGGTGGTGGCGGCTTCGAATCCGACCGTCAACCTCAAACTGGCGATGGGATCGGTAACCGAAGCGGTTACGGTCAGCGACAGAGTCAGCCTGGTGGAGTTTGAAAACGCGGATCGCGGCGGAGAGATCGACCAGATCCGCACGCTGTACACGCCAACCGTCCAGCGCGTGGTGATGAGCATTCTGCCGAGTGCGCCGGGCGTGGTGGTGGCGGGTAACGATCGCGGCATGACGCCGTCGGGAAACTCGGGCGCATCGGGCTTCATGCTCAACGGTGGACAAGAGCGTACCAACGAAATGCTGCTGGACGGCGTGCCCAATCGCACCAGTTACGGCGGCCACAATTTCGGCGTCATTCCGACTCAGGAGTCCACCGCCGAAGTGAAGGTCATCACGAATGCCTACAGCGCGGAATACGGAAACA
>CAZDIZ010000136.1:0-17393 GCA_964505625.1 uncultured Solibacteraceae bacterium | reverse complement strand
GGCATCAACGAACTGGCGATGCAGGAAGCGCTGGAAGCGGGCCGGGAGTACAAGATCGAAATCGTGAGCGAGAGCGCGCGGCTGATGGGCGGAGACGCGTGGGCGGCCATGTTGCCGGCAAACCTGACGCTGGCCGGGGGGCTTACGGAAGCCTTCGCGCGCGATCTGCGCTTACCGAAGCTCTACGCGGCGCTGGAGATCATGGGTAACGACACGGCCTCGGCGCTGGTGGAAGCCGTAGGCCTTCGCAATCTGGCCGGGAATCACGCCAATCTTCTGTGGAAGAACGCCGAGGCGTTCCGGCTGGTGGGCAGCGCGGCGGCGGCTCCCGGCGGTAGCAACGCCATGGAAGTGTGGACAAGGCTGCTGGGTCCGAGCCCGCGCGACGCCAAGGGATTCTATCATGCGTTGTTTGCCAAGGACCGCGGGCGGATGGCGGGCTTCTATGCAATGGTGGCCAAATCCGATGCCGCGCATCAAAAGTTCCTGATGCGCTCGGCGGAAGACGCCGCCGCCTACTACGCGATGTTCCGCGATCCTTATTTGCTGATCCGTCCGGGCGACACGCCGCGCGGGACGTGGCCGCCACAGTATTTCCAGGATTTGCCGCTGGACGCCGATGGAAAACTGCGTTTCCCGGGTTCGCGGCTCTCGTGGACGAATTCCGCCGCCGCGGATGGCAAACTGCTTCCGGATTTCGGAACGCCGGAAGCTCTGATCGCGGCCGCGCGGCTTGAGTCCGCGAGAAAGACGCCGCTAGACGCGGCTTCAGCCAGAGCTCTTGCCCGGCACTTCACGGCATGGCGCGGATTGTTTCAGTATTTCGAAAGGCTGCCTGGATTAGGCGGCGCGCAGTTCGCGGCGCTCGAATCGTTCGAGGCGGCCATGCGAAAAATCGACCCGGCCAAGCGCAACCACGTCATGGGCGAGTGGCATTCGCTGGTGGAGTTGATCGCGCTGGGCACCGAAGCGGGAACGTTTGACGCATCCACCGGCGCGCGGCTGTTCGAACGCGTGTCGCGGGAATTGTCGGCGGGCGAATCTCCGGCCCGCACCATGGCGATCCTTCGCGAGATGGCCGGGCAGGCGACGGAACTGGACGCGGCGATTCCGTCGAAGGTCCTTCGCCTGGAAGGCGAGAAGCGCACGGCTTACGACCGCATTCGCGCCATGCAGAAAATCCCGCGGTTGGACGAGCGCAACCGGGCGCAATTCCTGGCCGCGCTGAGCGGCATTGTGTACGCCGCGCGGCTCAATCCCCAATTCATTGTGTTGCGTGAGGACGCGGAGTTCTCACGCCGGCACCAGTTCGCCGATAATTCGCCCGAGTCGCCCGTATTCCTTCCCGCGGCACTGCGGTTGTCGAGCGTGGCGCCCGGCAGCTACTTTGTCGGTGGCTTCGCTGGATTCGCCGAAGCCGCGCGAAAGCTGGCCGTCAGCCCCGCGCAGCCTTTCATCGCGCCGGGACAACTGGACGGATCCGAAGTCGAGCCGGTCACCTCGTTCGCCAAGGCCGCCGCGCAGGATGGCGTAGCCGTGTTTTCGACCGACGCGCGGCTGGTGGAAGTCCACGCCACGGTGACCGACGAGCGGGGGCGCTATTTGGACAATCTGCGGGCCGACAGCTTCGAGATTCTCGATGAAGGCAAACCGCAGCCCATTAAGGCATTCGAGCCCAGTTCGGCGGGACTTAGTTGCGCGCTGTTGCTGGATACGACCGGCAGCATGGAAGCCGCACTGCCAGCATTGAAGAACGCCGCGCTGCGTTTGCTGGGCGAGTTGCGCGAAGAAGACTCGGTGGCGGTATACAGCTTCAGCGATGTTACTCTGGAGCGCCAGGCGTTCACCAAGAAGAAGCGTGCCGCCAAGCGTGCCGTGTTACCTGCATATCCGCACGGGCGCACAGCCCTCTATGATGCCGTGGCCGAGGTGGCTTACGCTATCTCCGGCCGTAGCGGCAAGAAAGTAATCGTGGTGTTCACCGACGGCGACGACAACCAGAGTTCGGTGACCGCCGAGCACGCCATCCGCCGGGCCAAGCTGGCCGGCGTTCCGGTTTACACCATCGCGCAGGGCGCGGCACTCAATCATCCCGCGCTGCTCGCGCAGCTCACCAACATCTCCACCACAACGGGCGGTTTGTCGTTCAGCATCCGCGAGCCGCGGCAGATTCAGACAGTATTTGAAAAGGTGGCTGGAGATTTGAAACACGGCTACTTACTGGCCTATCAACCGCCGGACGGTAAGCCCGGCGAGTGGCGCAAGATTGCGGTTCAACTCAAGGGAGTCAAAGGACACAAAGTGCGCGCGCGCGACGGTTACTTCCAGTAGCATAACCGTCGAGTAAGTGCTAAAGTGACAAACCAATGCACTTTGGTGTGTGGCGCTTACTTGTCTTTATTGTATTGTTTGCAGTTCAGCTGCGCCCCGAGAGCCTGGTGGTAAAAGGGCGCGTAACCATGGAGGACGGCTCCGCGCCGCCCGATCGCGTGGGGATCGAGCGCTTCTGCAGCGACAGCCGCAGGCACTTTGAGGTCATGACCGACCGCCAGGGCCGTTATGAACTCCGGCGCGCGGTGCTGGCCTCGTCGGTCGGCGCTCCGTCGAGCGCGACTATCGCGCTCGAAGACGTCACCGGCGCGACCCTTTGTGAACTCCGGGCCGTGCTGGCGGGGTATCAATCTACACGAATCAACATCGACGAATGGGTGAAAAGCGGCGCCACGAGTCTGCCCACGCTGGTCCTGGGCAAGGCGGGAATGGATGAGCGTTTGCGCCAGCAGCAAGGCAAAACCGTGCCGCGCGACGCGCTGCGTCTCTGGACCGAAGCAACGCAAAACGTTGAGAAGCAGCGTTGGGCGGAAGCCGAGAAACAACTGAGCATCCTGACGCGGCAGCATCCACGCTTCGCGCAGGCGTGGTACATGCTCGGCACTATTCACCAAAACGCCAAGAGGTACTCCGAAGCGAGGAAATGCTACTTGAGTGCCTCGGAAGCGGACCCGCAGTGGTTGCAGCCGTATCTCGCGGTGTCGCGGCTCGATATCGAGCAAGAGGACTGGCGCGCCGCCGTCGAGTCCACGGCGCGATTGATCGAAGCCGACGCGCGGCACACTCACCCGGAAGCTTATGTCGACAACGCGCTGGCAAGGCTGCGCCAGCACGATGTCGAGGGCGCCGAAAAGAGCGTGCGCGAAGCGATTCGCCTGGACCGGAGCGGACACATGCCGCGCGCCGAGTACGTCCTGGCGGCGGTTCTACTTGAGAAACGCGATCGCACGGGCGCCATCGAACACCTGGAACGGTACCTGAAACTCGACCCGCAAGCGGCTAATGCCGCTTCAGTGAGGACGTGGATCGCGAAGCTCCGCGCACCGTCGCAGGAGGTGCCGCGCCACATCGAGTTGGCGGAGTCCAGCCTTCCCTCGCCCATCCAAGCCTGGGTTCCCGGCGGCATGAAGGCATTGGCCGAAGTGGCCGGCATCGATGAGAAACACACTCTTGAGACGTTCTTTGCGGCCTACACGCGCGCTCTGGCACGCGGCAGTGTGACGGGACCGGAAGATCAGGTGGCGCGTTATCAAGCGAGGGTGCTCGCGTTTTTCGACGCCGCGGTCAAACTGGGGCCGGGTGCAGGTGTTCACGATAAGCCCGCCGTGGTGGAGTTGGCGCTCGGTTCGGCCGATCAACTCGCGCGGACCAAGGAAGCGCTTGAACTGCTGGGCTGGACGGTGGTGAATTCGGACGGCCGGGCCAAGGTGGAACCCGGCGACAAGGAAGCCGACGGGCCAAGGCAGAGCGTCGCGTCGGTGTTCGGAATCGATGAAGTCGACATGCAGGAGGCGCTCGAAGCCGGACGCCCTTGCCGCTTCACGATTGCGAGCGACATGGCGCGGCTGATCGGTGGAAACGCGTGGCAGAAGATCCTGCGCCCCGATCTGGTTTTCGGGGGCGGCATGGCGGAAGCGTTCGCCCGGGATTTCCGGTTGGCGCGGACGTACGCGGGATTGAGCCAGATGGACACGGCGTCGGCCGATGCGCTGGTGGCCGCGCTCGGACTGCACGTTATCGTGCTGCAGCATTCGAAATTCATGGCCGAGTCCGCGCCGGTGGTCCGCGTCCGCAATCAGGTGGTGGAGGCGCCGGGCGGTGAAACGGCCGAGGCGATGTGGAAGTCGCTGGCGGGGACAAGCCCTCGCGACGCGAAACGTTTTCTGCGCGCGCTATTCGCCAAGGATTCAGGACGCCTGGCGGAGTTCTACGCGGCAGTAGCGCGGTCCGGCGACGCGCACATTCAGTTCTACACCAGGTCCGCCATCCTGCCGCGCCTCTACGGTCTGTTTCGAGATCGCAAGTGGCCAGCGAACTATCTAAAGGATCTGCCCGTCGACGCAAATGCAAATCTGCGTCTGCCGGGAGGCGCACCCGCTTGGCAAGCCCAACCGGGAGCCGAGCAAAACGCACTCATCGTTCCGGGCAACTTCGAGAACATCCTGGCACTGGCAAAACTGGAGAAGGAACGCGTGGCGCCGCTCGACGAAGAATCGGCGCGCATCCTGTCCGGACACATGATCGAGTGGGAATCGCTGCTCGATTACTTCAAGCGGCTTCCGTCGCTACGCGGCGCGGAGTTCCGCGCACTGGAGACGTTCGCGGCGGCCGCCGCCGAATATCCAGCGGAGAAGCGCAACCGGTTGATGGGCATGTGGCACGCGCTGGTTGAATTGAACGCGCTTGGAGTGAAAGCGGGTTCCATCAACAGCGCCGCGAGCGCCGGTGTTTTCCGCGCGACGTGCGCCATTCACCAGAGCGACAAGTTCGCCGCGAACGCGCTGGCGGTGTTGCGAACGATGACCGGACCGGGCGGCTCGCTCGACGAGGCGGTGCCGTCGCGACTCCTGCGCCTGGAAGGCGAGCGGTACGCCGCGTTCGTGGAAGTGCGCGCCATGCAGAAGGTGCCATCGCTGGCTGCGAACCCCGATGCCGCCGGCGAAAATGCGCTCCATGCGCTGAGCGGACAAATCTACGCCGCCTATTTGTCTCCGGACGGTTTGTTAGTAAGTGAAGATCCACTGCTGGTGCGCAAACATAATTTCATCGAGTTGCAGCTACAGGCACGGTATCTTCCGCCATTTCCGCCGACGGAGTTGCGCATATCCAGCGTCGGGAGGGCGAGTTACTACCTGGGAGGATTCGCCCAATTCGGCGACCTAACAAAGACACTCGCCGCCGGCGGAGCGTATCGAATCGAAGAGCAGAACCAGAGTGCGGCGCGGGTTGCCAGCGCTGGTGCGGCCGAACCAGTGATGGAGGCAACATTCCGGGCCGATGCACGTCTGGTGGAAGTCTATGCCACCGTCATGGACGCGGATGGGCGCTACGTGGATAACTTACCCGGGAACCTGTTCCAGGTGTATGAAGAAGGCCAGGGACGTCCGCTAGCGGCATTCGAACCTAACACGTCGAGCTTGTCCTGCGCGCTGCTGCTGGATACAACGGGCAGCATGCAGGCCGCGCTGCCCGCGTTGAAGAACGCAGCGCTAAAACTGATCGGCGAATTGCGCGACATGGACACGGTGGCGGTGTACACGTTCCGCGAAACCCTCACCGAATTGCAGCCCTATACAACCGACAAGAAGGCGGCCAAACGCGCGGTGCTGCGGGCAGTGCCGGATGGCACCACGGCTTTGTACGATTCGCTGGCCCGAGTCAGCCGCGGCATATCCAACCGCACGGGCAAGAAAGTCATCGTGGTGTTCACCGACGGCGCCGACAACGCCAGCACGCTCGCATCCGACACGGTGATCAAACGGGCTAAGACAATCGGCGCGCCCGTTTACACCATCGCGCAAGGCCAGGCGCTGCGTTTTCCGCACGTACTCAAACAACTGGACAATGTCGCCACTTCGACGGGCGGCTTGTCGTTCGCGATTCACAACCCCAACGAGATCCGCGGTGTTTTCGAAGGCATCTCGGGCGACCTGAAACACGGCTACCTGTTGGCGTTCCGGCCGGCGGAAGCCAAGGCCGGAGTGTGGCGTAAGATTGAAGTTCGGCTCACAGACACGGGAGCCCGGAAGGTGCGGGCGCGCGAAGGTTACTACGCCCGCTAGGGAGTGCGAGTGAATCCACGTTGTGCAGTGGCGGTTTCCGCCGCAATCATAGCCTTATTTCTATTGACTGTGCCGGCCAGGGCACAGTCCTGGTATTTGACCGGACAGGTGCTGATGGAAGATGGCGCGGCGCCGCCGAGGCCGGTCTGGATCGAACGTCGTTGCAGCGACCGGCCGATACGAGAAGCTGTGACGGATCGAACTGGGCGCTATCAGTTCCGTTTGGTGGAGACCAACGGACTGGGCTCGGCGCGATTGGATTCGGTCCCGTTCGGAATCATGGTGGGAGATTTGCGTTGCTTCCTTCGCGCAAGCCTTTCCGGCTATGAATCCAACGCAATCGATCTCAGCGATTGGCGGCCCACGAATGATCCCCACTTGCCCACGTTGATTCTGCGGCGCCCGCGCCCGGAGGCGGCTTTCTCGACGGAAGCCGACTCGACTATGCCGAAGTCCGCTCGCAAGCCTTGGGTGTTGGCCATGAAAGCGGTCGCGGCCGGCAACTGGCACGAGGCCGAACAGCGTCTCCGTCCGGTGGTAGCGGCGCATCCGAAATTCGCGCGCGGCTGGCACCTGCTCGGCGCCATGTATCAAAACCAGAAGAAGGTCGATGAGGCGCTGGACGCATTCCGGCACGCTATCGAGGCGGACCCGAAGGCTTTGGGACCGTATGTGCTACTCACGCGTCTGGCGGTGCAGATCAAGGATTGGGAAACAGCTTTCACCACCAGCGAGGCCTTGATTAAAGCCGACGCGCGGCATCGCTATCCGGAAGCGTTCGTCCACAACGCCGTCGCACGTTATCATCGCAACGATCTGGTTGGCGCCGAGACGAGCGTGCGGGAGGCTCTGCGGCTGGACCGCAAACGGCTGCTGCCGCGAGCTGAATTCGTTCTGGGATCCATCCTCGCCGCCAAGAAGGACTATGCGGGCGCGGAAACGCATCTGCGCGAATACTTAGCGATCGAGCCGAAGGCCGCCGATGCCGACACTGTGCGCACGCGGATCGCCAACTTGGGGAAGCCTGAACCGGCGGGCGCTCCGGCGGAGTTGGAAGCCGCGAATCTGAGCCTCGCGCCCGCCGGTGAAGCCTGGGTGCCGGGCGGCATGCGGGCACTGGCGAAGGCGGCGCGCATTTCGAAACCTGTCTCGTTCGACGACTTCTTTGCCGAGTATTGCCGGACGCGCGTACGGTTGGCGTCACCGGATTCCAGTCAGAGTCTCACCGGGTACTTGCGCAGCTTGCGATCCTACTTCGCCGCCATGCAGGAACTTTCGGCGGCTGGCGAACGGCACGAAGGTCGCGCCACAATCACACTCACACTGGCGCCCGGACCCGGTCGCGAAGAAACCGAGCGTGTGCTGCGCGCGTTGGGATGGCAAGTGGCAGCGAGCGGGGGCATGGCGAGTGTTGAACCGGGCACTACCGCTGGCGACGGCGCGCGGCAGCCCATCTTCGCCATGTTGGGCGTCGACGAAATCGCGATGAAGGAAGCGCTCGAAGCCGGCCGGACATTCCACTTCGAACTCCCGACCGAGAACGCCCGTCTCATTGGCGGAGAGTCCTGGGAGGCGTTTCTAGGAACGCGCAAGGAAGCCTACCCCGGCGCGCTGGCCGAAGCGTTCGTGCGCGACCTGCGCCTGGCGAAAGTCTATGCGGGCCTGAGCACGATGGGAACCGACACTGCCACGGCACTGGTGGCTGGCGCCGGTTTGCGCAGGCTGGTGCGATATCACTCGGACCTGCTCGGCGAACACGGCGAGGCGTTTGCCCTGCGCGGCGGTGCTGCCGCCGTCCCAGGAGGAGAAGCGGCTGAAGCCGTTTGGACGAAACTGGCCGGAGCGAGCGCGCGCGACGCGGAAGCGTTCTTCCGTGGATTGTTCGCCAAGGATAACGGCAGGCTGGCGGCGTACTTCGCGGTGGTTGCGCGGACCGATCAGGCACACCAGCGTTACTACACGCGGACGTTAGCCGTTGCCGCGCGTTTCTACGAACTGTTTCGTAATCCATACGAGACGTTGAAGCCCGGCGATAAGCCTCGCGGGTCGTGGCAGCCGCGTTTCTATGCGGACTTGCCGCTGGATGCCGCCGGACGAGTGCGCTTCCCGGGCGGGCGCGAGGCATGGTCGAAGACCGGCGCCGCGGACGAGGAAGTGCTGGCGAAGCTCGAATCGCCGGAATTGTTCCTGGAGTTGGTGCGCATCGAGCGGGAGCGCAAGACACCTTTAGATACTGCGTCGGTCGCGGCGATCATCCGCAACCAGACCGAATGGCGGCCGTTGTTTGCGTATTTCGGAAGACTGCCCGGAATAGGCGCGCCGGAATTCGCCGCTCTGGAGAAATTCGCGTCCGCCGCGCGCAACTACGAACCCGCACGGCGCGAGAGCGTCATGGGCGAATGGTATTCGCTGATCGAACTCTTGTCGCTCGGCGTAAGATCTGGTGCGCTTGATGCACCATCTAGCGCAGGCTATTTCCGCCGGATTTGCGACGCGGCGCAGGCGAGCGATCATTCCGTTCAGGCCGTGCAAACGTTGCGGTCGATGTCGGGCGGCGGCAACAGCGCGGATGCCGCCATCGCGCAGAACCTGATGAAGTTCTCCGATGCGGAGCGCGACAGGTTCGAAGCGGTGAAGCGGCTGCTTTCGGTGCCGCAACTGGCGCGGCTCAAGGCGCAGGATGGCGCGGGCGTACTCAGGGCGCTCAGCGGCCAGGTCTATGCGGCGTGGATGGACCCGGACACGTTATTGGTGAGCGAGGACTCGGGACTGGTGGAGCGGCACCGCTTCGCACCGGGCACGGCGCTGTTTGCGGAAACCGAATTGGTGCGTTCGCATGAATCCTCCGGAAGCCGTTTCGAGGGCGGTTTCGCGGGCTTCGGCTCGCTGGTGAGTGCTCTTGCGCAGGGCGTGGCGATGGAAGCCGCCGGGGTGGACAACATCGAGGGCGCACCGCGGCAGCAGGCATCGTTGCGCCGCGCGCCCGCGCCGGCCGAAATCGGAATGTTCCGCGCCAATTCGCGGCTGGTGGAAGTACCGGTCACCATCACGGACTCCCGGGGCCGCTACATCGACGATCTGCGCAAGCCGCAGTTCACGGTCGTGGAGGAAGGACAAACACGCCCCATCGCCGCATTCGAAACGCAGTCGTCGAGTCTGTCCTGCGCGTTGCTGCTCGATACCACCGGCAGTATGCAGAGTGCGCTGCCGGCGCTGAAAAACGCCGCGCTGAAACTGATCGATGAACTGCGCGACAACGACGCGGTGGCGGTCTACAGCTTCCAGGAAACCGTCACGCTGCTGCAACCGTTCACCACCGACAAGCGCGCCGCCAAGCGGGCCGTGCTGCGAACCTATCCGGACGGAAGAACCGCGCTGCACGACGCGCTGGTGAAAGTGGCGCGCGACATCGCGGCCCGCGGGGGCAAGAAGGCCATTGTCGTTTTCACCGACGGCGCCGACAACATGAGCACACTTACCGCCGATAACGCGGCGCGCCGCGCCAAAGTGGTGGGTGCGCCCGTCTATGCCATTGCGCAGGGCGAAGCGCTGCTCCACAAAGTTCTGCTGAAGCAATTGCAGGGCATATCGAGCGGTACCGGCGGACTTCCCTTCGCCATCCGCCGTCCGGAGGAAATCCGCGGAGTGTTCGAAAACGTCGCCGGCGATCTTAAACACGGCTATCTGCTGGCCTTCCGTCCGCCGGATGTGAAACCGGGCGAATGGCGCAAACTCGAAGTGCGGCTGAGCGATTCGAAAACTTATAAAGTGCGAGCCCGCGAGGGATACTACTCCGAGTAGCGCGAGGCGCTCCGTCTACTTCGCCGGCTGCCGGCGCGGGATCACCTTGTGCGTCACATAGGAGATCTTGATGGGGACCAGCGATTGGAACTCAGCGCGCACAATCAGTTCGAACAGCTCCGGCAGGTTGCCGTGCGTGTCGGCCATGGCCGACACTAGCTGCTGCGCCATGTGCGGATCGGTCATGGCTTCGGCCGCCGCCCAATTGCCCGCAGTGCTGTCAGCGCCCAGGACGGTGATGTAACCATTACCGCCGATGCCCGGTAGCCGCGCCACCACGGCGTAGTCGGCCACGGTTTCTTCCTTGGCGTTCAGCGTGGGTTCGTAACGGGCGGGCTCGCCCTGGGCCGGATGCAGCACGTCGATACCGCCACGCACCAACCGGTAGTTCACCAAAATCGGCATGTCGCGCAAATGCGGATTGGATTTCGAACTACCCAGCAAGATCACGTCCTGCGATCGTAGTTCCTCCCAACTGAGCGTGTTGCTGCGGCAAATGGCGACCGGTTTGCGCGCAGCCTGAAACAGGCGCCCCAGCAGGAACGTCTCGAGGGTCTCACCCAAACCGTTGAATCCGTACTCAATGCGATCGGGTTTCTCCCCCACCAGACGGAAAACCTCCTGCATGACTTTGGAATTGGGGATATCGGCAGGTGAACTAACCGATATATGACGGTAATAACCGCCGCGCAGCCGTACCCAAAGCGGCATTCCGATGACCAACGTGAGTGGCCGGGGACTGGCGAGCAGTGGCTGCCATAGTCGCGCCACGTTCGGATCAGGCCGGCTCTTCTGAACTTCTTCCCGGAGCTGCTGAACCGTCAGACTTTGATAGAGGAGCAAGGCGATCAGGATCAGAAAGCCGGCCGCGATCGCCACTCTGCGCCACGGAAGATGCTTGAGACGTTGCGCGAAAGTTGCATTTACCAAGGCGCCACTTTCGGAATCCGCCGCGCCGCTGGGGTGGTGCGGCTCAAAGACGACGGTGAACGATCCTTTGGGAAGCCGGATGCGGACGTCGGACTCGGCCCCTTCGGTCCGGTAATACTCCTCCAGACGGCTGCGCAAGCGGCTGGTCTGCACACGAACCGACGGATCGGCTTGCGGCGAGTAGGATTCCGGCTTGGCAAACAGCTCGGTTCCGATCGAATACTCCTTCAGTTCGTCGGCCGTGCCGGCGAAGGTTTTCTCCGCCAGATAGCTCAAAAGCTTGCACTGTCCAGGGGCGTCCGAGAACAACCTGCTGGCCAGGACACGTTCGAGCGCTTCTCTGTTGTGATCCGGTCTCTCCACCGCTAAGCGTTTGCCCCAGATGATGTTAGCATAGGTTACCTCAGTTACGTTACAGCAACACACTACCTCTTCATTGAAAAGCTCAACGCTCAGGCCCATACTGTGAGGCGGAATCAGCCAACAGGAGGCATTACCATGAGGAGTTCTCGCTTTGGGGCAGGCTTCATCCTGCCATTTCTATTGTTCGTATTCGTGGTCGGCCTAACGGGTCAAACCGACCGCGGCGCAATCACCGGGACAGTAACGGATCCCGCCGGGGCGGTGATCGGTTCAGCAACAGTAACGTTGATGAATCCGGCCACGGGCGTGAAGACCGTGACGAAGACCACATCGGCCGGCGTGTACGCCTTTCCGCAGGTTACCCCGGCTGTTTACGACCTTGAGGCGGAAGCAACGGGTTTTAAGAAGGCAGTGGTCAAGAGCATCCAACTCGGTGTCCTGCAAAGGATGGCGGTGAATGTGAAGCTTGAGTTGGGCGCGGTCACCGAAAGCGTCACTGTGGCGAGCGAGGCGCCCCTACTGAACCCGACCAGCGCGTCCATCTCCACCAATATTTCCCCGCGCGAATACCAGGACCTGCCCATTTTCTTCAGTGGGACGTTCAGATCGGCGCTGGGCTTGAAGAACCTTCTGCCCGGCGTGAACCCGGGCAAGTACGGCACCCATATCAGCGGAGGCCAGGCTTACAGTGGCGACTTCCAATTGGACGGTGTCTCGGTGGCAACCACCGAGATTCAGGGCGACTCGCGCGGCTGGCAACTGCCCGTGGACAGCATCCAGGAATTCGCCGTCATCACGAACAGTTTCTCGGCGGAGTTCGGCCGCACCGGCGGTGGCATCGAAAGCTATACGCTCAAGTCCGGAACGAACCAACTCCACGGCGTGGCGTATGACTATATCCGCAATGAAGCGTTTGACGCCCGAGCGTTCTACGCCGCCAAGCGGAGCATCTATAAACAGCACGACGGTGGCGCCAACATCGGCGGCCCGGTCGTAATTCCGAAAATCTACAACGGCCGGGACAAAACGTTCTTCTTCTTCGCCACCGGCATATACCGCCAAGCCAACGTCGGCGCCAGCCTGATCGGAACGGTGCCAACGCTCAAAATGCGTCAGGGCATTTTCACGGAAAAGACAGACGCCAAAGGCAATCCCTACATTATCTACGACCCCACCTCAACAGCCACGGACGCCAGCGGCAACCTGGCCAGGCTTCCGTTTGCCAATCAGACCATCCCCACGGCGCGCTTCAGCAAGGTTGCGCAGAACGTTCAGGCTCTCTTCCCCAATCCGACCAAGGACGGCTGGTTCAACAACTACGACGGTTGGGACAGGGGGTCACGTAGGCAGACCAACTTCACCTGGAAGATCGATCACAACATCGGTACGAACCACAAGCTCTTCGGTAGCGCTTCGCTGACGTACTTCCCCGACATCCCTACCGCTCTTTTGCCAAACCCAATCAGCGGCAAGCGTGACACAATCGGAAACACTTACGTGCTGCGCGTTGGACACGACTGGGTGATCAAACCGAATATGATGAACCACCTGGCGTTGGGGTTCAATCGCTACCTCGTGCAGACTAAGGGAGAGAACAACGGCTTCGACTGGTACGCCAAAATGGGGTACACGGGTTTCTCCACGGGCAATCTGTGGGGGTTCCCCATCATCAATGTATCCGACGTCGGCGCCTTCGGTGGTGGCGGCGGCTTCGGCACGTTCGACAACACGTACAACTTCGTCGATTCGTTCACTTGGACGCACGGCAAGCACAACATCAAGATGGGTTTTGAGATCCGCAGACTGCAAAACAACTCCGTCAACCCGGGGAACGGACCGAGCACGGTGTTCAATCAGGGCAACACTTCGTTCCCGACACAGGCAATGCAGTCCACTACCGGCCAGGGTTGGGCAAGTTTCCTCCTGGGAAGTCCTTACCAGGTCAGTGTGCTTATCAACGATGTGACTAACGGTCCGCGTTGGGGCCAGTATATGAGCTACATCCAGGACGACTGGAAGGTCTCATCCAACCTGACGCTGAATTTGGGTTTGCGGTGGGAAGTGCCCCGGCCTTTCTATGACGTGAACCAGGTCATGGGAACGGTGGATATCAATAAGCCGAACCCGGCAGCCGGGAACTTGCCTGGCGCGCTGATCTTCGGGAAGGACTGGTACAAGCAGACGGGTCAGAAGTCCTTCATGGACACCCCCTGGAACGAATTCTCCCCACGCGTGGGTATCGCCTACCGCCTGCCGAAAGACACCGTGCTCCGAGTCGCTTACAGCATCTACTACAACGCCGGCTTCGGCATCGGCAATGGTTTCCGCGGCTCCACACCGGGTTATGCCACGAACCCCACTCAGCAGGCGCCCAATGCATGGGAAACCAACACTTGGAACCTGGATACGGCCTTCAACCCCTACACGCACCTGTCGGGCTTCCAGATGCCTCCGTTCCTCGATGCGGGCTTCGGCGTCAACAGTTCGACCTCCTTCAGCGCCATCACCAAGGACCTTGGCAAGAGCGCCTACATCCAAAGCTGGAACGTCGGCTTCCAGAAACAGTTGCGGGGCAACATCGTCTTCGATATCGACTACGTCGGCAACAAGGCGACCCGTCTGCCCAGCATGCGCTTCTCCGGCAAGCAGGTGCAGCCGTGGTATTGGAGCCTCGGCTCACTCCTGACCAAGAACATCAATGATCCAGCCGTGGTGGCCGCGGGCTTCCAGAAGCCCTGGCCGGGCTTCCGCGACAACGGCATTCTGGCTAATGCGTTGTCGCTCTACCCGCAGTACAATCGTTTCACCCAGATAGTCATGGATGGAATGTCCACGTACCATTCCATGCAGATGAAACTGCAACGGCGGTTCACCAACGGCTTCTCCTTCCTGGGCTCTTATACCCTCGGCAAGATGCTGACGGACACCAATTCCCAGCTCCAGCGCAGTCAGTATGGTTCGCTTGTCGGCCGCGACAACTTCAACAAGAGCCTGGACAAGGCCCTCTCGCCGGATGACCGCACGCACGTAGTGAGCATCGCGGTCCTTTACGAGCTGCCTTTCGGTCCCGGCAAGCCGCTGTTGAAGAGCAACGGTCCGCTTAAGCACGTGGTGGGCGGCTGGCAGTTGAACAGCGTTCTTTCCTATGCCAGCGGTTACCCACTGATGATCAGCGGTGGCTCAAACCGGATTCCCGATGGCGGCGTGGCGGCAAATCGTCCAATCACGCCAAACACGGTGGCCGGTGCGACACAGGGCCTTGCGTACTCCGGAAAGTGGCAGCCGGGCGTGTCGGGCAATGCGGCGGCCGGCTCGGTTTACGCTAACATCAACGCCTGGTCCGATATCCAGGGTTATACGATCGGCACATCGCCAGTCGTTCTGCCGAGCCTCCGCGGGTTCATGTCCAAGAACGAGAACCTGGCGCTATTCAAGAGCTTCAACTTCACGGAGCGTGTAAAACTCCAGCTCAAAGGCGAAGCCATGAACTTCATGAATCGTTTCGTCCCCGGCGACCCGAACATGGGCTGGAATTTGACGAACGCCCAGTGGGGCAAGACTTACACCCAGGCCAACCAACCCCGCATCCTGCAGCTTGGCTTGAAGCTCATGTTCTAACAAAGCCCGTACATGGAACGTGCGAGGGCGCCGCGAAGTCTGCGGTGCCCTCTTTTTTCTTGGTCCCTGGAGTTGCGATGAACGCCACGAATCCCATCCCTCAATCGCTGCGCGGTTTTCCGATCAGACCATTCCTCACCACGGCAGCGGTGGCGAAATGGTTGGGATACTCCGTTCGAACGATTTGCCTCTGGGCTGAAAGCGGACAAATTCCGGCAGTGAAGATCGGTAGGCAATGGCGGTTTCAGGAGACTGAGGTCAGCGCCTGGGTTAAGGCGCGTGGCCCAGTCGACAACTCGTAAGGACTTGACCGCCGGGGTTACCTTCGGGGCAATCGACCGGTTGCCCGCAAAACGTCTTGCCGCTTCAACGCTCCTATCTTGAACCAGATGAGACGCCAATCGGCGTCAAAAACGAGAGTTGTCGGCGTACCGCTCAGTGGAAGCGACCGGGCAAATTCCATGGACGTAATAGCCAACTGGGTTTCGTGCGGGGAAGCGTCTTGACCTTGCGGGTAGTCGACAATTCGAGGGCCGAGTAGTATTGCGTCGCAACCTTGGGCGAGCAGAGCCTCCCGCAGTTCCTTCCAGAGGCCAGCATCCCTTCTGCACCACTTGCAGCCTACACTCATGAAGCGGACCACGTGGCAGGAGTGGGACCGCAATTCCGCCTCTGACAGAGGGGTGCCGGTGATGTCCATGCCCGATGGCGGGCGCATGGCCATTCCCAACTTCAGGGGGCTAATGCGCTCAATCCGCCACCGGACAAACGCATCGGCGCCAGCAGCAAGAAGAGTGCCGACAGCGGCGAGTGCGGCCAGAGCACACAACAACTTAGTTTTCCAAGTCATCGGACTCTACCCATAATGGCTGAAGCCAGCGTCGGAACATCTTTCGGCTCCCGTGGCACGGGAAAGTCCGCAATCACTGCTCTGGTTCGGTCCACAAGAATGGCCCGACTCTCGAAGTGTGAGAGCGTTGACATGATCTTGAACTGGCCGTAACCCGCAACAGGGAACGGCACGATGACCGACTCAGAAACCACACTGCGAATGCATTCTCCGTCTGCGCAGAAAGCAAGCATGAAAATCCCATGGGCAAGCAGTTGCTCACGCAATTGGCACCAGAGCGCGGCGCTTGTCTTGAGATCTCGTCCCGGCAAGCTGAACACCAAAACGTATTCAGTGCCCTGTGGGAGATCCTGCAACAAAGCACGTCCCCGTACGTCGTACACCGGAGACCATGCCAGAACCCTTGGCAGTTTGCGCGTTGCAGCATTCTCGCGCTCCGCAAGTTGCCGCCACAAGGGCAAGTCATTCCTCAATCGTCGGATGAGCAGTGTACTCGTACCCACCATGAGCAGGGTCACCAGCGACGTCGCACCCAAGAACAATCGGCTATTAGGTTGGAGGTTCATTAGGATTCACGTTCTCTGTCGCTCTCAAGCGGAGCGACCTGACGCTAACACATCGACTATGGAACGTTGCCAAAAATCGGGAGGCACCGCCCTGCATCCTATTAAGATGCCAGAAGATGCCTTAGCAGGCGGAACCGCCAAATCCACAGATCTAGCAAGTGACCTAAATCTCGTGCGGCGTACACGGTTCCGCCTGCGTCGCCGGACTTCGAAGGAACCTATTCGGCGTCCGGCTACCACTCTGGAGACTTACACCGATCGTCGCCCCAATAGCCGTACATAGGTCCGCGTGCATCCACGCAGACGCAGCCCATATTCGCAAGGTAGTAACCGCTGCACCAAGCGGGCTGCCCTGGCAGTGAACAGTCATCGCCCCAATAACACTCGAAAGTGCCGGCGTAGGCGCTTTGCGGAATCAGCAGAACAAATGCGCCGAGAACGACAGCAATCAACGACAACTTCATAACCCACGACTGTGTGTTTCTCATTTGCTCTTTCTCCTATTCTGTCCAACAATGACAACGGTCAAAGATAGTATTTCATGACAGCAACGGAACCGCGTTCCGCTATTGCCGCTATTGCGGCAATAGGCAGGCGCGATTCTGGAGCGTGCGGCAATGCTATAGAATTATCCGACTGCTTTCAGATGGGTGCCAGCACTGCCGCCGCAAAACTCTGGCGTCATCAAAGGCAATGGCACACAATGCGAGCGAGAATGTTCTGCAAAAAAGAGTTACTTTCGCCCACAGGTCTCAAGTCCCGTCGTGAGACTCGGACGTCTGTTTGTTGCGCGATGTATCATGAATTGTAAGTATAATAATTAAGGCTGTTTGTATCTAGTGGATGTTGCGTGGTGTATATCGCATTTCGTGGCGGGTGGATGTCGATTTGCGACACAGGGAGTGTGTGGCAATATTTGCCGGTGTTCTTGGCACTAATGATCGAGTCTGCATTGGCGTCATTGGAGCCGGTGGCCGTGGGCAGTACTTGTAAGGAGTGAGATCTTTGACTATACGACGACGAGAGTTTCTGGGCGCGCTCGTGGTGAGCGCTCGGGCCGAGGGGCGTGGGGCATGGCTTCCCGCCGAAGGACGCACGTTTAAGGACGAAGTGACCGGCCGCGAAATCTGGCAGGCCACCACCGTCAAGGAG
>CAZDIZ010000135.1:3132-17420 GCA_964505625.1 uncultured Solibacteraceae bacterium | reverse complement strand
TTCATGGCCGCCGGAGCGTTTCACGTCTCCAAACCGAGCGATCTGATTCCGGAACTCCAGGGACGCTTCCCCATCCGCGTCGAGCTGAAGTCGCTTACGCAGGAAGATTTCATCCGCATCCTCAAGGAACCCAAGAACGCGCTGGTCAAGCAGTACACGGCGCTGCTTGAGACCGAGGGCATCCGCCTCACCTTCACGCCCGACGCGCTGGCCACCATCGCCGAGTTCGCCGCGCGCGTGAATGAATCCACCGAAAACATCGGCGCGCGCCGGCTGCACACGATCATGGAAAAGCTGCTCGAGGAAGCGTCGTTCGAAGGTCCCGACTTGAAGAAGAAGAACCTCAAGGTGGACGCGGCCTACGTGCGCGCGCAGCTTGCCGACATCGTGAAAGATCAGGACCTCACCCGTTACATTCTCTGAACCGTCATGCGCCTTTCCGCCTTCGCCGCCGCGTTCGTTGTGATGCTCGCCGGGTGGGGCTGCGGCTACGTCGGAGAGCCGCTTCCGCCCGCGCTCAATATGCCGCTGAAGATTGCGGATCTGCGGGCGGTGGAACGCGGCGACAGCATTATCGTCGAGTTCACCATCCCGGACCGCACCACCGAAGACCTTCCGCTCACGCGTTTGGGCCAAGTCGAATTGCGCATGGGCCCGGGCATCCCGCCGCCGTTCGAGTTCGACCGCTGGCGCGAAGCAGCGACCGTCATTCCGGTCAAAGCCGTCACGCCGGGACCGGTCAGTGTGAAGGTACCGGTCAAACCATGGGCCGGAAAAGACGTGCTGGCGGCTGTTCGTGTATCGAGTGCCAAAGGACGCTTCTCGGATTGGAGCACGCTGGTGGTGCTGCCGGTGGTGGAGCCGGTGGCTAAGCCCGCCGATGTGCGCGCCCAGGCAGATCCGGCCGGTGTGAAGCTGAACTGGCAGGCGGCGCCGCGTGAGCCTCTGAGCTTCCGCGTCTACCGGCGGGCGGATGGCGAAAAGGACGCCACGCAGGTGGGCAAGCCCGCCGCAAGCGAATGGATCGACACGGCGGCAGTGTTCGGCAAACGTTACAGCTACAGCGTCCAGGCCGTGTTGAAGACGGGAGAATCCGAAGCCGAAAGCGAGATATCGGCGCCTGTCGAGATCGTGCCGGTGGATAAATTCCCGCCAGCCGTGCCCACCGGGCTCGCCGTCGCCGCCACTCCGGATAGCGCCGAATTGGCCTGGGAACGCAACACTGATCCGGATTTCTCCAGTTACCGCGTCTATCGCACACTCGACGGTGTCAGCTTCGAGAAGGTCGCCGACTCACTCGCCGCGCCAAGTTACAGCGACCGCCAGTTTGCCGGCAAGAAGTACCGCTACGCGGTGTCCGCCGTGGATCTACGCGGCAACGAAAGCGCGCGGTCGCAACTGGTGGAGGCCGGCGCCAAGTAATCAGCATTCGCCATGGAAAGAAGAGTACGTTTCAGTCTTAACCCGAACTTGGAATACACCACCCCGGATGGTTCGCCCGAAATACGTTACGGAATCATCGACGGCGATCGAGTCGTCGAGACCTCGTCGCTGACGTCGACCGACCGCGGCGCGTCGCATGCATGCGCATCGGTGCGGTTGATGCCGCCCTGTTCGCCGTCCAAGATCGTCTGCGTCGGCCGTAACTACCTGGAGCACGCCAAGGAACTGGGCAACGAGCCCACCGCCGAGCCGCTGATCTTTCTGAAACCGCCTTCGGCGTTGAACACATCCGGCGGCCCAGTGGTGTATCCGCCCATCAGCAAGCGCCTGGATTACGAAGGCGAACTCGGCCTGGTGATCGGTCGGCGCGTGCGCAACGTGAGTGCCGCCGAAGCACAGCAGGCTATTTTCGGCTACACCTGCGTCGACGACTTCACTCTGCGCGACCTTCAAAAGAAGGACGGACAGTGGACCCGCGCCAAGGGTTTCGACACTTCCTGTTCGGTGGGACCTTGGATTGTCCCTTACGCCGAGGTTGATTTCGCCGCGCTCCGCGTCCGGACCCTGGTGAACGGAGTAGTACGACAGGACGCCTCCGTACTGGATATGATGTTCCCGCCCAGTGCTATAATTTCATTCGTCTCTCAGTTCATGACTTTGGAGCCCGGTGACCTGATTGCCACCGGTACGCCATCGGGTATTGGTTCGCTCGTGGTGGGCGACAAGGTTCAGGTGCAGATCGACGGAATCGGCACACTGGAGAACATCGTCGTCCAAAGCGCCTGAGAGCCAGGGACTAAGTAAGAAAATGGGTAACTTCGCTCTGTCATCGGCGGGGCTTACCCCGGCCACGGAGTTGGCCGGGCTCGCCACGATCTTCGTCCTGTTGCTGGCCGCAGCGGTAATCATCGTTTTGTGGAAGCGACGCAACCCGACCGAGCGTGAAAGGAAGCGTCGGCTCGCCGTCAACCGCTATGGCCGAATGGGCGACGGTTTAATCCTCGATTGCAGCGGGGACGTCCTCTACTACAACTACTCGATTCGGGGCGTCGAATACGCTGCGTCGCAGGACGTATCGACGTTGCGCGAACACCTGCCCGAAGATCCGGCTCTGCTGGTTGGACCGGTGACGCTCAAATACTCCTCGAAGAATCCGGCGAATTCGATTCTGCTGTGCGAAGAGTGGTCCGGCTTGCGGCGGCGGCCGCGCACCGTCGCGGCGGGCGCGTGCAGTGTCGCGGCTGGAGTCGCTCAGTGAAATGAACACAGTTTGGGATCTCTTTCAACTTAAAGGCAAAGTCGCGATTGTCACCGGCGGCGCCGGCAAATTGGGCAGCCAGATGGCCGACGCACTGGCTGAAGCCGGCGCGCACATCGTGGTGGCGTCGCGCGACCTGGAGAAGTGCCGCGCCAAAGCCGATGCGCTGTCCGCCGCGCACGCCGAGGCCATGCCGGTTTCCGTGGATGTGACTAGCGCGGATTCGGTGCGCGCCATGGTGGACGCCGTCGTCGCGCGCTTCGGCCGCATCGACGTCCTGATCAACAACGCCTACTCGGCCAAAGCGAAGCCGTTCGAACAGATGAGCGCCGAGGAATTCGAATCCGCCTCGCGCGGCGCGCTCACCAGCACGTTCCTGTGTTCGCAGGCCGTCGCGGCCGTCATGCGCGCGCAACAGAGCGGCGTGATGGTCAACATCGCCAGCATCTATGGGCTGGTGTCGCCGGACCACCGCATTTACGGGCGTAGCGGAATCGACAATCCGTGCAACTACGGCCCCGCAAAAGCCGGTGTGCTGCAATTCACGCGTTGGCTGGCGGCCTACCTGGCTCCTCACCACATTCGCGTGAACGCCATCACACCCGGCGGCTTCTACAACCCGCAATTCCACGATCGCCTGGACTACGAAGACGTCTTCGTAGCCAACTACCGGCACAAAACACCGCTCGGACGCATGGGCAACGAGACCGATCTCAAGGGCGCGGTGGTGTTTCTCGCCTCGGCGGCGTCAGAATACGTCACCGGTCAGAACATCATCGTGGACGGCGGGTGGACCATCTGGTAAGAAAACCCTACCGCTGGATCGTTGTGGCGCTGTTGGGAGTGGTGGCGCTGCTCAACTACCTTGACCGGCAGGTGATCTTCTCGGTTCTGCCGTTGCTCGCGCGCGATCTTCACGTGCCGGAAAGCCAACTTGGGTTGGTCGGCGGCGCGTTCTTGTGGATCTACGGAATCGTCAGTCCGTTGGCTGGGTTTCTGGCCGACCGCTTCGGACGCAGAAAGGTGATTCTGCTGAGCCTGTTGATCTGGAGCGCGGTGACATACGCCACCGGGCTTGCGCGCAACTTCCCGGAAGTTCTGGCGGCGCGCGCGCTGATGGGCATTAGCGAAGCGTGTTACCTGCCCGCGGGATTGGCGTTGATCGCGGCGTTTCATCCCGGCCGCACGCGCTCGCTCGCCACCGGATTGCACTTGACCGGCGTCTACGTCGGCACGATCCTTGGCAGCGCGGGCGGCGGATGGGCCGGAGAACGCTTCGGGTGGCGCGCACCGTTCGCGTTTCTGGGAGCGGTAGGGATCATCTATGCGATCGTGCTGTTCTTCGCATTGCGCGAACCGGAAGCGGAACCAACCGAAAGCGCCCCCCGAACGGAAAAAGTGGCGTTATTCGCGTCGCTGCGTGAGCTGATTCGCTTGCCGGGCTTTGTGTCGATGACCATCGCATTCGGAGGCATGTCGATCGCCAACTGGCTTATCTACACCTGGATGCCGTACTATCTGTACGAACGCTTCGGACTGAGCCTGGCGGCGGCCGGGTTCCAGGGAGCGTTCTACATTCAGGCGGCGAGCTTCGCCGGCATTCTCCTCGGCGGTTGGATGGCGGACCGTTGGAGTGGCGTGAATCCACGCGGGCGCATTCTGACGCAAGTAGTGGGACTGACCGGCGCGGCGCCGTTCCTGTTCCTGGCAGCGTCGACGTCAACACAGTGGATTCTGATCGGCGCCTTGCTCGCCTACGGCATCGGCCGCGGTTTCTACGACTGCAACGCGATGCCGGTCCTGTGCCAGTTCGCGCGGCCCGAGCAGCGCTCCACCGGTTACGGCATCTTCAATCTGGCCGGATGCGTCGCCGGAGGCACCGCGGCCGCGCTGGCGGGATTCCTGAAGTCCGCCATCGGTCTTGATGGAGCGTTCCGCGTAGCGGCCGTCGTGGTACTCGCGTGCGGGTTGCTGCTGGCCCGGCTGCGCTGCACGGCGGCGGCCGAGCGTGCCTGACGGCATCCAACCCGGGAAGCGGATGTCTTATACTGCCTTGGGGGGCACTTCTATGTGGCGCTACGTTGTGGGAGTACTACTGTCTCTCGCTTGCCTGGCGCGCGCGGGCACAACGGTGATCCACGTCGATACCGAATGCTGCGGCGATGTGGTCGATGCCGACAAGAACGTAGTAAACCGGAAGGGCGCGGTGTTTTGGAATGGCACGAAGTGGGTGTCGAACGATACCGCCGCGCACACGTATTTCACCGATTTGAGGACGGGTGAACGGCTCATCAATTACAACACCACTCTGTTCCAGGGCAGTCCCGCGCCAGCCACTAGCACCTATCAGAACTACACGGTGGAGCGGACCCTCTACACCTATGAGAAAGCCGGGACGGGCGGAAAGTACAAGTTCAACGCCGCTCAGTTCCGCATCACGAACACGACCAACGGCAAGCAGTATCTTGCCCGATCACGAGGCACGGCGGCCGGGAAGTCCAGTGCCTACTTCGACATTTACCTCACGGACGAAGATGGCAAGATCACCGCGGTTCGCGGCGATCCAGCCTGGTTCAACTACGCCTTGACTCTCGACCAGGCAGTGCTCCAGACTTCGACCAGTTCGAACAAAATGGGGGACTTCCCCACCGTCGGCGGCAGCTACTTTTTCGACATCGACGGCGGCTCGGACATGGGAGGCCGGTCCTTCCAATTCCACACGTCCGCGTTGGTGGTGGCCGATCCGGCGCTCGGCCTGGGATCGTCGTTCGCCACCGATTTCAGCGTCAAGTACATGGATTCGAGCGGTAGCCTACAGGAATTGAAGTTCCTGCCTTACGCCGAAGGCACGTTCACGCCGAACAATGCGAATCTGCCGGTGATCGCGGGCGCGATCAGCGCCGGCGCTTTTGGTGGCTTCACGTCCATCGCTCCGGGGTCCTGGATCGAAGTGTACGGATCGAATCTCGCGTCCACGTCGCGCGCATGGGCGGGATCGGATTTCAACGGCGCAAAGGGCCCGACGTCCTTAAGCGGCACCAAGGTGAGCATCGGCGGCAAGGACGCCGTGCTCAGCTACGTCAGTCCGGGACAGGTGAACGCACAGGTTCCGGCCGATGTCCCGACCGGGCAACAACCCGTCGTGGTGACCACCGCCGCGGGCGTCAGCCCCGCCTATGGCGTCACGGTGAACGCTCGTCAACCCGGGCTGTTCGCGCACCCCTCATTCACCATCGCCGGCAAACTGCACGTCGGCGCGGTGTTCGCCAGCGACGGCAATACGTTCGTGATGCCCACGGGCGCCGTGGCCGGTATCGCGTCGCGTCCGGCCAAGCCGGGCGAAACCATCCTACTGTTCGGCATCGGATTCGGCGCGGTGACACCGGGCGCGTGGGCCGGCGAGATCGCACAGCAGCAAAGCGCGCTGGTCGAGCCCGTCACCATCTACCTGAATCAGTCGAGAGCCACGTTGGGATACGCCGGATTGGTGCCAGGGACCATCGGCCTCTATCAATTCAATCTGGTGGTCCCCAATGTAGCAGCTTCCGACGCCGTGCCTCTCACATTTGCTCAGGGCAACACGACCGGCACGCAAGCGCTCTACATCGCTGTCGGCAAATAGACGGTCTACTTGGACAGATCGCGCAGGTTGACGCTGAAACGGGCGGCGTTGGTTTCCATTTCGCGCTCGCTGAGCATGGTCCGCGCACGCGCTTCCATTTGTGCCGCGGGCTTCTTGCGCGCGGTCTTCTTCAACAACCCGGCGTAGTTGCTCAAACACTGCGCCATGTCGGGGCTGCCGGCGACTCCGGCCTGCTCCCAAATGCGCAGCGCCTCCTGATAGAGCGGTTCGGCTTCAGCGAAACGGCCCTGATCGGAATAGATGGCGGCTAGGTTGTTGGTGGCGGATGCGACATAAGGATGCGCGGTGCCGAACGATGCCTTCCAGATCTCCAACGCGTCGCGGTAGGTTCGCTCGGCCGACTGGAAGTCGCGCTGTTCGCGATAGATAGCGCCGATGTTGTTCAACGTCGCAGCCACTTGCGGGTGGTTCCGGCCAAGTGTCTTCGAGAGAATCACGAGCGCGCGGCGGTAGCAATCCTCAGCCTCGCGATAGCGGCCGCGCGCTGCCAGAAGCGACGCCAGGTTGTGCAGCGAGTTGCCGACCTTGGCATCGCCGTCACCGAACGCTTGTTCACGAATCGACAGCGCCTGCTTGTGGTAGCTCTCCGCCAGGTCGAGTTTGCCTTGCGCCCGCAGAACTTCGGCCAGATTATTAAGCAAGTCGGCCACTTTGGGATGCCGCGCGCCCAGCGCCTTTTCGCGCAGCGCCAAGCTCTCACGCAACAACTTCTCGGCCTTCGCCAATTGCCCTTGCTGCCGGTACATCTCGGCCACATTGTTGCGCAGGATGAGCGCATCCTCGCCGTCGCCACTGCCGGCGTCCTTGAGCAGGTTCATGGCCCTGGTGTATGTGGCTTCGGCTTGCTTGAACATGGCGCGGGACTTGTAGCTGACGGCCAGGTTGTTCAGCACTCGCACCTCGAACAGGTCGCCGGACTCCTTCGGCGGCACACGCAGTTCCAGAGCACGATGCAGGGCATCATCCGCTTCGGCGAAACGCCCCTTCTCCAGGTACGCCGCGCCGGCGTTGGCCCACGCAACCGCCAGATCCTGTTGGTTGCCGGCCGTCTCGGCGAACGCCATGGCGGCGACGAACCAACACACAATCAGAGAGAAGATTCGCTTCATGGTGGATACCCTTCACGGCCGCGTTTCCACACTCATCGAAAGCGGCTAATTCAGGTTACGGACCCAGCACTCGCCACAACAATCGAAATAGCGTGCCGAAGGCAGCAAGGCTGATCTTGGCGTGGAATGGCGTGCCGCACACCGCGGTTACTGTGGAAAATGGAGATTCGGCCAAAAAAGTAAGCCGAGCCAGTCTGGGAGCCTTGGAGCTGATCCGCTCTTTACCCGCCGGCTCGGCTTTGGGAAAGTTGATAAGGTAGTTTGAGTTTGCGGCATCAGACCTTCACCAGCAAGCGAATTTGACTGCCTGCGCTGGGTTGGCGTACTTTGGCGAGGGATGGCGACCCACGGCGCGGCCGCGAAATACGATGACCGACAGCTACACGCACGTCGACCTTACTACTTCCGATCCGCTAGAGGATTTGCGCGCGAAAATGAACGCGGGCGGCGTCGAGCGCGCGCTGGTGGTGGAGACACTGAAAGGCGACAACCGCGAATACATTGAAAAGCTCGCTAAGATTCGCGAGCCGCGGTTCCGGTTGGCATTCTGCTACCGTCCGGAAATGCCGGAGTCGGCTCAACGATTCATGAAGGACCCGTGGGTGGCGGCGTTGCGCGTGCGCACGGCGCAGCTTGAGGAAGACACCGGCTGGCTTAACACGCTGGAATCCTCCGGTAAGTACTTGTTGATCCATGCCGAAAGCGGCATCGCGCCATTGGTTCGAAACGTGCGCGCGGTATCGGCGGCGCATCCCAAGCTGCGGATTTACGTGCCGCACCTCGGTTGGCCGCGCCGGGACGGCAACGACGATCCGTTGTGGCGCGAATCGGTCCGCGCGCTGCACGCCATCCCGACTTCCATCGTGGGCATCTCCAGCCTGCTCACCTTTTCGCGAGAGCCGTTCCCCCACCCCGACGTGCACGCCTTCGCCCGCGAGTTGATCCAACTGTTCGGGCCTCAACGAGTTGTGGCGGGAAGCGATTTTCCTTTCATCGAAAAGCCGCGCTATTCCGATTACGTGCGCGTGGCACACCAATGGATTCGCGCCATCTGGCCGAAATGGTCCGATCACGCGCGAATTTTCGGTTGATCGGAACCCCTGCTGTATCATGGTATGCATGGGAAGTTCGACACAACCACCCGCGGTCACATCTATCGCCGAGACGGTGATGGAACTCGAGCGGAATTATCTATTACAGAACTACAGCCGGTATCCGGTAGTATTGCGCCAGGGTAAAGGCGCCTGGCTCACGGACGTAAACGGCAAGCGTTACCTGGATCTGATTTCGGGGATCGGCGTCAACGCGCTCGGCCACGCGCATCCGCGTATCACAAAGGTGATTCGTGAACAGGCCGGGCTGCTCGTCCACAGCTCGAATCTCTACTACCACCAGTACCAGGGCCCTCTGGCGAAGCGCCTGGTCGAAATCAGCGGCCTTGATCGCGCCTTCTTCTGCAACTCCGGCACCGAAGCCATGGAGGGCGCGTTGAAGATGGTGCGCGGACACGGCCGCCGGATCGCGCCCGAGAAAATCGAGATCGTCGCACTGGAAAATTCGTTCCATGGGCGTACGCTCGGCGCGCTTTCAATCACGGGCCAGCCCAAGTACCGTAAGGATTTTGAACCGCTGCTAGACGGCGTGAAGTTCATCCCCGCCAACGACGCGGCAGCCTTGGAAGCGGCCGTCAACGAACGCACGGCCGGTATTGTGATCGAGTGCATCCAGGGCGAAGGCGGCGTGTTTCCGCTGAGCACGGACTACATGAGCAAGGCGCGCGAACTCGCCACCAAGGCGAATGCGCTGCTGGTGTTTGACGAAATTCAATGCGGTGTCGGCCGTCCGGGCAAATACTTCGCCTATCAACTGGCCGAACCGGCGATTCTGCCGGACGTGACGGTGGCGGCCAAGCCGCTGGCGTGCGGGCTTCCGCTGGGCGCAATTATCGCCAACGAAAAGGCCGCGGCCTCCATTGGGCCGGGCATGCACGGAACCACTTTCGGCGGCGGAGCGTTGGCCTGCCGCGTGGCGCTGGAATGCCTGGACATCATCGAAGGCCTGCTGCCGCACATTCATGCTTTGGGTGCGCAGATTCGTGCCGAGTTGAACGAGATGAAGCGGCACTTCGCGTTCATCAAGGACGTGCGCGGCTTCGGGTTGATGATCGGCATGGAGCTGGACGTGCCCGGCAAGCAAATTGTGCTGGACGCGCTGGAAGCGGGCCTGCTCATCAACTGCACACACGATACGGTGATCCGTTTGCTTCCGCCGTACATCCTGTCGGAGAAGGAAGCCGACCGCGCCATCAAGGGCCTCACAAAGATCTTCAAGAAGGTGAAGCCGGCCGCGTAAGGCTCGCTCGTTACCTGGCAAGCACCTTTGCCAGTTCCATCAACGACGGATCGAGCGGTTTCTTTTTCGCCACCACCTCGCCAAACGGGGTGGTGGCGAGTTGTCCTTGAATGCGTCCCACCACAACGCCGTGTTCGCCGCGCGCGAGCGCCTCGGCGGCCGCCGCGCCAAGCTGCGTGCCCAACATGCGGTCGGCAAACGTAGGAATCCCGCCGCGCTGCGTGTGACCGAGAATGGTCGCGCGCAGTTCGAACCCCAGGCGTTCCTTCCGCGCCGCGCAATACTCCATCAAGCCGGCGGCATTGTACTTCGAGCCTTCCGCCGCCACCACCAGCGCGTGCGGCTTGCCGCGTTCATACGCGCTTCGAATCTCACCGGCCACCGCTTCCGGGTCCGGCTCGATTTCCGGAATACAAATTGCTTCGGAGCCGCCGGCGATGCCCGTCATCAAGGCCAAGTAGCCGCAGTCGCGCCCCATTACTTCGACGACAAATGCGCGGTGATGACTGGAAGCAGTCACCTTCAACCGGTCGATCGCTTCCAACCCGACATTCAATGCCGTGTCTACACCGATGGTGACATCCGATCCGTAGAGATCGTTGTCGATGGTGGACGCCACGCCGACCACCGGAAATCCCATATCGGAGAGCATCTTTGCGCCGGTCTGCGTGCCGTTGCCGCCGATCGCGACCAGGGCACCGACGCCGAGATCGGCCAGGCGCTTCAACGCCGCGCGCCGCACTTCGATCTGCCGGAACTCGGGTAACCGTGCGCTGCCTAGGAATGTGCCGCCGCGCTGCATGATACCGCCCACATCGCGCGCGGTTAGCGGTGAGATCTCGCCTTCCACCAGCCCTCGATAGCCGTGGTGTACACCGAACACTTCCGCGCCGGCCTCAATCGCCGTGCGGGTGACCGCTCGAATGGCGGCGTTCATTCCGGGCGCGTCTCCGCCGCTGGTCAGGACTGCGATGCGTTTAAAGGAAGACATGGTCTGAAACGACTATGCTAGCAGGTTGCTAGTGCACTGCCATTTCGCATGCGTCGTCGGCCCACATCAAGGCGTTCACGTAGAGCGACGCCATTTCCTCGCCGGCAATCCCCAGCGCTCCACTCAACGGCTCGATGGCCGCCGTGTTCGCGCCCTCGCACGCCAGGCAAAGATCGTAGATCGTCTTGATGGGGTCACCGGGTGCTCCGCCGCTGGTGAGCGCCGCGCGGACATCGCCGGGCAGACCAAGATCGGCGACCAACCCGTCGAGCGGGCGACCGATCATGGCGTCGAGCAACGAGAATAGCCCCATGAGGAAGCAATCCGAGGCTCGGTCGCGTAGCGCGCTATTGGCAACCAGTTCGCAAACCCGGCCGCGCGCCAGTGCGGTTCGCACCAACTCCACGGGTTTGTCGCTGACCAGGCCCGGAATCAGCGCCAGCGATAGCAACTTTCTGGTTTCCGATTCACCCAACAACACCAGCGCATGCCGGATGGACCGTACTTCAACCGTGCAGCCGAACACGGCCGAGTTGACGTATCGCAGCAGTTTGCGCGCCAGCGACACGTCCATTCGCGTCAGCCACTCCAGCCGTTCGTAGTCCAGATCCTGCTTGCGCAGTTCCTTGAGAATCCGCAGCGAGTTCAGTTTGTAACTGGGAACTTCAGACGCGGAGACCACGCGTGGGCGCTCGAAGAAGTAGCCTTGAAAGTACTCATAGCCCATGGCCATGGCTTCGGTCACTTCCTCCATGGTCTCCACCTTCTCGGCCAGCATTCGCGCGCGGCCCGCGTTGGTCAACTGCGCCAGACGCCGGCACTCTTCGCGCGAGGTGGCGCGAAAATCGACCTTGATGAAATCCGCGAGTTCCAGCAGCGGCTCGAACTCGGGCTGCATCACGAAATCGTCCAGCGCGATCATGTAGCCCGCCTTCTGCAGCCCGCGGCAGGCTTCCACAACCTCGTGATCCACAGCGACCGTTTCGAGCACCTCGATCACCACGCGATTGTGCGGCAGAGCAGTGATGCTGCCGTCCAGCAGGCTCTCTCGCGAGAAGTTGATGAAACCCTTGTGCGAACCGAGAATCTTCTCGGCCCCAATGGATAGGAAGGTGTGCGAAAGCACGGCGCGAGTGGCCGAGACAGCGTCGGTTCCGTCGAACTGGTTGGAGTCCCCGGATCGAAACAGGAGTTCGTAAGCGAACGTACGGCCACGGCGATCAAGAATAGGTTGGATTCCCAGAAAGATCTTCATCCAGCTTGCCCTGATCGTCAGTGTACTCCGTTTCACGGACTCATTTCGCGGCAAAAGTGAAGTGCATCCCCATGCTTGTTCCGCTATACTGTCAGAGGCTACTGCGGTAGTCAGATCTTATTAGAACGATCACCAGCGGGTGAGAGACTCATGGGAAGGCGGTGCAAATCCGCCACTGCCCCGCAACTGTAAGCGGCATGGTGTAAGGCCGCGCGGCCACTGCGCAAGTGGGAAGGCCGCGCAAAAAAGCAACATCAAGCCTAGCCGCAAGTCAGGAGACCGGTCCTCGATCCCCACCTAGTGAGCCACGTTCCGAGGGAGAGCGTCTCATGCGTATTGTCTATCAACTCACATCCATCAGCGTTTTATCGCTACTTACTGTAAGTGTCTCGACTGGAGCCGACAGCATTCGCGGCACCGTGCTGGATTCCTCCGGCAAGACCATCGCGGGCGCCCGCGTCGAGTGCGCGGCGCAGCACGCTTCAACAGGCGCCGACGGCCGCTTCAGCATTGCCGGCGTCACGGCGTGCGATGCCACGGTTTCCGCCGCCGGTTTTGAAAGCGTCAAGACCGGCATCAGCGCGTCCAGTGAAGCTCGCATCACGCTGCCTGTGCGCGGGCTGAGCCAACGTATTGTTGTGTCGGCCACGCGCTCGGAAACCACGGTCGAAGAAACCGGTGTCTCGGCATCGATCATCACGCGTTCCGACTTGGCCGAGCGCGAGTTCCCGGCGGTGCCGGACATCCTGCGCGAAGTGCCCGGGCTGACGGTGTCGCGAAACGGGCGCGACGGCAGCCTGACGTCCGTGTACGCTCGCGGAGCGCAGCGTACCGCCACTTTGGTGCTGCTGGACGGCGTGCCGATGAACGATCCCGGCGGCGACATCAATTTCGCCAATCTCGCATCGAGCGCGCTGGATCGCATTGAAGTGGTGCGCTCGCCAGAAAGCGTGTTGTTCGGAGCGGAAGCGTCGGCCGCCGTCGTCCAATTGTTCACGCGCCGCGGCGACGCCGAGAGCAAGGTGCCACACGGCTTCCTCACCTACGAACGCGGCACCTTCCAAACCGACCGTTGGCTGGCCGGTCTGTCCGGCGGTGCAGGCGGACGGTTCGATTACGCTTTGACCGCCGAACAGGACCACACCGTCGGCGAGTTTCACAACGACTTCCACCGCAACACTTCCGGCACAGCTAATCTCGGCTACCGCCTAACACCATCCACATCGCTGCGCGGAATTTTCCAGAGTTTCGATGCCGGCCTGGGCACACCGGGCGAAGTCGGCTACGGCATCTTCAATTACGACGCCAATCAATTCAGCCGCGACTACGCGTTCTCGTTGCGGTTGGACGACGCACGCGGCAGCCATTACGTCCAGCGTGCCAGCTTC
The DNA here is from genome assembly GCA_964505625.1 of uncultured Solibacteraceae bacterium. Lineage (GTDB taxonomy): Bacteria > Acidobacteriota > Terriglobia > Bryobacterales > Bryobacteraceae > JAJFUV01. The sequence continues at coordinate 3,981 of CAZDIZ010000135.1, read as the reverse complement.
AATTACCACAAGCTGCACGACGTCTTCACCGACAACGGCTTGGGAGGACCTTACAGCCTGGCCGCGCTGGTGCGTGATGTGACTGGCCCGCAAAAGCGCACATACATGGTCGGATTACTGAACCCCGCCAACTTGCCCGCCGCGTCAAGCCTCGCGCCGGGCATGCGCATTGTAACTTATACCGCCTACATGTGGCCGATGGACCCTTACGTGAGCGACACGTCGCGCAATACCGCGGAATACCAGGGCACGGTCACACATACCGGCGGCGCGCTCATTTTTGGGTACGAGTTCGAACGCCAGGAGGGCAAGATGTCGAGCTACGACGTCTCGCGCGACAACCACGGCGTATTCGTGCTCAAGCAGCAGCGCCTGGGCCGGCGCGTCTTCGTTTCCGGCGGCCTGCGTTCGGAGCATTCCAGCGCATTTGGAAACAAGTGGGCGCCGCGCGGCACCGTAAGCGTGCTGCTGGCAGGCGAACACGGCCCGATGTCTTCCACTTACTTCCGTGTCAGCGCCGGCCGCGGCATCACCGAGCCTAGCCTGTTGCAGAACTTCGCGCGCGAGGCCTGGTACACCGGCAACCCCAAGCTACGTCCTGAAAGAACGTCCACCTACGAAGCCGGCATCGTACAGGAGTGGTTCGGCCGCCGCCTGCGCACCGAAGCCGCCGTCTTCCACAATTCGTTCACCGACTTGATCGCCTTCATCTCGCTTCCCGCCCCGGTGTGGGGCTCGTGGGAAAACGTCGAAGCAAGTAAAGCTCGCGGACTCGAGTTCTCCGCGCAGGCGCGTCCCATGAAGTATGTGACTGTCAACGCCGCGTACACGCGGATGTGGACGCGCATC
>CAZDIZ010000135.1:0-3032 GCA_964505625.1 uncultured Solibacteraceae bacterium | reverse complement strand
TGCCTTTCGCGCACTCTGAAGGGAGGCCTGAGATTGGAATGGTAAGACGGACGGCGATCCTCATGGCGGCGCGGGCGCTCGCGGTGTGCGCCGCGCCTCGCAGGATCGTCTCCACGGCGCCGAACATCACCGAGATTCTGTACGCGCTCGGCCTCGGCGATCGCGTCGTGGGGGTTACTAACTACTGCCACTATCCGCCGGAAGTTCGCAACAAACCGAAGATCGGGCCGTTCATACGGCCCGATCTCGAAGCTATCGTCGCGCTGCGCCCCGACCTGGTCATCATCCAGAAGAATCCCATCCAGCTCTATCCGCGACTGAAGGGTCTGGGGCAAAACGTCTTGGAAATCGATCACGACACGGTGGCCAACATCTACCGTTCGATCGAACAGATCGCCGCGGCGGCGAGTGTTCCGGACCGTGGACGCACTCTGCGCGGACAAATGCAGGCCGAACTCGAAAACATACGGCGCCGCACCTCACCCTTTCCACGCAGAACAGTGTTGTTCGTGGTGGGACGTACCACGAACGCGATTGAAGGAATCGTGGGCGTGGGCGGCGCGTCGTATTTGAACGATCTGCTCTCGATCGCCGGCGGCGCGAACATGCTCGCCGATGCGCGCGCGGCTTATCCCAAGGTTCCCACCGAAGAAATCCTGGGACGCAACCCGGAAGTGATCATCGACATGGGCGATATGACCGACACCGACGGCATCACCGAAACGCGCAGGCGCGCGGTGGTGACGCTGTGGAATCGCTACCCCATGGTCAAGGCCGTGCGTGACCACCGCGTCTACGCCGTGGCTTCCGACATCTACGTAGTACCCGGTCCGCGCATCGTCGAAACAGCGCGCGCCTTCGCCCGCATGCTGCATCCGGAGGCCGGCCTTTGACGCCGCTCTACAGTCTGCTAGATGTGGGCATGCGCTACGACGGCGTGGAAGTGCTCTCCGGCGTGAATCTGGAATTCCCCGCCCAACAGATGGCCGCCATCGTCGGCCCCAACGGTGCGGGCAAGTCCACGCTGCTTGGTGTGATGAGCGGCTTGCGCCACGGCTATACGGGCCGCTGCGCCTACAACGGTGTAGAGGTGAACGCGTTTCACCGGCGCGGTTTTGCGCGCCAGGTCTCGGTGGTTCCGCAGAGTCTGCGCCTGGAATTTCCTTTTTCCGCCGAGCAGGTGGTCATGATGGGCCGCACGCCGTTCTGCGACGGGCTGTTCGAATCGGTGGAAGACCGCGAGGCCGTCGACCGCGCCATGGAGATCACCGACACCACTGCGTTTCGCAAGCGCGATTTCCGTTCGCTTTCGGGCGGCGAACGGCAGCTTGTAGTCCTGGCGTCTGCGCTGGCGCAATCGCCGCGCACGTTGCTGCTGGATGAGCCGACGACGTTCCTGGATTTGAAACACCAGATCTCCATTTACCGCCTGCTGCGCTCGTTGCGTGAACAAGGCTTGCTGGTGGTGGCGGTGACACACGATCTAAATTTGGCGGCCACGTACTCGGATCGTGTGGTGATGCTCAAGTCGGGGCGCTTAGCCGCTGACGGCACGCCCGCCGAAACGCTGCGGAGCGACGTCATCGAAAAGGTATTCGGCGTCCAAAGCCAAATTCGAGAGGCGGCCGATGGCAGGCCGTGGATCGTATATGGTCATTAGCGCCGCACCCCGAAAACGGTTCTGGTCCGCGCTGCTGGTGGCGCTGGTGATCGCACTGGCCGCGAGCTTGCTGATGCCGTTGATCGGTTCGTCGAAGATCAGCTATGCGCGCGCTTTCGCGGGCATCTCTCCGGACCACGACATTCTCTTCTACGCGCGCCTGCCGCGAGTGTTGCTGGCGATGCTCGCCGGTGGCACGCTGGCGTGCGCGGGCGTGCTCTTCCAGGCACTTCTGCGCGACGCGCTGGCCACACCGTACACGTTGGGCGTATCGAGCGGAGCGTCGCTCGGCGCGGTGGCGGCCATCTGCCTGGGCTGGCAGCAGATTCTGCACCTGCCCGGCGTGTGGGTCGCCTCGTTCGCCGGCGCCGGGCTGACGCTGTTCTTGGTGATGGGCGTAGCCACCGAAGGCAAGCGCATGTCGAGCTTCACGCTGCTGCTGGCCGGCGTCACCATCAACAGCATCTGTCTCGCATTGATCCTGTTCCTGAGTTACATGGCCAACGTCGGTCAGACCTTCGCCATCGCGCGTTGGATGATGGGAGGCATTGACGCGGTCGAATATTCGACGCTCGGCTGGGTGGCGTTGTCGGTGCTGCCCATGGTGATTCTGGTCTTCGCCAAATCGCGCGACTGGAACCTGCTTGCCGTGGGCGAAGATTGGGCCGCCGCGCGAGGCGTTTCCACTTCGCGTCTGATTCTGATAGGCTATCTGGCCGGATCGTTCATCACTGGTACGGTGACCGCGTTGACCGGCCCGATCGCCTTCGTAGGATTGATTGTGCCTCACGCTCTGCGCCTGCGATTTGGTGCGGACCACCGCTTGCTTGTGCCATGCTCGTTTCTGGTGGGGGCCGCGTTCCTGGCGGTATGCGATACGGTAGCCCGAACGGTCCTTGCTCCGACTGAAGTCCCGGTCGGCGTGATTACGGCCTTGGCCGGCGGTCCGTTCTTCATCTGGCTGCTCCGGTCGCGGCGAAGGAGCTTGTGGCTCTAAGTTGGCGGAAGAATCGACACGCAAAATCTATCTGGTGCGGCACGCGGAACCTGAAAAGGCCGACGTGCTGCTCGGCCGCACCAATCCCCCGTTGAGCGCCGGAGGCCGCATTCAGGCCAGTCACGGGTTGCGCGACTTGCGCGGCGAAGTGATCTACTCAAGCCCGCTGCGGCGTGCGCTGGAGACCGCCGCGCGCATCCCATTGCTGCGCCCCTTCGAAGTGATCGAAGAACTGGCGGAGATTTCCTACGGCGCTTGGGATGGCAAACTCTGGTCAGACATCGAAGCGCGCGATCCGGACCTGGCACGCCGCAAACTGGCGGATTGGTACGGAGTCACGCCGCCGAATGGTGAAACCTACGAAGCGTTCCGCGA
>CAZDIZ010000134.1:0-17430 GCA_964505625.1 uncultured Solibacteraceae bacterium | reverse complement strand
CCCAATAACGAATTCCTGATGCGCGTGTTCCGCGAATCGGAAAGCGGCATGATGCTGTACCCGAAAGCGCTCATCACCACCAAAGATAGATAGCCTCGTGCTATGTTGACTGGCTGATGACCTTCGCGCGCTTCGTGTTCTCGCTGATCCTGGCGTCCGTCTCGTTCTCAGCCGAACTTCTCGACTTGGCACCCTTCGCTCGTCCTTGTTGCTCGGCTGACAAGCACACACTTCAGACGATGTTCGACTACCACCATCCGAAGGGATTGGTGCGTGCCGCGGACGGCCGCGGCATCCTGGGTCTGCAATGGACCGAGGAACGCGACATCTTTGAGATCGCCGTCACGTTCGGCCAGCCGTACGACGCGAGCAAGGCCGCCGTCGAGTACTGGTTCAAGAACTGGCCTTACACTCCGCCCAAGATGCCATCCATCGAGGATCCGGTGGATGAGCCGTGGCAAGGCGAGTGGATCGCCGCGAGAACCGCGGTTGCTTGCGACGGAGCGCGGTGCCGGTTCACGTTCGCACCGCTCGAAGCAGCCGAGAATCGTCTGGCGGTAAATCTGCCGGGTGTGCGTTACCGGCGCGCATTGCGGTTCCGGTTGGTGTTCCCGGCCGGCTCCGAACCGCAGATCGGCACGGTCCAGGTATTCGGCCAATCGCAAGTGAAACGTCTCGACCTGCGCGTCGAGTTCCTCGACAAACGCGCGGAGAAGCCCACGTTCAGCGCTTACAACGGCGCGATCCGTGCGACGAAGCCCACCGCGCGCGGTACGCTGCTCACTGTGGACGCCGCGCAACCGGCTCCGGCGGGCTCGAACGATGTGACTGTCGTCGAAGTGCGCCGCGGCGCGCAGGCGTTCTCGTTCGCTCCTGAAGATGTGGAGAAAGGGCCTGTGTACGTCCCCGACTACCAGGCCTACATCACGCTCGCATCCGACGCGCGGCCGTTCTCCAAGAGCGTCGTGAAGCAAGGCGCGAAGATTCGCCAGCGCCTCACGCGCGAACCGGAGCAAACCTACGAGCGCGCCACCGCGGAAATCCCCGCGCTCGATCCGGTCAAGCGCCAGGGCGACCGTCTCTACGCCCCGCTGGCCGCCGACGCCAGTTGGCAGAAATTCGCCATTGAATGGGGCGGCAACATCATCATCCGCAAGCGTGGCACCAAGGCCATGGGACGCGAACTGGCGCGACTCACCTGGCCGGGCGATGAGATCCGCTGGTCAATCGGCACGCGCGCTACGCCGGACTTCGCGCCGCGCAACCAGGAGTCCACGCTTTCGCTTCTTGAAGACCACCTACCCATCGCCACCGCGCGGTGGAAAGAAGGCACCGTCGAATACGAGGAAGAGGCCTTCGCCACACTGCTCAATGGACCGATTACGAGCGAAGATCCTTCGCGCAACGAGCAGACACCCGCCGTGCTGATGGTGCGGCTGCGCGCGCGTAACACATCGGCTGCGCCCGCCGTGGCGCATGTCTGGCTGCGTACGTCGGCCGATTCCGCGCTCGCATCAAGCGGCCGTCTGCTTGTCTCCGGTGCCAGCGTCCGCGCGCGCGCCGGCGGGTTTGCGAATACGACCGCCAACATCGAAGGCTCCGCCTGGCACTCCAACACCACCTTGGGCGCTAACGCCGAATCGGCCGTCTACCTGGCGATTCCTTTCGTGCCCGAGCTTAGCGAAGCCGAACGAGCGCGCCTGGAATCGCTCGACTACGCCGCCGAGCGCGCGCGCGTGCTTGCGTTCTGGCGCCAAGCGACAGCCAAGGGCATTCCCTTCCATGTTCCCGAGGAACGCTTCAATACCTTCGCCCGAGGACTCATCGCCCGCATACGTTTGTCCGCGACCAAGGACCCGGCAAGCGGCCTCTACATGGTGCCGGCAGCCAGTTACAACTACAAGGTATTCGCCAACGAAGCGGCGTTTCAGTCGCAGTTGCTCGACCTTACCGGCTATCAGGAGTTGTCCGGCAAGTATCTTCAAACGCTGGTCGATCTGCAGGGTTCCAAACCTTTTCCGGGTAGTTATACCGAGCAAAGCAGCGTATATCACGGCGCGCGCGTGAATGCCGATTACGACTACACGCACGGCAGCTACAGCCTGAACCACGGCACCGTTCTATGGACACTGGCCGAGCATTATTTCGTCACGCGCGACCGCCAGTGGCTCTCGCGCGTCGCGCCCAGCATGAAGCGCGCCGCCGACTGGGTGGTCGCACAGCGCCGCCTCACTCAGGTTCTTGTGGATGGAAGACCGTGTCCGGAGTACGGGCTGCTGCCGGCCGGAAATCTCGAAGACAACAGCGACTGGGGACATTGGTTTTCGGTGAACGCCTACGCCTGGCTGGGCATGCACGAACTGGGGCGCGCGCTCGCCGACGTGGGCGATACAGACGCCGCGCGCTACGCCAAGGAAGCCGATGCCTACCGCGCCGACCTGCGCCGGGCGGTGGATCGGGCAGCCGCCGCGGCGCCCGTCGTCAAGCTGCGCGACAACACCTGGGTGCCGTACGTGCCCACGCGAGTGCACCAACGCATCCGTTTGTTCGGACCGCTTCGCACGGGCTACTACTCGCGCTATGAGAAGAAGGCGCTGCCTACCTACCGGCTGTCGGCCACGCGGGAACTGCTCTACGGGCCGCTGATTCTGGTCGACACTGGCGTCATCGACGCCAACGAGGCGGCGGCAAGCTGGATTGTCGACGATTGGGAAGATAATGCCACCACCTCCGAGCCGCTCGGTTTGCACGTGCATGGTTGGGTGGACGAACAGTACTGGTTCAGCCGCGGCGGCATGGTTTTTCAAGCGAACCTGCAGAATCCGATTCGCGCCTATCTGCGCCGTGGCGAAGCGCAAGCCGCCATTCGCAGCCTCTACAACAACTTCGTTTCCTGCTACTACCCGGCCGTGAACGTCTTCACCGAGGAGTACCGGCAGTGGCGCGGTCCCAGCGGTCCGTTCTACAAGATTCCGGACGAGGCCAAGTTCGTGCATCGCCTGCGCGACATGCTGCTCACCGAATACAACGGCGATCTGTGGCTGGCCATCGCCGCACCCGCGCGTTGGCTCGCGCCGGGCAAGCAAATAACGGTAACGGACGCCCCCACCGAATTCGGCCCCGTGAGCTACACGTTGCGCGGGGAGCAGGGCTTGGTGCGCGGCAAGATCGAGTTGCCCCAACGCAATCCGTACCGCGACGCGTGGCTCACCGTCCGCGCCGAATCCGGCCGCATCGCCTCGGTCGCGATCGATGGGCGCGCATGGAAGGACTTCGACGCGAGCAAAGGGCGTGTGAGATTGCCGAAAACCAGTCAGCCCGTGTCGATCATCGTCCGGTTCGCGAAATAGGGAAACGCCCGTTTCCTCCTCAAAGCGCGACCCACCAAGCCGATAAGCTCGACAGGTGTGGCCTCGCGCCACGTGCGTATGAACAGGACACTGGGAATCTCGGCCAAAGTATTGATTCCAGGGCTGATCGGATCGATCGCCTTTGGAGGCGTGGTTCTACTGCTGCACTTGCAGATGAGGAATCACGCCTATGCGGCCAAACAGGAGAGCACACGTCATCTGGTCGAGTCGGCCGTGAACGTGGTGTCCTACTACGGGACGCGGGAAGCCACGGGCACGATGACGCGGGAAGCGGCCCAGGCCGCCGCCATCGCCACATTGCGCGGGATGCGCTTCGGAACGAACGGTTACTTCTGGATCAACGACATGCATCCCCGCATGGTGATGCATCCCACAGATCCCTCACTGGACAACACTGATCTCAGTGATTATCGAGATCCCACCGGCGTGCGCATCTTCTCTCTGTTTGCGGATACCTGCCGTAAGTCCGGCGGCGGCATCGTGCGCTATCAATGGCCCAAGCCGGGGTTCAGCCAACCTGTGGACAAAATCTCGTACGTGAAGCCGTACACACGGTGGAACTGGGTGATTGGCTCGGGCGTATATGTGGATGACTTGCAGGCGGAGTTGGCCGCTTCGGTCCGCCGGTCCATCGGTCTCGTTCTGCTGATCTGTATTGTCGGGGCAGCCTCGCACGCCTTGTTGCTCCGCACGGTAAGCCGCCCGCTGAAGAGAATTGCCGGGGCGCTGTCCAAATCCTCGGGCCAGATCCTGACCGCGGCCGGAAACGTGTTTGGCACCAGCCAGATGATTTCCAACGGCGCTGATGAACAGGCCAATCATGTGCGCGGCACGCGCCAGGTAGTGAAGGAACTGTCGGACGCAGCCGCGGCGTCCTGGAACGAAGCCGCCACCGCCGACAATCTGATGGGAGAACTACGCGACACCGTCGAGATGGCCAAAAAGCAAATCGAACTGGTCGCTTCGTCCATGGACCAGATCGCCAGTTCGAACCGGCAGGTGGCGACCATCTCGAAGACCATCGAGCAGATCGCGTTCCAAACCAATCTGCTCGCGCTCAACGCGGCGGTGGAGGCAGCCCGGGCCGGCGACGCCGGAGCCGGATTCTCGGTGGTGGCCGACGAGGTACGCAACCTGGCGCAGCGCGTATCGGCCGCGGCGCAGAAATCCGCCGGAGAGATCGAGGAATCCATCAAGCGCAGCGGCGAAGGCGCGCACATCGCCGCGAATCTGGTTGAGTGCTTCCAGAGCCTGGCTACCCGCGTTCACGCATTGACCGGCCGCGCGACCCAGATCGCCACGGCCACCTCGGAGCATAGGGAACGCGTCACCGAGATTGAGCGCGCGCATGAGCGCATGGACATGATTACGCGCGACAATGTCGCCGGATGCCAAACCACGGCGGAGGCCGCCGAAGGACTGCAATCGCAGGCGGCCATACTCGAGGACCTGGTCGGAGCGCTGCTGGATCTGGTCGACGGCTCAGGCCGCGAAGACAGCGTTCATGGTGGTCCAGCCGCGCACGCTAAACGGACGGCGCCCGCAAGGTCAAAGTGAACGCGCTGCCCTTGCCCGGCTCGCTTTCCACCGTGATCTCGCCATCTAGCAACTCCGCCATCTTCTGGCTTAGATGCAGACCGAGGCCGGTGCTGTCGTTCGGAGCGCTCCGGTCCGTGTTCAAGCGGGCGAACTCCTGAAACAGCCGGGGCTTGTCCTCCGGCGAAATCCCAATTCCGGTGTCCTCGACTACAAATTGCACGACCGCTTCGCCGTCCTGGCTGGCGCGACGAAGCGACAGCGACACCGATCCGGCCTCGGTGTACTTCACGGCATTACTCGCCAGATTGAACAGGATCTGGCGCAGATAGCGCCGGTTAGTCCGCAACATGACGGACGGACCCGCATACTGCACTGTGAGCGCCAGGCACTTTTCGGCGGCCAACGGCTGCAGCGCCGCGCAAACCTCCTCAAGCACGCCATCGCAGTGGACCGGTTCCAGCAGCAAGTCCGCCTTGCTGCTGGTCAGCTTGGCCAGATCCAGCAAGTCATTGATGATGGACAGCAGGTGTTTGGCGCTCAGCCGCAGGATTTCGAGCTGACGTTCCTGCTCGGCGGTCAGCGGCCCCGACAACTTCATGAGCAGGAGCCCGGTCAGACCGAGAATCCCGTTGAGAGGCGTGCGCAGTTCATGCGACATGGCCGCGAGGAAACGGTCCTTGGCCTGGATGGCATCTTCGAGTTGCAGGTTCTTCTCGCGAAGCGTCTCCTGAAGCAGACGCCGTTCGGTAATGTCGCGGATCAAACCGCAGATCAACTTGGCCTGACCGCCTTCGACCAGACCGAGCGAGACCTCAGCCGGGAACTCCGCTCCGTTCGATCTATGCAAGGTGAGGCGCCGTTTCTCGCGCATGGACAAGTGCCGCGACGGCCACGCGACCCCGCCGGTGAGAGACTGGCGCCGGGAACGCACGCGCTCGGCTAACAGTGTGTCGACGTTGCGCCCAATCAATTCGTGCCGCCTGAACCCGAAGGTTCTTTCCGTGGCGGTATTGACGAACACAATTTCGCCACTCTCATGAAAAACCACCATCGAATCCGGCGCGGATTCGAGCACGCTCTGAAGCCGGTCGCGCGCACGCTTACTGACCGTGATGTCCCGGGCTATCGTACACGCGCCGGTGACGCGGCCGAAGTAATCGCGCAATGGCGACACAGCGAGGGAGATATCGATCAGGCTGCCGTCCTTGCGTTGACGCACGGTCTCGAAACTCAATGTCGATTCCCCGCGCTGAACGCGCCCGAACAGCCATCCGAGTTCGTCCAACTTGCCGGGCGGAACGATCCGGCTGATGGAGGCGCCGATCATCTCGTCGCTCGCGTAACCGTAGAGCAGCTCGGCGCCACGGTTCCAACTCAACACGGTGCCGTCCGGCGTTTCGCTGACGATTGCGTCCATCGAGGCTTCCACGATGGCCGCCAGGCTCAGCAGGCTCTCCCGCGCCGCGTCCGCGCCGCGCAAATCGGTGATCACGGCGCAAACCGCATCCGTATTGTTGTAGCGCGCCGTGCCAAGGGCGATCTGGCACGGGATCGAGGTGCCGTGCGCTCCGGCCAGGACGACCTCGCCGCCGCATCGCCGCTGTATGGCTTGCTCGAGTAGTCCCAACATTTTGCCGCGGCAGTCCGGCGTCACCAGGTCCTGAATGCGTATTCCCGGGAGTTCCATCGCGCGGACCCCGACGGTGGAAGCGATGCAGGGGTTGCAGTGCAGGATGGTCCCGTCCGGCGACAGGATCAGCGCGCCTTCGTTCATCGCATCAACCAGAGCGGCGAAGGCCTCGCTTGTGTGCGTCTCGGATGTCGGCATACAGTGGAAGGCGCACTGGAGGCGCCGTACGGCTTCACAACACGTAAAGCGCTGGGCTCGGAGTCGGACTCGGGTGCCGTAGATGATCTTCGACGATCTGGATCAATGCCTGCGGCTCGACGGGTTTAGCAATGTAGGCGTTGAACCGCGCGCCCATCTTGCGCAAGTCCTCCAGGCGGCTGACGAACGCCGAAAATGCCAGGATGGGCACGTCTTCGCCTCCCGGCAACCGGCGAAGCCTTTCCAGCAGCGTGGCGCCCTCGACGTCGGGCAGCATCAGGTCAAGCAGAATCAAGTCGCAGGTCCGCGTTGACATGTAGTCCAACGCCGTCTTCCCATTGGACGCCAACAAGACCGAATACCCACGGCTTTCAAGCGTTGCCTTGACAATCTCGCAAGCAACCCAGTTGTCTTCGACAACCAGAATCGTGACCGACGTCTTCTCTTGCTCGACAATGCCGGCTTCTGCGTTGCCTTGTGGTTCGTTGGTAGATGAAGACACGATTCACCAACTTTCCTGGTCCCGTCCGGACCGAATTCCGACGGCCAGCCTCGATATTGCGCTTGTTGTTCGAAACACCAGCCGCGAGGACAGGCAGCCAGTCGGTTTTCAACCCCGAGAGAGACTACGGGACTTCCCAGACCCTCATCATAACGCCTGTCGCGGTTTTGTGGAAGCCCCACCCATCTGGTGATACCGGTGATCGAGGCTGCGGGCGAGTTCGCTCTTGCCCACTATTCGCCACCGTCAGCGGCGCTAGCGTCGCACTAACTCGCCTGTTTCTAATGCACTACAAGAACACGCGACATCCCCGTCCGGTTTGATTACGTCCATATTCGTAGCGGCGGGTAATCGCGGGGCCCGGGATGTTCTTGTGCCGCGCACTCACGTGAATACGGAAAACGCTCCGCGGACTCGTAGGTTTCTGGAACGATTACTGCCCAACGCGCGTCGTCTTGAATAGAACATTGCGTGGGCGGGCGCCGCTCGGGTTCATCCTTTCCCAAATCGAGCGACCTTCCAAGCGCCGAGCGCGGCCGCCCACTGAGTCAGCTTGCGTTCCCACCCGCTTTTGAACTACAAGCAAGAGGTGTACGAAATTCTGGAGACCCTCCGCGAGGGCGCCCGAGTTCTTGATCTTGGTTCACGCGAAGGCTCCTTTCCCGACGGAGTGTATCCAGTACGCGCGGTGCGGCTCGATGTTGGAAAGCCCGTCCGCGCTCCCGCCGCATTTGTGCAGGCCGACGCGGCGCGGCTTCCGTTCGCCGCGCGCAGCTTCGACGCTGTCATTCTGAACCACAGCCTGGAGCACATCCGCGACCTGAAACACGCGCTACAGGAAATCGGCCGCGTGGTGCGTCGAGATGGCGCGGTATTTGTGGCGGTGCCGGACGCGACCACCTTTGCCGACCGTGTGTATCGCAAGGTCTACCGCGACCGCGGCGGCCACGTGAACCTGTTCGATTCGGCGGCGAAGCTTGAACAGATGCTCGCGTGGTATTTCGGTCTGCCGCACATTGCCACCCGCACGCTGCACACGTCGCTGACCTTCCTGAACCCGCACAATACGCGCGAAGCGGTGCGGCTGCGGCAAATGCGCTTCTCCGGTTTACCGGAGTTCCTGCTGGCGCCGCTGGGCGGAGCGCTGCGTTCCATCGACCACGCCTTCGGCACGCGGCTGAGCGTATACGGCTGGGCGATGTATTTCGGGCGTGTGGAAATGCCCATCGACACGACGCCAATCGAGAACGTCTGCGTGCGCTGTGGAAGCGCGCAACCGGCGGCCGAACTGCGGCAGCACGGACTCAAGAGGCATCTGTTGCAGCTCTCCTACCGCTGCGAAGGCTGCGGCGCGTGGAATGTCTTCACCGAGGCGACCGCGGACCGAACTTAAAAGAAGAAATCGGAGTGACGCGGCGCACCTTGCGCTTCCACCAATGGACGGTTCAAGAATTCGACCAGCGGCAGCATAGCCTTGAACTTCGCCACCAGTTCCGGCAGCAGCTTTGGCGTGAGCGCCAGTGCCGGATCGAGCGAAGCATCGACGTAGATCTGTTTGTACCGCACCAGATCGGCCGCCGGATGATCTTTCTCGAAGCCCTTGGGCACGCGCGCGAGTTGCTCGCCGATCACCGGACCCACTTGACGTAACAGCGTGCGGTTGCTTGCGATCTTGCGGAACTCCTCGGCGTGTCCGGCCAGATAGTAGCGGATCAGATTGAGCTGGTCCGGTCCCGGCATATACACTCCGCCGGCGACCTCCAATTCCCAAGGCGAGACGCTGAGGTAGAGTCCGCCGCCCTGATGCTTGGGCATGCCGCGGCGCGGAAAGATGGCGGCGATGTGCGTCTTGTACGGCGTCTTGTCGTTGCTGAAACGCGTGTCGCGGTAGAAGCGATAGATGGCCTTGTCCGGCGGATTGATATAGGCGGGAGCCAGCGAGGCAAGCTGGCGGTTCAACGCGTCCACCAGACGCACCATGGGAGCGTGCACCTGTTCCAGGTAGATCTCCTTGCGGGGTTGGAACCACTCCCGCCGGTTGTTGCGCTTCAGGCTCTTCAGGAACTTGAACCCTTCCTCGGGGAATCCTGGGAAATCGCTCTTCATAGTGCGTCCTCTCTTATAATTGTACGGATGTTGGATGAAATCGATGGGTTGCGTGTCCGTCACGGTGCGCCTCTAGCGGATCACACGCGATTCGGCATTGGCGGACCGGCGGACACGCTGGTCGAGACTTCTAGCGAACGTGCGTTTGTGGAAGCACTGCGCGCACTCAACTCGAGCGGCGCACCGTATGTGGTGATCGGAGGCGGAACGAACCTGATCGTGGCGGACGCGGGCTTCCGCGGCGCCGTGCTGCGCTACACCGCAGACGAGATCGCGATGGACGGCGGTGTGCTGCACGCGCAGGCGGGCGCTACACTCGACGCCGTGGTGAACTTCACCGTCGCGCGAGGCTTAGCGGGTCTGGAAACGCTGGCCGGCATTCCTGGATCGCTGGGCGGCGCGGTCTATGGAAACGCCGGCGCGTACGGCCACGCAATCGCCGAACGCATCCGCGCCGTGCGTTTCTTCGATGGCGGTGAAGTGCGCACCATCGGCCGTGAGGAGTGCCAATTCACATATCGCGAGAGCGTGTTCAAGCACAATCGCGGGTGGATTGTGTTGGCGGCCGAGTTCGACCTCCCGGAAGGCGACCAAGCCACGCTGACGCAAACCGCCGCGGACATCGTGAACACGCGCAACCAGAAATTTCCGCCGGTGATGAAGTGCGCCGGCAGCATCTTCAAGAACCTGTTGCTGGCCGACCTGCCGCCGCAAGTGGCGGCGCAGGTGCCGCAGACAAAGGTGCGCGAAGGCAAGGTGCCCGCGGCGTTCTTTCTGGAGCAGGCTGGAGCCAAGGGCCGCTCGCGCGGCGACATACACGTGGCCGATTATCACGCCAATCTCATCTACAACAACGGCGCGGGCACGGCCGCAGAGCTGGTCGCGCTCATCGCGGAGTTGAAAGCACGCGTTCGGGATCGCTTCGCCCTGGAACTCGAGGAAGAAGTTCAGTACATCGGGTAGGCGTCAGTGCGACGCGTATTTCAGGATGAAATCGATGATGGGCGTGGGATCGTCCAGTCCGTGCTTGTGTCCAACGCCCGGCTTGATGATCACCGTAATATCGCCGCCGAGTTCCTTGTAGCGCCGTTCAAGGACTCGCGTGTTTTCATCGAGCGGCACAATGTCGTCGGCGTCGCCCGACACGTGCAGTAGCGGAATCTTCGCCTTCGCCAGCGGTTCCAGAATGTCGATGGGGTTCTTCTTGTAGTCCCGCAGTTCCGCTTCGTTCTTGAAACCGAAAGCCGCCACCAGCATTTGCCATCCTTTGGGATCAGGCGCGCCCTTGCGCAGTGCGGCCGGCCAGCTCTTGATGTCGCAGACCGGCGCGTCGGCGTAGATGCAGGCTACTTTTTCGGGATTCGCCGACGCCCATGCGTACACATAGAGGCCGCCGCGGCTCATACCTTCCATGGCGGGCTTGGACGAAAAACCGTGTCCCGATGTCAGCAGTTTATAGAAGCGGTTCCAGTGCTCCACGGCTTGTGGGTTGCCGAGCATTTCCGCCACGTCCATGAAGGCGATGTGAAATCCCTTGGCAAGCAGCGCGAGGTCGGCCTCCGGACGGTGGCCGAAGAAACGCGCGCGCCATACCCACGGCTTGCCGGCCGCGACGGCTTTGGGCGCGACGACGTAACAAGTGCGCCCGTCGTAGGCAAATGTCGACCGCTCGAACCCGTTCCAATTATCGACCTTACCGGGGAACTCGCTCGCGCCGAGCGACAGGGCGAGCAGTAGCAGCAGCGCGGCCAGTTTCTTCATTTGGTGCGGAACATCGCGATGGCTTCGATTTCAACCAGCAGTTCCGGACGGCACAGAATGGCCTGGATTCCGGTCGACGCCGGTAGCGGATCGAGCCCTTGTTCGGCATAGAAGGCAGTGCGCTCTTCGTTGAATGCTGCGTAGTCGCGTTCGATGTCGCGCAGGTAGCACGTGGTACGAACAATGTCCTTCCATGTGGCGCCTTCCGACTCGAGCAGCTTGGTGATGTTCTCGAAGGTGCGCCGGGTTTGCGCCCGAAAATCGCCAATGTGGATGCTCTCTCCGCGCTCGTTGATACTGGCCGTGCCGGAGATGAGCAGGATCGCAATCCCGTTCAGGTCGATGCGCATCCCGCGCGAAAACGAGCTGGGACGTTCATAGTCGTAGGCTTCGTTCAACGTCTCCAAGTTCGTAATCGCGCGCTTCTGGATAGGCAGCGCGGCGATGTTCTTGAGCGTCTCGTTGTCGATCATGGTTCACTCCAATTCAGTTCCGCCAAAGCGGCCCTACAGCGAAAGTACGTACTCCACCAGGTCGTCGATCTGTTTCTTCGTCAGGTGAGAGGTCTTGCCGTGCCGGTCCTTCGCATTCCGGTCAATGAGCACTTCGCGCATGCCGGCCGCGGAACCATCGTGCAGATACGGCGCCGTGCGCCACACTTCCACCAAGGTAGGCGTATCCATCAGTTCCCCGGTGGTCGTGGTCCCCACATCGTAGGACTTCAGGTTCGTGAACAAACCACTTGGGTGGCAGGAACCGCACCCCACTTCAGGATCGTTGAAAATGGCGCGCCCGCGCAAGGCAGCCGCAGACAGCTTGCCGTCCGCCAAGTGCGGACTCGGCACCGGCTTCAGCGATTTCAAATAAGCGTCGAGCGCCATCGCCACTTCCGGCGGTTGCTGCGTGAACAGGATGTAGCGGATGCCACTGCGCACGGCGATTTCCGCCGTGTCGCGAATGCCCAAACTCATGGTGGGAGGCGTGCGGTGGGCGAGCAGCAGGCTCCGGCTGTTTTTCGGGTTTCCGATGCCGTCGTTGAGCAAGTCCCAATTCAACGCGTCGGCGCGGCCGTCGCCCGGATGGCAGCCCGAACAGCTCTGCCAGCGCTGGAAACACAGGTCCGCGTCGTGGAAGTACGCTTCGCCTTTGCGAACGATGCCGCCGGCGTTCTTCGGACCGAGCGCGATGGAATCGGAGCGGCGATCGAGCGACTCGATGCCGATCACGGACAGCGAATCCGAGAAGTAGTTCGCCGTGTAGATGCTCGATCCCGCAACGGCAACCGCGCGAGGTCCGCGGTCGATTCCCCGCAAAGGGATCGTCCGGCGCACTTCGCTTACAAAATCCAGGCTGTCGGGCACTACCGTCTTGTCGGCGACGTTGTCCAGTTTCTTCAGTAATGCCGGAAAATCGATGACGCTCAACTCGTGCGCGCCCGCGTGCGTCACCACGAGTTGCCTGCCGTCCGCGCTCCAGGCGAGCGCCCACGGGCTGGCCGCGCCGTGCATCGGCCCGTCGAGCAGCACCGTGTTCACCACCGACAGCGTGGCGATGTCGATGACCGAGATGGCGTTCGTGTTCATCCACCCGCGGTCGATCTGCGACGTGGGCGTCTGATGGCGCGCCAGCACGTGCGCGACAACGGCGAACCGGCCGTCGGGCGATACTTTGATCTCCTCGAGTTGCCCGCTGCCGTTGGGCAAACGCAGCGTTTTCACCAGCGTTCCCGCATGCGGGTCCAGCACACTCACCGACGCGGCGACCACATCGGCGTCAGCGCGTCCCACCGGCAGGTGATTGGCTACCAGCAGCAACTTGCCATCGCGCGTCGCGGCGATGGAAACTGGTTCGCGCTCGGCCGGGATGCGGCGGATCTGCTTTCGGCTCTGAAGATCAATCACACTGACATCGTTGTTGAAGCGATTGGCTACGTACAGAAACTTGCCGTCCTTGCTCAATAACGGGCTGTTGGCGGTGTGCCCGGCGGGCAAGGTCTGGGCGACGCGTCCGGTGGCGACGTCCACGACAGCCACCGTCGATGCGGGCGCGGCGCAGGTCACATAGAGACGCGCGCCATCGCCGGAGAGCGCGAGCCCCGATGGAGTTCCGGGAACCGCCAGCGCGCGTGCGATCTTGCGGGATTGCAGATTCACTTCGAGCACTTGCTTACCGGTGGCGCACGCCACGAACAGACTCTTGGCATCGTGCGAGACAGCCAGCGCCGTCGGCGACAATGGCGCGGGCGGAGCGGCCTTCTGCGCCGTCGCAATGACACCAACACCCGCCGCAATCGCCGCAAGAAGAATCGCCGCTTTCCGTTTGTTGAAGTTCATTCGAATCGTCCCCATCTGTTAGCGGCGAGCTTCCATCACCACGCGGAACCCGACATCCCACACCGGCTGATACTGCTCATAGCCCAACCTGTATGCGGAGGTCGCCTGGCGCGGGCGATCGCGCCACGATCCACCGCGCGCCACTTTCAAGCCCGGACTCACCGAGTTCTCCTGGTACGGATACGGCTTGAACGGAGACAGCGTCCACTCGGCCACGTTGCCGTGGATATCGAATAGTCCCCAAGGATTGGCTTTGTAATGCCCCACCAGCGACGTAACCATGCTGCCGTCATCCACCTGCGCGAGGTAAGGCAGGTGCGCGAAGATGTAGCTCATCCCGTTGGCACTGTAGCCGCTGCGGAGCCCCTTCATGCTGACGTCGGCCAGATTGGCGAACTTGCCGAAGTCCGTATCGAGCGAGCCGAACCAGAACGGGGTGGCGGTGCCGGCGCGGCCGGCCCATTCCCACTGCGCTTCGGTGGGAAGCGCGAAATGCTCGCCGGTCTTTTCGCTCAACCAGCGGCAGAAGGCCATCGCCTGCTCCCAACTAACTCGTATCACCGGTTGATCGGGGAGGTTGGCGGGATAACCCGGCGTGTAGTGGTCCTTACTCGATTGATCGAAGTAGCGGCTGTCGTGTTGCGCATCGAACGCCTGATACTGACGGTTGGTGATTTCCAGCCGCCCCATGTAGAACGGCTTGTCGATGCGAACGGCTGTCGCGGCGCGCGCGTCGGGCGCGCCTTTCGGATCGCCCATGACGAAAGATCCGGCGGGGATTAGCACCACATCCAACCGTGCTCCGTTGCCGAGATCGAACGACCGCACCTTCTGGAATCCGGCGGACTGTTGCATGCGTTCCGCCTCGGCCGCGTCGAACGGCCACGCGGCCACGGAGGGAACTTCGCGCCGCGGCGGGTCGCCATGCGCGGGTTTGATTGGAGCCGGACGGCCGCGCTTGTTCAACTCCTCAAGAGCTTGGGCGAACTCCCGCTCCGGATCGGTATCGACATTGGCGTACAACTTCGCCAGCTCGATGCGGCGCTTCACTTGGTCCATGTTACGGAACGGCGGCACGTGACCCGGCACGCCATTCTCGCCCCAACTACCGCGCCACGGCGCATTCATGTCCGCCCAGGTGACTAAGCGGTCGTAGGATTCCGCGTCCAGTTTCACACCGTGATGGCCGCGGTCGAGTAACTGGAACAGCGGACTCGTGGATGTGTGGTATTCCATCGGCCGCAGCAAATGATAGTCGTTCTCCGGGCCGTAGCGATGTATGTAAGCTTGCAGCGAGAGGTACGCACGGTCGTCGGTGAAGAACTTACTCCGCGAATCGCTTTCGAAGCTCAGCTTCGCGCTGCTGTTATGGCAGGACACGCAGTAGCGATCCAGCACCGGCTGCACTTCGGTACGGAAGGCCAACGGACGCGGCGGGCCATACCACGGCTGGATGGTGGAAGGCGGTCGCCGCGAAGCGATGTTGGCGCGCATGAGCGGCGCCGTGTTCTGACGCTCATGGCAACCCACGCAGGAAACTACTTCGCCCGGCACGCCCGTGAACCAACTTCGCATCAGTTGCAGCGCGCGCCCGTTCTCATCCAGCGGTTGCAGCGTCACCGTGGTGTTGGCCGGAATCTTGAACGATGCCGAGCCATCCGCTTCCACCGGCACGGTGCCGAGAATGCGCTTGATGTCCCAGCCGCTTTGAACGCCGACCGACGCGTGACCACCGGTGTGGTTGTAATTGAAGTGATAGGAGAACAAACGCAGGTTCTTCACCTTGCCGCGCGGAATGCCTTTCAACCCGGGTCCGCTGTAGATGTCGGAGAGATAAACTGTGGCTTCTTTCTTGCCGGGAACCGCGCGATCCGGAATCACCGGCGGACGCGGCACAGCCTGGAACGGAATGGGCTCCAGCAGCGCGGCGCCTTCCACTTCCTTCAGCAACGTGAAGTTGTCGAACTTATCGACCAGGTAAATGCCCCACAGCGAATGCTCGTCGCGCTTCATGGCAACCAGGAAGTACTTTCCACCGCCCATGGGGTTGCGCGGATCCGAATAGTCCGCCAGCGGATACGGCTGTATGAATTGCGGCCAGACACCTTCGATGAGCGGGTCCTTGATCTTGGCTTCCACCTTACGGCCGTAACCGGGGAACTCCTGTACAGCGCCGTCAGCGTCCTGGCGCCCGCGCGCCGGGTCGAACAGAATCATGCGGCCGGAGCGCGGAATGCCGTGATGTCCCGTCGCGATGCCCACCACTTCGGTGGGATGTCCGGGAATGGCGCGCGCGTAGAAGTAACAGTTCGGAAAATATGAGTTCGAATGGAAGTACTCCATCTGCCCGCTACCGTCCGGATTGGAGTGGAACAGCAGGCGCGTGAAGTAGTGGGGCGTATCCGTGTATTCCCAGCGCAGGTACAGCAGACGTCCGTTGTGATGCACCGCCGGCGTCCAATCGCTGTCCTGCTCGAAAGTGATCTGACGAATGTTCTTGCCGGAGCTATCGCAGGTGTAAAGCTGCGCCATCGGCGCGCCGCCGTTGATGCACGGCATGGCCTGGTACGCAGCCGTCGAAGCGAACGCGATGCGGCCATCGGGCAGATAGCAGGAATCGAAGTGATCGACGTCCGGCAGGTCCGGCGTGATCTGGCGCAGGCCGCTGCCGTCAGCCTTCACTTCGAACAAGCGCCAGCGGTCGCTCGATCCGATCGAGGAGAACATCACGCGCGAAGCGTCGAAATCCAGATCCACGTCGATGACGATTTTCGAACCGTCCGGTTGATAGAACGTCGTAAGCTTGGGATCGCCGCGCAGGTTGCTCAACACGGCAATCTGGTTGTCCCAGCCGCTGTGGCGTATGTCGTCGTTGGTCCAGGAATTTCCGCCGGGAAGTCCCAGCGATCCGCCGATGATGGCACGCGCGGAGTTACCGTACGTCCGGCGCACCACCAGCACTTTGTCGAAATCGAGCATCGGGTTGGCGAGCAGCGCTGCACGGCTGACCGCCGCGTACCGGCGCACCTGATCGCCGAGACGTTCGATGGCCGCGTCATCGGATTGCGCCGCACGCGCTTCGAAGAACGGCTTTTCGAGAGCCGTCAGTGTGCGCAAGTATTCACTGCCCTTCGCATAGCGCGTGCCGAAGGTCTGGATCAGATCATTCACCGCCAAACGCACCTGCTCGGGATGGACCTGATGAATGATCTCGCGAATCTCGTCGAGATTGCGTGCCCGGTTATAGACCGCCCGCACGGCTTCCAGATCCGCCTGCGTGCGCGCGCCGGCCGCCATCTTGCGGATCTCACCCGAAGCGGGTCCAGTCACCGACACGGCGTACCGCAGCGACAGCATGGCGACGTCGCCAGCGGGCCAGCCTTGCGACCAGATCGCGTCGCGCTGTTCACGCCGCATTTCACGCCGCGAACGCTCGTCGGTAAAGTCCACATACAACCGCGACCACAGGCGCTCCATTTCCGCGTTGCGATGCCGTTCGATCTCGAACGGACGCACCAGAGTGAACTGGTAGCGCGGGTCCGGATCCATTGGGTGCGGTCCGGGAGTGGACATCTTGATGAGCAGATCGTTCTCGCCCTTACGCAGCGGCAGTTCGAGAGGGTTCTTGGCAACCCTCTCGGCGCGCATCAATTCCGCACCGTTGAGCCACACTGCCACCGCTCCGTGCGGACCCAACTGCAGCGCGACCGTACGGGCGCTTTCGGCGTGTATGGACACACGGTCATAAACCACCGCCCGTCCGGAGGCTTTGATCTCGCGCCGAGTCCGTTCGCGCCACTCCGGATGCTCCACCCATGCGACGTTTGCCGGATCGGTTTCCGGAGGCAGCGGCGTGTCCAGCTTGGCCCCGGGATAGAATCCGCTCGACCGCCATACACCCACCACCACGCCGTCGAGCGGGTCCGCCGCGTTGTGCATCGCTTCGCGCGTCGTGTACATGGTGGCCTGCCAGGTGGCCGCCTTCCGGTA
>CAZDIZ010000133.1:7460-17593 GCA_964505625.1 uncultured Solibacteraceae bacterium | reverse complement strand
CTGATGCCGGGCTTGTTCGCGTGCCTGCACCTCGGCTACGGATTCGGAAGCCTTTGGGGCGTTTGTCTGGCCGCGCTGCAACTCGCTCACCGTGCGGTGAACAAATTCGCTGGAACGCCGCCTGTGGCCAGCGCCGAAGGGAGGAAGCAATCATGACGACTGTAGCATCCGCCGTCCGCTCTGTTCCGTTCTTCGTCTACAAGGACGTCTTCTGCGCCGACGAAGAACAGTTAATTAAGATCTTCACCGACGTGGGGCACCGCGGCGCATTCATTCTGCAACGCGATGTCGAGCAGTTCGAGCAAGGCTTGGCCCAATACCTGAGCGCCGCGCACGCCGTGGGTGTCGGCAACGCCACCGACGGATTGATCATCGGCCTTCGCGCGGCGGGTCTCAAACCGGGCGATGAGGCCGTGTTCTGCTCGCACACCATGGTCGCTACGGCGGCCGCCATCCACTTCGCCGGCGGCACGCCGGTTCCCGTTGAGTGCGGCGCGGATCACCTGATCGACCCGGCAGCGGTGGAAGCGGCCATCACTCCCCGCACGCGCGCCATTGTCCCAACTCAACTCAACGGCCGGACCTGCGACATGGACGCACTCTGCGCCTTGGCCCAGAGGCACGGTCTGTTCATTGTGGAAGACGCCGCACAGGCCCTGGGCTCCCGCTTCAAGGGCCGTTGCGCTGGGACATTCGGCGCCGCGGCCGCCATCAGCTTCTACCCGGCCAAAGTGCTGGCGTGTCTGGGCGACGGCGGCGCGGTGATTGCCAACGACGATGCCGTCTACGAGCGTGTGCTCGAGTTGCACGATCATGGGCGCGGCCGCGACGGCGAGATCGTGACCTGGGGTCTAAATTCCCGGCTCGACAACTTGCAGGCGGCGATCTTGGCGCATCGTCTGACAACTTACGACAACGCCGTGGCGCGCCGGCGGTACGTCGCTTCGATCTACCAGCAGAACCTCGGAGATCTGGAGCAACTCCGTTTGCCTCCGGCGCCGGACAGCGATCCGGATCATTTCGACGTGTATCAGAATTACGAAATCGAAGCCGAACAACGCGACGAACTGAAACAGTTCCTCGCCGGACGCGGCGTCGGCACGCTCATTCAATGGGGAGGCAAGGCGGTTCACCAGTGGACGGGTCTTGGCTTCACCGAACGGCTTCCGTTCACCGAGCAGCTCACCGCGCGGATGCTGATGCTGCCCATGAACACCACACTTTCCGATGACGACGTCGCCTATGTGTGCGACGCGGTCCGCGCCTTCTACCGGCGCTAGGGGTACGAAAAACCGGGGACAGACCACTCTGCTCCCCGATGCAGAAACGCTGAAAACGTGGGCTTACCGCGCGGGGCAGAGGAGTTTGTCCCCGGTTTTTCAGCGACGTATTACTGCCATGAAATCCGGACAGGCCAGTCAACATCGATTTCCCGATAGCCGTCTGAAGCGGTGCGGACGCTGTAATGCTCCGGCCGCCGGCGGTTTGTTTTGTGACCATTGCCGCGAGTTCTTTGAAACACTCAGCTTCGTCGCGACCAGTCGGAAAGCGCGGAACGGTCAACTCGGAGGTGTCCATGCAAACCAAGGTGCTCACCGAACCAAAGCGCGCTCGCAGTCTTGATGACCGCGCGCAGCTACTGTTTCAGATCTACGCCTCGATGGTGCGAATCCGCCGGAGCGAAGAGCGTGTGGCGGATCTTGTCGAGGCCGGCGAGATTCGCACGCCCTGCCATCTGTACATCGGGCAGGAAGCCGTCGCGGCGGGTGTTTGCGCCGCGCTGGTGCCGCGCGACACCGTGTGGGGCAATCACCGCTCGCACGGCCATTATCTGGCGCGAGGCGGCGACCTGCGGCAAATGATGGCGGAGATATTCTGCAAGGCCACGGGATGTTCGGGAGGCCGGGGCGGCTCGATGCACCTGGTGGCTCCCGAGGTTGGCATACTCGGCACCGTTCCGATCGTCGCAGCCACCGTGCCGTTGGCGGTGGGCGCCGCTCTGGCGTCCAAAATGCGCGCCGATGCCGCCGTTTCCGTGGCTTTCTTTGGCGATGGCTGCATGGAAGAAGGGCACGTGCATGAAGCGATGAACCTCGCCGCGCTTCATCGCCTGCCTGTCGTCTTTGTGTGCGAGAACAACCTGTACGCCAGTCACATGAGCCTCGGCGAACGCCGGCTGCTGGACAATCTCCACGAAGCAGGCCGCTTACCCGGCATCCCCTCCAAGCGTGAAGACGGTAACGACGCGCTGGCGGTATATGACGCCGCCGTGGAGGCCGTGACGCGCGCGCGCGGCGGCTCGGGCCCCAGCTTCCTGGAATTCCGCACATTCCGGTGGCGAGGGCATGTGGGACCTTCCTGGGACATGGACGTCGGGCTGAAACGCCGCGACGAGTTGAAAGACTGGCTCCCCAAAGACCCGATCGCCCGCGCAAAGACGCAGTTGATCGAGTGGGGCGCGGACGCGGAAGCTCTCGACGAAGTCCAACGGTCGGTGGACGAAGCCGTTGCGGACGCCACGAACTTCGCCCGGCGATCTCCCGCGCCGCGCGCCGATGCTGTACTCGACCATGTCTTTTACCGCGAATCTCGTTAATCGGAGGTGATTCCGTGCGAACCCTAACCTATGCGCAAGCCATCCGTGAGGCGCACGCGCAGTTGCTAGCGTCCGACCCACGGGTGTTTCTCATCGGCCAGGGACTGTGGAGTCCCTGGTACGCCGGGTCGAGTCTGCGCGACATCGACCACGAATTCGGCAAGGAACGTGTGATCGACAGCCCGGTCTCCGAGAACGCCACCACCGCCACGGCGGTTGGAGCCGCCATCTGCGGCATGCGGCCGATTGTCTTTCACCCGCGCATGGACTTCATGGTTCTGGCGATCGACCCCATCGTCAACCAGGCGGGGAACTGGTCCTATCTGTTTTCCGGACGCGTGAATGTACCCGTGGTTATCCGAGCCACGATCAACCGCGGCGGAGAGCAGGGCGCACAGCATTCACAAGCCTTGCAGGCCTTCTTCATGCACACTCCCGGCGTGAAGGTGGTGATGCCCGCCGCGGCGGCCGACGCCAAGGGGTTGTTGATGGCCGCCGTGAACGATGGCAATCCTGTGGTCTACATTGACGATCGCTGGCTCTACGACAACGCCGGCGAGGTGCCGGAGCAGCCGTTTCGAATTCCCATCGGAAAAGCGGCGCTGCGGCGTAGCGGGAGCACAGTGACGATTGTGGGAATCTCCTACATGGCGGTGGAAGCTCTGCGAGCCGCCGAAGAGTTGGCCGCCGATGGCATCAGCGCCGAAGTGCTCGACCTGCGCAGCGTGAAGCCCTGGGACAAGGCGACGGTGTTCGCTTCGGTTCGCAAGACCGGCCGGTTGGTGGTCGCTGATTCCGGTTGGCACACCTGCGGCGTAGCAGCGGAAATCGCCGCGACCGTATCGGAAGACGCGTTCGGTTATCTCAAGGCGCCCGTCACCCGCGTGACGCTGCCCGACGCGCCCGCCCCGTCGTCGTCGGTGCAGGAGAAAGCGTATTTCGTCGGCGCAAAAGACATCGTGGCCGCGGTCAAGAAGACGGTGAATACTCATGTTCGCAAAACGGCTGTTTGATTTTCTGGCGGCATTGGCGGGTTTGATCCTGCTCAGCCCGGTCATACTCGTCGCCATGCTGATTGTCTGGATGCAGGACTTCGCCTCGCCGTTCTTTGTGGCTCCTCGCATGGCGCGCGGCGGCGGAACCTTCCGCATGGTGAAGCTGCGCTCGATGGTTGCCGGCGCTCACAAGGCGGGCGTCAATTCCACTTCCGGCAGCGACAGGCGCATTACACCCGTCGGCCGGTTCATCAGACGATGCAAACTCGACGAGATCATGCAGCTCTGGAATGTGCTGAAAGGCGACATGAGTATGGTCGGCCCGCGTCCGCAGGTGGAGACCGATGCGGGGATGTACACGGAGGAAGAGCGGCGCATGTTGTCGGTCCGGCCGGGCGTCACCGACCTGGCTTCGATCGTCTTCTCCGACGAAGGAGACATTTTGGACGGAAGTCCAGACCCCAATCTTCTGTACAACCAGATCATCCGTCCCTGGAAGAGCCGCCTGGCGCTGCTGTACGTCGAACGGCGGACTTTCCTGCTGGATCTCCGGATTATTTTGCTGACGGCTCTCGCACTAGTCTCGCGGCCCGCCGCCCTGGCGGGTGTGCAGCGCATCCTGGCCGGCTGGGACGCGGATCCACTGCTTTGCCGCATGGCCGCGCGCGAAGCACCGCTGCAACCCTACCCGCCACCCGGCGCTACGGAAGTAGTTGCCAGTTACCCATAGCGCGCGCAAACAGCGTTCCGCTCTCCAACCGAGCGTCGGCCGCCGGACGCGTCAAACCGGACGCGCCGCGTCCTGGCGCCGCAGTCTCCGCCACGCGTAGAACGCCAGCAACGCCGCCAGCCCGATCATTCCCCATTCGCCCAGGGTCGGCACCAGCGCCTCGTATTGGAACAGCGAGTTCGCCGCGTTGGCGCCCGCCGGCGTAGTCACAATCACGCTCGCGGCCGTTCCGGCAGTGCCCGCCGGCGTCGTCGCCGTGATGGTAGTGTCGTTGACAACCGTGAACGGCACCGACGTGCCGCCGATCGTCACACTCGTCGCACCTGTGAAATCCGTACCCGTGATCGTCACCGAGGTGCCGCCTGCGGCCGGCCCGGTCGGCGGATTGACCGAAGCAACGGCGGGAGGAGGAGTATCCAAAAGAGTCGAAGGGCCGGTTGTGGGCGAACCATTCAAGGTGCCCGCATAGTTGAACAGCGAGGTGGCGTTTGCCGTGCCGGCCACCCCATTGTGGCCGGATAATCCCAAGCCGCCCGCGCCCGCAGTGGCGGATGAACCGGTCGCCCTGGAGTTGGTGACAGTCAACGCGCCCGCGTTCACGAAAACAGCGGGGCCCGCGGCCGCTCCACCTCCACCGCCCGCACCGGTGCCGGTGCCGCCGTTACCGCCGGTTACGCCCGACCCCAGCGAACCGCCGGTTCCCCGCCCGGAGCCGCCGTCGGGACCGCCGCCACCGCCGCCCGGACCGCCATTGCCGGCCGTGGTGCCGGCGCCTGTACCGCCGCCGCCACCGCCAAATCCGCCGGTGCCGCCGGTGCCAATGGCGGCGGCGCCACCACCACCACCAAACCCGCCATTGCCGCCAGTAGTCGTGGAACCTGGCGAGCCGCCGGGGTTGGTTGCGTAACCCACACTACCGCCGCCTGCGGTGCCTGCGCTGAGCCGTCCACCGCCACCACCACCACCGGCGCCACCGTCGGTACCGTTGCTGCCGGAAGAAATGTCGGTACCCGCGGCATACATGCCACCGCCGCCCGGTGCGCCTGTGTTCGCGGTGCTATTGCCGCCGCGGAAGACCATTCCGCCACCGCCGCCGCCCGGATACGCCTGGCTGACGTACGTCCCCCCCGCACCACCAACAGCCGAGCAGTTCTCGAAACGGACGTTGACCAGCGACACTGCGGCTCCCGCCTGGTTCACAAACAGACCGCCGCCTAAACCCGCGCCGCCACCGCCGCCACCGTCGCCGGTGCCACCCGCTCCGCCGCGCCCACTCCCGTTGCGGATCACCAGGTTCTGCAGAGCCACCGTACCGGTGTCCACAAAGAAGACCCGGTAGGCGGATGCGCCGTCGATGATAATGTTGCCCTGGGTGCCACCGTTGATCGTAAGGCTCTCCGTGATCGGAGGCAGCGGGCCGGAAAGTGTGATCGTACAGGGCGGCGCGCCGCATGCGAATGTGATGACGTCGGCGCCGCCCGATGCGTTGGCGGCCAGAATCTGGGCGCGCAAATCGCCCGCTACGCCCGCACCGGTGCCGGCCGCGCCACCGGAATTAGTGTCCGTGAGCAACGTCACGGAAAAGGTGGCGGCACTAACGCTAAGGCCGGATAAAACGATAAAGGAAATCAGCCAGTGGGCGGCTTGCCCCACCCGCAATTGAACGAGTGATTCAACTCTCATTATGGAGTTTTCTCCCAAAAAGAACCGGTAGCTCAGGTCGAGTATAGTTCTAGTGCGACCTGGCAAACAAGTTCGAAACAGGAGCAACCCATCTGCGAATACTTTGCCCAGCAATAGGAGCGTTGCCGGCCGTAGACCTGGTGATGGATGGAGACGAGGAAACTGAAGCCCCCCGGAGCCGTCCAAAGCAACAGACCGTCGCAAACAATGCTTCACCAGGCGGTATTCATGATGAAGGCTGCCCAGCACCGACGTTTTGCTTTGGCAGTCATCCTCAGGTGCCGCTCGTTGAAGGGGATCAAGAAGTCCAGGCACTCACGGCGAAGGCTTCCGCCGAACCGTTCCCATACGGGTTTGCCGTGAGCACCCAGACAGGAGTTCGAAGTACGCACATTCCCAGGTCTGTCACCGCATGGTCCGGCTTTGGTGAGAAGCTGCTATCGCGGTCGTGGATCACAACCCGACGCGGATGGTCATCCGGTAGTGCCTCTCGAAACCGCTGCAGAGTCCGATCCGCAGTGCGGCGCGCGGTGAGGGCCAAAGGAACCTGAGGCTGGCTCCCCGGCATGGATTCGAACCACGATTCACGGCTCCAAAGGCCGCTGTCCTACCATTAGACGACCGGGGAATCTTGCGGTGGGTGGCGGTGATGCCACCCTCGTTTCAGTGTAGCATTGATGCGCGCGCGGATCACCAGTCGGCGTAGGGCGAGCCTTCCAGACTGGTTTTGTCTGAACCGCTGCGCACGTCGAAAATCCCCGGTTCGTTTTGGCTGGTTCCCGATCCGGATTCTTCCATGATCGTCTTCCACGTGTTATTCGAGCCGGTCATCGGGTCGACGGGCACCTGGCGCAGATAGCCTTCCGTCACCAGTTCCTGCAACGTCTGCGGAGCTTTCGCCTTGTCGTAGGTGTATTCGTCGATCATCGTGCGCAGCGTGAACAGGTTCTGTTTGAGCACGCTCTCTTTGGCGCGCAGGAGCGACTTCTGATAAAGCGGCACCGCGATCGACACTATGATCGAGATGATCGCCATCACGATCATCATCTCGACAATCGTGAAGCCCCGCTTACCACTCCGAATACAACGTTCCATCCGCGGCTCTCTCCATACTCTTGGTATAGACGTCGAACACATTCTGCCCGCCCCAGTTGTTGCCCTTGGGATCGTCCTGCATGCTGCGCTTGCCCCAGTCGATCGAGTTGGTGAAGGGATCCTTCGGAATGCGTCGCAGGAAGCGGATCTTCTTGTCCACGGCGCCGGCCGCTTTCACGCCTTCCACCAGGATTTCCAGGCTTTCCGGATAACACTCGGAATCGATCTTCACCTTGGTCATGTCCAGGCCTTTGACGTCACACGTATCCTTGTACTTGTCGATGGCGGTGCGGATCTCACGCAGCGAGTAGCGCAGTTCGCGCTCCCGCTCGCGCCGCACCTTGTAACGCGCCAAGGGCACCGCCATGGCCGCCAGCAGACTCAGGATGGTGAACGCGACGATCAACTCCACCAGCGTCATTCCGCGCCGCCCGCCGAAACGAAGCATCGTACCCTACCTCGCGTCCAGCACCACTTCCGGCAGCGCCACCGTGATGGGCTGCATCTTGGAGTCCTTCAGTCCGATCTCCTGCAAGGCGATCTTGGCCGGTCCGCGGCCCACCACCTGAAACTCCAGCATGGCCAGCGATCCGGTTCCGCTTACGCCGCCCGCGCCCGGCAGGCGGTTCAAGATCACCGCCGCCTCGCCGACATCGTTGCGAATGTTGCGCGCGAAGATGGGCTTGCGTCCATCGCCGCCGATGATGCCGCCGTCGGTCACTTCTTTCAAGCGCAACACCTTCGGGTCGTACTTCAACTTGAACGGCGCGGCGAACATGTCCACGCCATTGGCGATTTCCAGACGCACCATGACGGTGGCGCCCATTTGCACTTGAGCGGCCGCGGGCGTGAAGCTCAACTTGGGCGGCCCGGCGTTCACCGGCAGCGGCAGCACCGTGCCGGTGGGCGAAAGCATCGGTTCCGGCGGAGGCTTAAGTTGCGGCTGCGCAGCCTGTGGCGGCGCGGTGGGCTTGGCCGGTTCAGCCGGCGCCGTCGTCTTACGCGGCGCGTAGTTCAACTTGATGGACTGATCGGTACCGGCGGCCACGCCCTTCAAATTGACATCACTGATATCAGGCGCGCGCACGATGTGCGGAATCAGAGCGATTAGCAATTCGCTGTCGCCGTCGGTGTTCGAGCGGCTGGTGAAGAACCACTTCAGACCGGGGATGGAAGCCAAGCCCGGTAACCCAGCCGTCGAGCGCGTCTGCGAACCTTGCATGAGTCCACCCAGCACGTTGACCTCGCCGTCACGGATGCGGATATCGTGCACCACCTTGCGCTGTCCGATGACGGGCTGCGAAACACCGCCGATTTCGATGCGTTCCTTCACGCTCGAAATCTCCAGTTCGATGTGCAGCGAGACTTCGTCCGGACCGTGGATCTTAGGTTGAATGTCGACGTTCACACCGACGTCGACGAATTGAAACTGCGTGCTGGCCAGCAACCCTGTGGCGGTGCTCATACCGGAGGAGAAACTCCCCGATGCGATAGGCGTCTTTTCACCGATGCGCAGAGAAGCTTTCTGGCCGTCAGCGGCGCGCACTTGCGGCTGCTGCAAGATGCGCGTGCGGCTATCGGTCATCAGCGCCTTGATCAGTCCGCCGGGCATGGTGACGGAGAAATCGCCGGTCGAAAGTTTGCCCAAGCGCGCCAGCGACATGGTGGTGGACGTCGTGGTGGTGCTGTCATCCGAGGTCGTGTCGGTGGTGGTGCCGTTTCGCGGCGTGAAGCTGATGGCGGAACTCAAGCCCGCGGTAGTGCCGGACATGATGGTCGAAGCCAGGTCGCGCGTTTTCGAGCGGCTCGCTTCCATGACCACCACCTCCACCACAACCTCAGACTTGGGCTTGTCCATGTCCTGTATGAGTTTTTCGGCCAACGCCACCTGATCCACCGTGCCGCGGATGATGATGGCGTTTTGCGCGCCGCACGTGTAGAGACGGCGTATGTCGGTAATGCCGCGCACGGCGGCGGCGATCTCGTTCAGATCCTGCGCGGCGGTGGTGTTGGTCAGATAGAACACCTTCACTACCAGGTCCTCGAAATCGCGGCGCTTGGTCGGATTGTCCTGCGCCACCAGAATGGTATTGGCCGACAGCGGCTTCCAGAACGACTTGGTCATCACCGCCAGGTAGTCCAAAGCCTCTTCCAGGCTGGCGTTGCTGAACTCGACGCTCATGTTGCGCTGCGGTCCGCCCATGGCGCTGGCCGGGTCCGGATCCATGATCACGTTGATCCCCGCCAGTTTGCCTACGGTTTCAAACAGCACCTTGGCCGGTTGATTCCGCATGGTCAGCGTGATGGGAGCCGAGGACAGAGGCTTGAGTTCGGGAGCGGGCAGCACCGAAGCTACGCGATCCTCGATTTCCTTGCGCGCGCGTTCCACCGGCGTCATGCCACGCTCTTCGCCCTTGAGCTTCTCGCCTTCCCGCTTTTCGCGATCGAGCATTTGCCGCGTACGGCGAAGTTCCTGCTCGGCGATGCCGGAGGCGGGATCGATGGCGTAGGCCTTCTGAAACTCGGTCAGAGCTTCTTCCAGCTTGCCGTCGGCGCGCAGTTTCTGCCCTTTATCGACGTGCGCCTGGCCGGCCTGGAAGCGCACCCGGCGCAGCGAAAGCAGCGCGGCGGAATCGCGCGGACTCTCCATCACGGCCCGCTCGTAAAGCTCCAAGGCCTTGTCGTAATCCTTCTTGTCTTCGGCCGCGCGGCCCTGGTCGATCAACTTCTGGGCTTTACGCGACCCGGCCAGCACCGGTTCCGATGACGAGAAGACCAGCGCGAAGGCTGCCAGCGCTATTGCTAATCGATTGATCTTAAACATCTTATTGCCTTTTTGGGCCATGTGCTAAGATAAACATTCGACACTCTTCGCCAGAGGTCCCATAACGAATTGACGTTCAACGGCTTCTGGGCGTGGAGGCGAAAAGCGGACTGGCGTGGCAGAGGGGATCAAGATACTTTCCGACAACCGGCGGGCGGGTCACAATTACTACCTGCTCGAACGCTTCGAAGCCGGTCTCGCGCTGACCGG
>CAZDIZ010000133.1:3128-7360 GCA_964505625.1 uncultured Solibacteraceae bacterium | reverse complement strand
AAGATCTATCTAAAGGATGGGATCATCAAATGCGAGTTAGCACTGGCACGCGGCAAAAAGATGTACGATAAGCGGGAAGCCGATCGCGAACGCACGCAGGAAGCCGAAGCACGTGCGGCGCGAGGGGCGCGGCGCTCTCTAGATTAAGGAGTTTCCCCCATGCAGACTACGGTCTTGGTGCAGGCGATCGAAGAAGTCGATGTCGATGCCCTGGTAGTAGTAGCGTTCGAAAAGGATTCGGCGGGCGACGGCGCGGCCAAGCGCGCCGATTCGACATTAGGCTGGCTCAGCGAGCTATACGCGACGGGCGAGTTCAAGGGCAAGAGTCTGGACACCGCGCTGCTGCACCGTCCTCCGGGATTCAAAACGCGCAGGCTGCTAGCGGTGGGTGGCGGCAAACCTGAAAAGCTGACCCCGGCCGAAGTGCGCAAGATCGCCGGCACCGCGCTGCGATTCTTAAAGCCGAAGGGGATTCACTCAATCGCGCTGGCGTTGGATGAGGCGTTCGCAGGAACGGGAAGCGTGGCCGCCGCCGTGGAAGGCGCCATCCTGGCTGACTACGAGCCGGATCAATACAAGACCGACAAGAGCGACGCGGGCCGCATCGATACGTTCTCGTTGCTGGTTCCAGCCGTCGACGCCGCGATCGGGGCCGCCGCGCAACGCGCCGCCATCGTCGCCGAATCGCAAAACTACACGCGCGCGCTGGCCACCGAACCGGGCAACGCCATGACGCCCACGGTGCTCGCGGACCGCGCTCGCGCGCTGGCCGCCGAACAGGGCCTGGAGTGCGAGGTGCTGGATCGCGCGCGCATGGAGCAACTCGGCATGGGCGCATTGCTCGGGGTGGCGCAGGGCAGCGACGCGCCACCGTGCCTGATCGTGGTGCGCTATCGTCCGGAAGGCGACGCCGGCTCGGGCGCGCATCTGGGACTGGTAGGCAAGGCCGTGACCTTCGATTCGGGCGGCATCTCTATCAAGCCCTCCGACAAAATGGATCTGATGAAGTTCGATATGTCGGGCGGAGCGGCCGTGCTGGGCGCCATGCGCGCCATCGCTCAATTAAAGCCGGCGCTCACGGTGACGGCGCTGGTACCGGCGGTCGAGAACATGCCGGGCGGCCGCGCGCAACGGCCCGGCGACATCGTCAAGACGCTTTCCGGCAAGACCGTGGAGGTGCTCAACACCGACGCCGAGGGCCGCTTGATTCTGGCCGATGCCATGGCCTACGCCCGCACGCTCGGCTGCACGCACCTGGTGGACGCCGCGACGCTCACCGGCGCGATCGTGGTGGCGCTCGGCAACGTCTACACCGGACTGTTCCCGAGCGAAGACGCTTTCGGCGCACGTGTCCTGGCGGCGGCCGACGCGGCCGGCGAGAAGATGTGGCGCATGCCCGTCGATGATGATTACAAGGAAGCGCTCAAGAGCACCTACGCGGATCTGCCCAACATCGGCAATCGCATGGGCGGCGCCATCACGGCGGCCATGTTCTTGAAGGAGTTTACCGGCGACGCGCCCTGGGTGCATTTGGACATTGCCGGAACGGCGTGGCTCGACGACGCGAAGCCCTATCTAGCGAAGGGTCCGAGCGGCGCCACCGTGCGCACGCTGGTGAAACTGGCCACCACCTGGAACGGCTGATGCCCGCCTGGCTGGCGTACACCCTCCTCACGGTGCTGCTGTGGGGCGTTTGGGGATTCGAGTCCAAGCTGCTGGTGGATCGCGCTTCGCCGTATGAAAGCCAGATTCTGTTCACCTTCGGCCTCCTCGTCCCGCTCGTGGTAGTGCTGTTTTCCAAGCATCGCTTCGCGGGCGCGCAGCGCGGGCGCGGCACGTTCTACGCCGTACTGACCGGGTTGTTGGGCGGCGGCGGCAACCTCGCGTTTTACGCGGCTCTGACCGGCGGCAGCGCCTCGACGGTGGTGCCGCTCACCTCGCTTTCGCCGCTGGTCACCGTACTGGTTGGTGTAACGTTTCTCAAAGAGCGTATCAGCGCTCGCCAGTACCTTGGGCTGGTGCTGGCGCTGGTGGCCATTTACCTATTGAGTCTCTGACGCCATGCCACACTGGTTGCCGCTTGCGCTAATCGCCCTGATCGCCTGGGGCATCACTGGCAACACACAGAAAATCAGCACCAATTGTATTTCAAAGGAATTTGCATTTATCGGCTTCTCGGTGGCCTTTGTCCCTATTGCGGTGTTGACGTGGGTACTATTCCCGGTGCGAATCGCGCTACCGGCCGAGGTGGTGGCACTGGGACTGCTCAGCGGCGCGCTGAACGGGTTCGGCGCGCTCACTAGCTTCGCGGCCTTTGAAAAGGGAGCCAAGAGCGCGGTAGCGGTGCCCATCATGTACCTCTATCCGCTCATTACCGTCCTGCTCGCATTTGGATTCTTGCGCGAATGCATTTCCGCCGCGCATTGGGCCGGTATCGCCCTGGCCCCGGTGGCAGCCTGGCTGCTTAGTTCGGAGTAGCGGTACGTCGATCTGCGAATTATTGGTTAAGCATTCATAATTTCGACAAAAATCCTCACCCTAGTACTCTCAACTTTCGCGCTCTATGCACCGATATGTGTTCAGGTACGAATCGCGGCTGCGCGCTGGCTAAGCCCGGCGGCGCCACTGGTCATATACAAACGGATCGCCCCTTCCTCTTCTAGCCAACTCCCGTCAAAGCGATCTCAAGCGGACACTAGCCTCGGCTCGAAGTGTGTCCGCCCAGCCGATTCGAACGAAAGGAAGAACTGAAATGACGTGGTTCCAGAATCTTAAGATCTCGGCGAAGCTGATGTTGGGTTTCCTTATCGTGGCCGCCATCGCGGGCATCACCGGTTGGCGGGGTCTGGTTGAGATGGCAGGAGTAAACGAGGAATTCGCCGCGATGTACAAGGACCGCCTGGTTCCCATCCGGGATCTCGGCTATGCCAACGCCGCAGTCCTGAATGCACGCACGGACGTGCGTAACATGCTGATGGTACAGACGGTGGCCGAACGGGAGAAGTACATTTCCAACGTACGGGAAGAAGAGCAGCGTTTCAATAAGTACTTCGGAAGCTACAAGCAGAGCACTCTCATCAAGGAAGAGGCTGAGATCGTCGCGAAGCTGGAGCCGGTGTCGGCGAAATACACGGACGTCCGCAATCGAATCATGGAACTGGCTCGTCAGAAGAAGGATGCCGAAGCGCTGAAACTGATGGATGGTGAAGCGCGCTCCCTTCAAACGGAATTGCGGCAGTGCCTGCGTAGCCTGATCGATCTGAATGCCAAGAACGCCGACCAAGCCCGCGCCAATCAGGAAAGCGCTTACGCCTCCGCGCGCAAGACGCTGCTCGCGCTAGTGGCGTTGGGCGTGCTGGCAGCCATCGCGCTGGGATTCGTGATTTCGAGGGTCATCAGCGCGCCGATGAAGGAGCTCACGGTGGCCGCCGACAAACTCGCACTGGGCGATGTCAACGTCCAGGTAGAGACCAACACCAAGGATGAGATGGGTCTGCTGGCGGATTCGTTCCGCAACATGGCCACCAACATCAAGGACCGCGGCGGAATCGCCCAGAAGATCGCCGCCGGAGATCTTGCGATCGACGTGCAGATCCGCAGCGAGCAAGATGTGCTGGGTAAGAGCATGACGCTGGTAGTGGAAACGTTACGCAAATTGGTTGCCGAAGCCGATGTACTCACTAAAGCGGCCGTAGCCGGAAAGCTCGCTACGCGCGGTAACGCCGGCCAATTCCATGGCGGCTACAAGCAGATTGTCGAAGGCGTGAATCAGACGCTCGACGCGGTGATTGGTCCGTTGAACGTCGCGGCCGATTATGTCGACAAGATCTCCAAGGGCGCCATCCCAGCCAAGATCACCGACTCCTACAACGGCGACTTCAACACCATCAAGAACAACCTGAATAACTGCATCGACAACGTGAATGCGCTGGTTGTCGACGCGCGGATGCTTTCGGAAGCGGCCGTGGCCGGCAAGCTGGCCACGCGCGCCGACGCCTCCAAGCACCAGGGCGATTATCGCAAGGTCGTCGAAGGCGTGAATCAAACTCTCGACGCGGTGATTGGACCATTGAACGTCGCGGCCGATTACGTCGACAAGATCTCCAGGGGCGCCATCCCGGCCAAGATCACCGACTCATACAACGGCGACTTCAACACCATCAAAAACAACCTGAACAACTGCATCGACAACGTGAATGCGCTGGTTGTCGACGCGCGGATGCTTTCGGAAG
>CAZDIZ010000133.1:0-3028 GCA_964505625.1 uncultured Solibacteraceae bacterium | reverse complement strand
GCGATTATCGCAAGGTCGTCGAAGGCGTGAATCAAACTCTCGACGCGGTGATTGGGCCGCTGAACGTCGCGGCGAACTACGTCGATCGCATTTCAAAGGGAGATATTCCGCCGGCGATCACCGATAACTACAACGGCGATTTCAACCTGATTAAGCAGAATCTGAACGTGCTGATCGAAGCCATGAATAACATCACGGCGGCGGCCGAGCAGATCTCTCGAGGCGACCTGACCGTGCATCTCAAGGATCGCTCGGCGCAGGACAAACTGATGCAGGCGCTGACGGCGATGGTGGCGGGATTGACCAAGGTGGTTGTGGACATCAAGACCGTCGCTACCGAGGTCGCCAGCGGTAGCCAGGCCATGAGCACCGCGTCGAATCAGCTTTCGCAAGGCGCCAACTCCCAGGCAGCGTCATCCGAGGAAGCATCCTCTTCGATGGAGGAGATGGTCTCCAACATCAAGCAGAACGCCGATAACGCGCAGCAGACCGAGAAAATCGCGACACGTTCTGCCGAAGACGCCAAGGAAGGCGGACGCTCGGTGGCCGACGCGGTAATCGCCATGAAGGAGATTGCCGGCAAGATCTCGATCATCGAGGAGATCGCGCGGCAGACCAACATGCTGGCGTTGAATGCGGCCATCGAAGCGGCTCGAGCCGGCGAACACGGCAAGGGCTTCGCGGTGGTGGCGGCCGAGGTGAGAAAGCTCGCCGAGCGCAGCCAGAAAGCGGCGGGCGAAATCAACCAGCTCTCCGGTTCTACCGTGAAGGTAGCCGAGAAGGCCGGCGAGATGCTCGAAAAGCTGGTACCCAACATCCAAAAGACCGCTGAGTTGGTGAAGGAAATCAGCGCCGCCAGCAACGAACAGAACACCGGCGCCGAGCAGATCAACACGGCGCTCCAACAACTGCAAACGGTCATTCAACAGAACGCTTCGGCGTCGGAAGAGATGGCCTCCACCAGCGAGGAGCTCTCGGGCCAGGCCGACGGGTTGATGACCACCATCAACTTCTTCCACATCGGCGACAACGGCCATCACGCGGCGATGAGGCCCGGCGGCACGAAACCCGCCGCAAGGAGCGCGAAACCATCCAACAAACAGGATCTAAAGCATTTAGCCGAGGCCGTCACTCCGGCGGCCGACAGCAAAAAGCACGGTAAAGGCGGCGGGTTCAGTCTTGCCATGTCCGGATCGGCCGATAAGCTCGACGAGGAATTCGAAAGATTCTAAGCACCGCTGACTGGCGAAGGGCCGGAGCTGTATCCGGCCCGCGCCTGGAGATCAACTATGAGTGTGGATACGATCACCGAAATCAGACAGTATCTGACTTTTAAACTGGACCACGAAGTTTTTGCCATGGATGTGGCTACGGTCCGCGAGGTGCTGGACTTTACCGTCATCACCAAGATCCCCCGGACGCCCGAATTCATGCGCGGTGTCATCAATTTGCGCGGCAGTGTGGTACCGGTCGTGGACTTGCGGCTGGCGTTCGGCATGTCAGCGACCGAGAAGACCGTCAACACTTGCATCATTGTGGTGGAGGTGAGCTTAGAGGGCGAGTCGACCATATTGGGCGCGCTGGCAGACTCGGTCGAGGAGGTCATCGACCTGGAGCCGGAGCAGATTCAGCCGGCGCCCAAGATCGGCACGTCTATCAAGACCGACTTCATTCGCGGCATGGGGAAACGCGACACACAGTTTGTCATGATCCTGGACATCGACCGTGTGTTTTCCGCCGAGCAGTTAGCGGGTCTGCGTTCCACTACGCAACTGGCGGCCTGACCCATCCTCTCGATGGCGAATCGGGTCAAGCGTGGAGCAACGCTGATGATTACGCTTTCGCAAGGGTTCACGGACCGCGAATACCGGCAGATAGCGGAGATAGTTCAGTCCGAGTGCGGGATGACGTCCCCGGAGGCCAAGCGCGTCATGCTGGAGACCAGGCTCCGCCGGCGCGCACGCACGCTCGGCCTGGAGTCGCTTTCATCCTACTGCGAGTTACTGGAGAACCCCGCCGGGCGGGCCCAGGAATTGGCGTATCTGATCGACGCGGTCACAACACACAAAACCGATTTCTTTCGCGAGCCGTCGCACTTCGAATACCTGTCGAGCGAAGCGGTGCCGCAACTGGTTGCCAACCATGGAGCCGGTCTGCGCCGGCCGCTGACGCTGTGGAGTTCCGCATGTTCGACCGGAGAAGAACCGTATACGCTGGCGATGGTGTTGAGCGACTACGCCGTCGCCAACACGGAAGGCGGATTCCGGTTCCGCATTGACGCCACCGACATTTCTCCGGTGGTGCTCGAAAAGGCCCGGTTGGGAGTCTACACGGACGAGGTAGCGGCTCCAGTGTCGCACACGCACCGGAAACGTTACCTGCTGCGCGGCGGGAAACAGCAGAGGGGAATGGTTCGCGTGTCGCCGGAGTTACGGGCGAACGTAAAGTTCCGGCAGCTCAACTTGATGGAGATGAACTACAACTTCCCGGAATTGTTCGACGTGGTCTTCTGCCGCAATGTAATGATCTATTTCGACCGTGCGACGCAATTCGCGATCCTGAGCAGGATCTGCGGCACCCTCCGGGCGGGCGGATACCTTTTCATGGGGCACGCCGAGTCGCTCGGCGGTCTGGACCTGCCTCTGACACAAGTGGAAGCCACTGTATACAGGAGAATGCATGGCTAGCCATGTGTTGGCGCGGGGTCATCTCTTCCTGCAACCGTCGGACATGGCCATCACCGAGGGACCGGCCACCGTTAAGACGGTGCTGGGGTCCTGCGTAGCCGTCATAATGCGAGCGCCCCGGCTGGGCGTGGCGGCGATCGCACATTGTTTGCTGCCCAACGCACCGGACGGCCCGCAGCCGCTGGCTCGGCATGAAGCGCTCCGGTACGTGGATTCAACCGTGGAGTTGATGCTGGTGGAAATGAGCCGCCGTGGCGCGACGGCGGTGGAATTGGAGGTAAAGCTCTTTGGGGGCGCCGACAGCCTGGAACGGATTCACTCCAGGTCGTCTTACCAAGTGG
>CAZDIZ010000132.1:16243-17601 GCA_964505625.1 uncultured Solibacteraceae bacterium | reverse complement strand
GCGCCGTGGCTGGTGCCGATGGCGATGGCCAGCGCGTCCAAACCCGTCAGCTTCACGAATTCCTCGGCCTGGTCCGGATCGGTGATGTGCGACAGGCCGTCGAGGCCGGCGCCGTGTCCGTCTTCAATTCCGCCGAGCACGCCGATTTCGCCTTCCACCGTCACGCCCTTGGCGTGGGCCATCTCGACCACTTCGCGCGTCGCCTTCACGTTGTATTCGAACGTGGAGGGCGTCTTGCCGTCCGGCATCAACGAGCCGTCCATCATGACGCTGGTGAAGCCCATCTCGATGGCGGACTTGCAGGTCTCGACGCTATTGCCGTGATCCAGGTGCAGCGCCACGGGGATGTCCGGATAAACTTCGGTGGCGGCCAGCATCAGGTGATACAGGAAGCGATCGTTCGAGTAGGAGCGCGCGCCGCGGCTCGCCTGGATAATCACCGGCGATTTCGTTTCACGGGCGGCCTCCATGATGGCCTGAATCTGCTCCATGTTGTTGACGTTGAACGCGCCAACACCGTAGCCGCCCTTGGCGGCCTCGTCCAGGAGCTGTCGCATGGATACCATTGGCATGAGGTGAATCTCCTTCGAGGAAAGTAAGCTATTACCCGAGGCGTCTCGGACCGGGTCGAGTAAATTTCATCGTATCATGCGAGGCGCCCTCGCGTTGACCGGCACCGGATGGTCCCGTACAATGAAACTGTAGGAAGACTGCGCGGGAGTAACTCAATGGTAGAGTCACAGCCTTCCAAGCTGTTGGTTGCGGGTTCGATTCCCGTCTCCCGCTCCAGACCCTTTCTGATATCGAACCGCGATTCCGGGCTGGCGTAGCTCAGTTGGTAGAGCATCTGATTTGTAATCAGAGGGTCGGGGGTTCAAGCCCCTCCGCCAGCTCCAACTCACCTCAAGAACCATGAAAAGTCACAAACTGGTGGTTGCCGCTGGCACGGTGGCGTGCCTTGCAGCGTTTCTGTTTGCCGTTCCTAGCGCGCGGTCAGTGCAAGAGTTCCGAGTTGTTCTTCCTCAGAAGCACAGCCCGCGAATCGAGAAGGCCGCCGCCATCTTCACGCGCCGCGTGCAGCAACAGTGCGGGAAGCAATCGGCCGCGACAGTTGAACTGCGCCTCGACCCGGCCATCGGCGCGGAAGGGTTCACGATCGCCAACGGCGCGCGCGGCGCGGTCCGGGTCACCGGCGGCGACGAGCGCGGCGTGCTCTACGGATTGGGCAAGCTGTTCCGGACATCCACTTGCAGCGCGGGTGTGTTCGTGCCGGGCACATGGCGCGGCACTTCGCGGCCCGCGGCTACGCTTCGCGGCATGTACCTCGCCTCGCACTTCGGCAACTTCTACGAAGCGGC
>CAZDIZ010000132.1:0-16143 GCA_964505625.1 uncultured Solibacteraceae bacterium | reverse complement strand
CTACGCTTCGCGGCATGTACCTCGCCTCGCACTTCGGCAACTTCTACGAAGCGGCACCTATCGAGGAACTGGAAACCTACGTCGAAGACCTCGCGCTATGGGGCGTCAACGCCGTGGGCTTCGCGTTTCCCAATTGGCAGTACGATTCCTATGACGATCCGGCGGCGCGCGCCAACCTCAAACGTGTCAGCGCCATGATGAAGGCTTCGCAGCGCGCCGGCATGCAGGTGGGTGCATTCGTGGCCCCGAATCAGGTTTTCAAGTCCGCGCCCAAACACCTACGCGCGAAACCCTACCCGGACGATTGGCGCCGGCGCGGCGACCTCGGCGTGAACCTGTGTCCCAGCCTGCCCGAAGCCCGCGAGTACATGCTCAAGAACTGGGCACTGTTGCTGGATGAGTACCGCGCCACGGGTCTCGACTTTGTCGTCTACTGGCCTTACGACGAAGGCGGCTGCGGTTGCGCCGAGTGCTGGCCCTGGGGACCCCGCGGATATTTTCAGATCTGCCGCGAATTCACGCGCCTGGCTCGCACGAAGTATCCGCACTGCAAGGTGGTGCTGTCGACGTGGATGTTCGACACGCCTCCGGCCGGCGAGTGGGAAGGACTGACGAAGGTTCTGGCCGAAGACAAAAGCTCGGTCGACTACATCATGGCCGATGCGCACGAAGACTTCCCGCGCTATCCGCTCGACCACGGCGTGCCGGGCGGACTGCCGCTGGTGAACTTCCCGGAGATCAGCATGTGGGGCATGTCGCCATGGGGCGGCTACGGCGCGAGTCCCCTGCCCGGGCATTTGCAGCAGTTGTGGAATCAAGTTTCAGGCAAGATTTCGGGCGGGTTCCCTTATTCCGAAGGCATCTACGAAGACATCAACAAGGTCATTTGCAGCCAGTTCTATTGGGACCCGCAACGCACGGCGCGGGACACCATTCGCGAGTATGCCGCATCGGAGTTTTCCCCCGCGGTGGCTGACGATGTGGTCCGCGCCATCGAGATTCTGGAGGCCAACCACCGCCGCCGCGGCACGCGCTTCGAACGTCCGCCGCGCGAGACTTGGGAAGCCTTCGAACTGCTGCGGCAAGCTGACCGCAAGTTGAGCCCGCAAGTGCGTCGAAGTTGGCGCTGGCGCATCCTTTACCTGCGCGCCCTGATCGACGACGAACTGCGCCGGAACGGCGGCAAACCGCGCGGCCCGGTATTGAAAGAAGCCTTTGCCGAGATCATACGCATCTATCACGCCGAGCACGTCCACACCAACAAGGTCGCACCGCCGAAGCTGTTGCCCTGACGTTGGTACCGGTTCCAACGCCGGGCGCGGGCTGCGGGGCAAACATGCTATAACGGAAATTGAAATCGACGCGAACGAGCATTTCCGCTCCCGCACTCTCAAAAGGTAAGTACCGATAATCCCGCTCCCCGAGGAGCGTCATGGCGGAGTTCCGCCGGGAAAAGCTAGGAGGAAATACATGGAGCCTAAGGGCGACATCGCATTGATTGGTCTGGCCGTCATGGGTCAGAACCTCATCCTGAACATGAATGACAAGGGCTACACGGTGGTGGCCTTCAATCGTACGGTCTCCAAGGTGGACGAGTTCCTGAATGGCCCCGCCGCCGGCCGCGACACCATCCTGGGCGCGCATTCGCTCGAGGAAATGGCCTCCCTGTTGAAGCGGCCCCGCAAGGTCATGCTCATGGTGAAGGCCGGCCAGGCCGTGGACGACTTCATCGAGATGGTGTTGCCCTATCTCGAACCGGGCGATCTGATCATCGACGGCGGCAACTCGCACTTCCCGGACACCATTCGCCGCACCAAGTATCTGGAAAGCAAGGGACTTCTCTACGTCGGCACCGGCGTGAGCGGCGGCGAAGAAGGCGCCCGCAATGGCCCCGCCATGATGCCCGGTGGCAGTCCGGCTGCCTGGCCGCTGGTGAAGGAAATCTTCCAGGCCATCTGCGCCAAGACGCCCGCCGGCGAACCGTGCTGCGACTGGATCGGCGAAGGTGGCGCGGGCCACTTCGTGAAGATGGTCCACAACGGCATCGAATACGGCGACATGCAGCTCATCTGCGAGGCCTACCAGCTCATGCAGCAAGGCGCCGGCCTTTCGAACGAAGAGATGCACGAAGTGTTCGCCGAATGGAACAAGGGCGAACTCGATAGCTACCTGATCGAAATCACGCGCGACATCCTCGGCTTCAAGGACGAGGAAGGTAAGCACGTGGTCGACTACATTCTGGACAAGGCCGGCCAGAAGGGCACCGGCAAGTGGACCGTGCTCGCGTCGCTGGACGCCGGCATGCCGCTCACGCTCATCAGCGAAGCGGTGTATTCACGCTGCATCAGCGCCCTGAAGGACGCGCGCGTCCAAGCCAGCAAGATCCTCAAAGGCCCCAAAAAGAAGTATCGCGGCGACAAGAAGGCCTTCGTCGAAGATATCCGCAAGGCGCTGCTCGCTTCCAAGATCGTCAGCTACGCGCAGGGCTTCATGCTGATGCGCCAGGCGAGCGAAGAATACAAGTGGAACCTGAACTTCGGCGGCGTGGCGCTGGTATGGCGCGGCGGCTGCATCATCCGCTCGGCGTTCCTGGGCAAGATCAAGGACGCTTTCGATAAGAATCCGCAGCTCAACAACCTGCTGCTGGACGACTATTTCAAGGCCGTGGTCGCCGATTGCCAGGCGAGCTGGCGCAAGGTGGTCATGAAGGCCGTCGACATGGGCATTCCGGTGCCGGCGTTCTCCACCGCGCTGTCGTTCTTCGATGGTTACCGTTCCGCGCGCCTGCCGGCAAATCTGCTGCAAGCGCAGCGCGACTACTTTGGTGCGCACACCTACGAACGCACGGATCGTCCGCGCGGCGAATGGTATCACACCAACTGGACCGGCAAGGGCGGCGACGTTTCCGCCAGTACCTACACCGTCTAGAGGCCGCGCAAGTGTTTGGCGGCCGCAATTGCGGTATCGAAGGGGCCTGACGCATGCACGACGCGCAGGCCCCTTTAAGAAACTTCCCTCAGAAGCACTCCCACTTGGTGTGTGTCGATTCCGACGGTACCGCGCTCGACACCATGGAGATCAAGCACAAGGAGTGCTTCATTCCCAACACCATCCGCTATTGGGAACTGCAACCGGTGTCGCGTTACGCGCGCGCGGCGGCCGAATTCGTCAATCTCTACTCGCGCGAGCGCGGCATCAATCGATTCCCCGCTCTGGTGAAGACCTTCGACCTGCTCCGCGAGTGGCCCGGCGTGCCTTCGACGGCCAAGATCCCGCGCGCCGAAGGACTACGCGCCTGGATCGCCCAGGAGCGCCGCCTAACCAACGAAACGCTGCGCGAGGCGGCCACACGCACTGGTGATCCCGACCTGAGCCGCGCGCTCGCCTGGAGCGAAGCGGTGAACCAGACCGTCGAGGCCACCGTGCGCAACTGCGCACCGTTTGAGTTTGTCCGCGAAAGCTTGGAACGGCTCGCGACGCGGGCCGATATCATGGTTTGTTCGGTGATGCCGGTCGAAGCGCTCCGGCGCGAGTGGACCGAACACGGCCTGGCGCAGTACGTTACGCTGATTGCGGGCCAGGAGATGGGCGGCAAGCGCGACCATATCGCGCTGGCGAGTGACGGGCGTTACGAGAAGAATCGTGTGCTCATGATCGGGGACGCGCCCGCCGATCACACCGCCGCCGCGGCCAACGGCGTGCGCTTCTATCCGATCTGCCCGGAGCGCGAAACCGGGAGTTGGCGGCGCATGTTTGATGAAGCCGCCGAACGGTTCCTCGGCGACCGTTACGACGATGCCTACCAAGGCGCGCTCATCGCGGAATTTGAAAAGCTGTTACAGGAGAAGCCTTCATG
Source organism: uncultured Solibacteraceae bacterium (assembly GCA_964505625.1). Lineage (GTDB taxonomy): Bacteria > Acidobacteriota > Terriglobia > Bryobacterales > Bryobacteraceae > JAJFUV01. Next base: position 12,287 of record CAZDIZ010000132.1, on the reverse strand, counting down.
GATGATGTGAAAGTACTGGCGGCCAAAGTGAAGCTGCTGCTGATGGATGTCGACGGCGTGCTCACCGACGGCAAGCTCTACAATGTGCCCGCGCCGGACGGCCGCATGGCCGAGACCAAGGGATTCGATTCGCAGGACGGCATTTCGATGCACTGGTTGAACTGGAAGGGCATCGCCACCGGCCTGATCAGCGGACGACAGTCTCCGGCCACCGAGGAACGCGCGCGCCAGTGCAAGTTCCGCTACGTCTATCAAGGGCACATCGAGAAGATTCCCATTCTCGAAGAGATCATGAAGGAAGCGGGCCTTGCGAAGGAACAAATCGCCTTCATCGGCGACGATTTCACCGACGTAGTGGCCATGCGCCGCGTGGGGCTTGCGATCGCCACCGCCAATGCGCGGCCCGAAGTGAAGCGCATCGCACACTATGTCACCAGCGCACCCGGCGGACAGGGCGCCGTGCGCGAAGTCGCCGAACTCCTCCTCAAATCGCAAGGCTACTGGGAAGAGATCCTCAAGAAGTACGAAATCGAGTAGCGGTTGCGCTAATGCGTTAACCTGTACTGATGGCAGTCGAAAAGATCGGGTTGACGATCCACTCCGACGCCGGCCCCGGTGTGCTGCATCAACTCAGCGGCGTGATTGCGGGCCGCGGCGGCGATATCACTACGGTCGAGATCATCGAGACCGCTCCGGCGTCGCGCATCTACTTCGAAATCGAGCTGCCGTCACCTCCGGCAGCGCTCATCGCCGACTTGGAGCGGTTGAGCGTGGTGCGGACCATCGAGCAGGTTGACACCTTCCAGAAAATCTACGGCAAGCGCATCATCATTATGGGCGGCGGCGCGCAAGTAGGCCAGGTGGCCATCGGCGCCATCATGGAAGCTGACCGCCACAACATCCGCGGCGAGCATATCTCGGTGGACACCATTCCGCTGGTCGGCGAGAAGCCTTTGGCCGACGCCGTGCGCGCCGTGGCTCGCCTGCCTCGCGCGAAAGCCCTGGTGCTGGCGGGTTCGCTGATGGGCGGCGAAATCGAACTGGCGGTGCGCGAGGTGCGCTCGCAGGGTCTGCTGGTGGTGAGTCTCAACATGGCCGGAAGCGTGCCGGACGCGGCGGACCTTGTGGTGACCGACCCGGTGCAGGCCGGCGTCATGACCGTGATGGCCGTCGCCGACACCGCCAAGTTCACCGTCGAACGACTGAAGCGGCGCGTGTTCTAAGGTCGCTCGAGGCTTTCCGAGTCGCGGAGCTAACTACTGTGATATTCTGAGCGCTGATTTTGCGATTCACGTGAACCAAACACTGGGCAAGTTCCAAACCATCGTTCTGATGATGGTCAATCCAGGCCAAGTATTGACGCGCCGGTTGACCGATGTTCATTGGGTTTTCGCGCTGCTGGTTTCGGGCGCGGCCTTCACACTCTTCTTTCTGCAAACCGGACTCGATCGCGCGCGCGGCGGGTCCGGTGGTTGGACACTCACCCTGGGCTTAGGTGCCGGCGGCTTCTTCTACGGCACGCTGGGCATCGCCTTAATCGGCCTGGTGGCATGGGTGCTGTCACAAACGCTCGGCGGCCGGCAGGGCCCGGGCTGGGTCGTCAAAGCGATTGCGCTGAGCTACGGATCGGCGCTGGTCTACTCCCTGGTGGGTTTGCTGTTCAATGTGCTCCTCGGATGGAACACTGCGGTTTCTTTCGGAGTGACCGGCGTGTTGTGGGCGCTGGGACCGATGATCGCGGTCTTCCAGGAGCTTTCCGGCGGGAAAACCTTTGGCAGTGTGCTGCTGGCTACGGTTTGCGGCGCGCTGGTCCTGCTGGGCTGGGGCGCGCTGGCCACGGGCGCGGCGGGGAGGTGAGCCGATGACCAGAATCGCCGCCTTGTTGTGTTTCACAGTGCTCGGAGCACTGGCAGTGCACCGGACGAATCCGTCGGCGCTGGCGATTTCTTGCGCCGCGCTGGTGGGGCTGGTTGCGGCCGGAGTGTTCCTGGTGGTTCTTGGGTTCTTGCTTCACGAGACGAACCCGCCGCTGCGCGCCCGGCTCGGCCGGCCGGGAGTGAACGACGCGGTCGGACGCGGTTTTACCTTGCTGATTCCCTTCACGGTGCTCGCGTTGTTGGCGGACTTCGTCCTCGGATGGGACGCGACGCAGGCTTTCACATCGGCCGGTGTAATGGCCGCGGCGGCGTCGCTCAGCGCGGACCTGATGCGCCAGGGCGCGCGCAAGTTCGCCGGGTTCGCACTTCCCATGCTGGGAGCATTCGGCTTCTCGATGGTGTGGATGGTGCTTAGCTCCGCGATGCGGGAGGTCGGGAAATGACACTCGCACGAACTGCTGTCGCGTTTCTGATGGCCGCCGGCATGTGTCTGGGCGCGGATCTGGTCGGCTATTGGGAAGGAACCATTCAGACGACGCGTATCAACGAGAGCTACATCCTCTCCCGGGGCATCAAGTCCGGCAACGACGAGAATACCCAGCTCATGAACGGCATCATCAAGCACAGAAACCAGATGGAGATCTCGGATCTGGGCTATTCCAAGGTCAGGGACGTCAATCCGTTTGTGATGCTGATTTCCCCGGGTCCTCCGAAATCTCTGGAGGTTGGTCCGGCTTCGACGAATTACATCCGCTCCACGGTTCCAACCGCTGCCTGGTCCAATGCGACGGGCACTTGGAACCGTGACAGTTTCGATCTGACCAGCAACTACGCCGGCCTGAGCAGCGAGGCCCAACGCGTCTATCGAATCTCAGGCCGATTGGAATCGAGTGGCGTGCTCGTCGGCGAGTGGTCGCAGTCGGAGGCCGGCACGGAAGTGCTGGCGGGCGTGTTCCGCGTCGTGCTGAAGAGCGGGGGCTCAGGCTCATCGTCAAGCAGTCCCGTGGCCGGTGCAACGCCCCCAGGCTTGGGTGGCGTGGGACAAGTGCCCGGTCCGGCGAACCTGCCCGAAGCGCTCATCGGAATCCTGGCGCCCGGTTTGATTGCGGTTCTTACGGGTCTCAAGAATATCGTCGATGGCGGTTCGATTCCGGTTGCGCCCGCGCCTGCGCCAACGGCTCCTCCACCGCCGCCGCCTCCTCCTCCGCCAAGCTACGGCGCTGATTATGATCAGGCCGTCCGCGACGGAAACGACGCCCGGACGAAGTACGAAGAAACCAAGAAGCAGTGGGAAGACCTGCAGCAGACGCTGGACAAAAACGATCCGCGTTTCGCGGCTACCAAGAAGCAGTACGAAGACTACATCGATTATCAGGAGCAACTCGCGGCGCAGGCCGACGCCCGCGCGCAAGCGCTCGCGCAGCAAGCGCAACAGGCGCAGACGATGCCGCCCGAAATCAACGGCACCACGCCGGACGGCAAGAACTACACGCTCACTTACGATCCGAAGCTCGGCGGCTACATCAACAACCTGACCGGCGGATTGATCGATCCGGACCGCCTGGACGAATGGCGGCGCACGCAGCAGCAGAACTACCAACAGCTTCAGGACTTCCGCAACCGCAACCAGCAACTGGATGCGAGCGGCAAGGACTCCATGCACCAGACGCTCCAGGGCATCAAGGACAAGTACGACCAGCAGTCCAAAACGTTGTCCAACCTGGGGCAGATGGAGCAGAACGTCATCATCGGTAAAGGCAACGTGCGCGGTCTGTACAAGCCGCCCGGAGAACCAGGCAACATCATCACAAACATTCGCAACTTGACCGAGCAGATTCTGTCGGGGCAGGGCGCGGATCCCCAGAAATACCAGAACATACGGCGGCTCTACGGAGACACGCGCAGCGGAACGGCCGCGACGCCCGATACGATTCCATCGCACAACGCGCAGGTGCGCGACATCATCACCGGCACATTCAAGAACACGGTGGATGAAGTGGTGACGGGCAGTTCCTGGAAAGGCATGATCGTACGCGGCCTGTTGGGCGTGGCCACGACGGGAGCCTCGGAGATCATCTTCGTTCCCGCGCAGTCGCTCACGACGATGAAGAACTACGTCGACAAGGGCGGCAACTCCGTCGCCATCGGCTTCGGCCACGCGCTGGTGCAGGTGGCTGTCGACGAGGTCATCAACGTCGTGACCGGCGGCATGGTGAAAGCGGGAAAGGCGGGCAAGAATTGGGCGGGCGCTGGTCTGACAAAGGTGGCCGGCTCGATGAAAGACGCCGTGAAGAATGCCGCCAAGAACGGCAACTCCATCGCCAAGACGCTGGTGAGCGTGGCCGAAGGCGCGTCCACCAAGATGAGCGGCGCTTACGACAAGGCCGTGAAATTCTGGGCCGGTGAAAAGGTGCCGCCCTACAAACCTCCCGCGAACCTGCCCAAAGCGAATCCCACGTACGGCACCAGTTCGGTTGCGGGCACGGCCCCGGGCCGCGGACCGAATGCGCCCATCGTCAGCACGGGCACGGGCCCAAACATTCGCTACGTCCGGCAACCGCAGACACCGGTGGGGCCGCATATGGCCGGGATGCCGGAAGCGAGCATTCGTCACGTACAGGTGGTTACCGACAAATACGGCGTCATCGCCGACGTGCGGCCCACCACGGCCAAGGCCGCTGAGTTGCTCGTCAGCGGCGAAGCCAAACCCAAGCCTTGCTGGATCAAGAACAAGACCATCAACGAGATCGATCTGCAGCTCGGCGCGAATGCCGACGGGCTGGGTAAAGCAGGGCATTTTGATCCGAAACTGCCGCCCAAGGGCAACATGTCCGACGCGGAGTACAAAGCCCTGGTCGACCGTTTCAACGAGCGTCAGTCCGAGTACGTGCGCAACAATTCGTCGCTGCGGCACGATCCTCGCGTCACCATCAAGGATGGCGTCATCATCGAGAAGGGAAGCGGCAAACCGTTCACCGGCGATCATGATGTGTTCGACATCCGCGGCGTGGACGGTAAACCCGTGCCGCCGGCCGTGCGCGATCAGGTCATCAAGGAACTCACGCAGCCGCCGTTCAACGCGCAGCATGGCGCGCACATGGAAGGCGGTTGGGTAGATCCGAACAACTCGAAGCTGGTGGACATCGACACGAAGATCATCAACAGCCACACTCTGGGTGAACCGAATAGCAAACCCCTGATCAGCTTCGGCCCCGACCGTCCGCCGGAATCCACTCTCGTGGTGGGAGGAAGGTGAGCGTATGAGCCTGGATGCCACCACACGACGGCAGTTGCTCGACGAATACTTCGCGTTGAATGCTGCTCTGGAACAGCCCGCGACGGCGGATCTCGCACGCATGCTCGACCGGCGCGCGCAGTTGCGCAGGGCGTACGAAGAGGGGCTTCCGCCGACGCCGCTGTCGCGTTGTCCGTTCACCGGTGAGTTGTACGCGCCGCCATTCGATTCCTTCGGACTGGGCGGACCGTTTTGGGATTATCATTCACCCATCCGCCCACGCTTCGCCGCGCCGCCAACGCTGCTGGCTCTGACCGGTGCGATGAAGCCGGGGAAGGAAATCGAGCCGGCGCCGTTTCTGGCGATGCCGGGACCCGGCGTCCCTTACGTTTATCCAAGGTTGCTCGAAGATACGGGAATCAAGGCCGTGGCGTATGCGCTTCCCGTGCAGCGCAACATCGCTATCGCCATCGCCTACTTCGGGCTGGAGCGGCCTCCGTACCTGGTCATGCCGAACCTCTGGGGCACCAGCCGTTACGAGTACGAACAGGACGGGGCGCACTTGTGGTACGAAGGCGCGGACGACGAAAGCCAGCGCGACTACGATCTGTGGTCGTGGATCGAATCGGGTTCGCTGCAATGGATCGCGCCGTCGGACGCGAGCATGGCGTTGCGCACCACGCCGGACGGTTGTCCGTACCTGGACATGTCCGGCACGCGAGAGGATCAGTACATCTTTCAGGGAGTGCGTTCATGAGCACGACATTAGCGACGGAGGCCATTGCCATACGGCGATCGTTGGCCAGCGCCCTGGCCGCGCATTTTCAAATTCCGCTCGGATGCCTGGGCGCGCCTTTTGTCGATCCGGAAACCGACGCGTCGCGCGTCGCTGCGGCGGGTGAATGGTGGACGGCGCAACCGGAAGGCCGGCGCATCCCGCGCGAACTCATCGCGGGACTGGCCGCGCCCGCCGCGGTTGCGGACATACGCATTTTGCTGGAGCGCAGCACGCTGACCAAGACGTGGGCGCTCGCCTGCGGAGTCGAACCGAATGCGCCGTGGCTGCTGCTGGCGCCCGTTACCAGCGACAACGACTATCACGTGCAACCGTGCGCCGCACGCGCGGCGGTGACCGATTTGCTCATGGGGCACCTGGCCGCTTTGTCGCCGGCGTGGGAATCCCAGATGCGCTTCCAGTTGAAGACGCCGGCTTTCGCTTTGCTGCTCGCGCTGGTGGATCTCTACAGTCGAGCGCAGTATGCGTCGCTGTTGATGCAGCAAGCGGTGCCGGAAGGCTTCGATATGGAAGATATCCGGCTGGCGTGGGAGAACGCCATTCAGCGCCCCGACCAGCGATACCTGTTCCCGCTCGCGGCGCACTTGTTCCCCGACGCGTTGAACAACCTGCTGCCGGGCGACGCGGCCACGCTGGTGTATCAGATCGCGGAAGTAGGTTTGCTTGCCGAGCGCGAAAAGAATTACTTCTGGACCGATTCGGGGCGCTTCCTGGCCGAATCGCTGCACCGCCGCAACGTGACGCTGGCGATCGAGGTCGCCGGCGCTGATGCCGGAGGACGTCTCGCCGCACAGGCATCATTGTTTGTCCGGTCGGATTTGCCGTTGTGGTTTTTCGATATCGGCGCCGAGAGTTGCATCGCAGCCGGCGTGAGCGATGAGAAGGCGCGAGAGTTGCTGGACGGAATTCTCAAACCAGTGGGTGTGCCGCCAGCGGTCCAGCGCGAAGTCGAGGCGCCAGCGCCTGCTCCTACGCTGCCACCGCCGCCTCCGGTATCAGCACCTCCACCGCCTCCGCCGCCGGCAGCCGCTGCGCCTGCGACCGTGTGCCCGGTTTGCGGTGCCGCTGTCGCTCCCGGCGCGAGATTCTGCGGCAACTGCGGACAGCCATCCGCGCCGCCCATGCTGGTCTGCGCGCGTTGTCAGATGCAGTCGCCGCCGGGCACGCAGTTCTGCCGCAACTGCGGCACGCGCTTCCCGTAGCGGCGCTACGGCGTCGTGCGCGATTTCTTCACGTAGCGCGCTATGGATTCTACCGTACCGAGCCACACTCCGTTGGCCGGATCCTTGGCGTAGCGGAACACCGCTTCCAGCGCGGCGACGTCGGTCACTTGAAAACCCTTCTTGCCGATTTCGTGTCCGGCGAAGATCAGCCAACCGCCGCGCTTGGCGGCGCGCTGGATGAGCGCCAGCATCTGTTCCGCCGTCAGATCGTCTCCGCCGACGCCCATGGCCTGCGCGAGATCGCAGACTTTCGGATCGTTCGGAGCTTCGTCCAAGTAGCCGCGCCCGGCCAGGAAACGCTCGGCCACCAGTGGAATGTAGCTGCGCGCCGCCAGGCCCCGGCCCACGAACTTCTGCCCGCACGGATAGGCGAACGTTTTCGGTGTGACTCCCAGCAGGCGCTGAATGCCAGCGCCCGCTTCATCCAGGTCCTTCGCCATTCGAGGCAAGTCGAAATCTTCCAGCGCGTACTTCGACGACAGGTGATAGTTCGCCGTGCAGGCGTGCGAAAGCGCGTGACTGCCGATTTCGTGACCGTGCTTGATGGCCAACTTCCAACCGTCCACGCGCTTTTCGGCGTTGTGCAGCGACACGTAGAAAGTGGCCTTCACGCCGTGTGCGTCAAACAGCGGCAATCCCGTGTCGATTTGGCTGAGCCGCGCATCGTCGAAACTCAAGCTGACGGCGACGCGTTTGCCTTCGGGCCATTTGAATTCGCTTTGTCCGCGGAGCGTGAATGCTCCCGACAGCGTCAACACAACAACCGTCAGAAACCGATAGCGCGACATCGTTCACCTCGCCCGCCGGCTTATTCGAGTACGACGCGCCGGCCTTCGATATGGTACTTGCCCGACAACACTATGTTGATGGCTTCCGAGTATATACGATGTTCCTGTTCGAGAATGCGCGCGGAAAGCGTGTCGGCGTTGTCGTCGTTTAGAACCGGCACGACGGCCTGCACCAGGATGGGGCCGGAGTCCAGATTCTCGTCGACGAAGTGCACCGTGCAACCGCTCACCTTGACGCCGTGGTCGATGGCCTGATGCTGCGCGTCCAATCCCGGAAACGAGGGCAGCAGCGCCGGGTGTATGTTGAGAATCCGCTGCGGAAACTCGCGCACAAAGTAGGCGCTGAGCAGGCGCATGTAACCGGCCAGGCACACCAGGTCCACCTGATGCTTCTTCAATTCGGCGACCACTTGACGGTCGTAGACTTCGCGGTCCAGTCCCTTCGACGGCAGCGAAAGAGCCGTCAATCCGAGCTTGCGCGCGGTTTCGAGTCCCTTGGCTTCGGGCCGGTTCGCGATCACGACGGCGATCTCCGCGTCGATCATGCCCGAGGCGACGTTGCGCGCGATGGCTTCAAAGTTCGAGCCGCGCCCGCTGAGCAGAATTCCGATGCGCTTCTTCATTTGTAGATCACTCGTGCCGTGGCCGCGCGCGGCTGTTTCACCACGCAGCCGATTTCGTAATACGTTTCGCCCAGCCGCTTCAGTGCGCCCGCGGCCTTGGCGAGATCCTTACTGCCCACCACCATGATCATGCCGATGCCTAAGTTGAATGTGCGGCGATAATCGTCGTCCGGCACGCGGCCGAGTTTCTTGAGCAGTTCGAAAACCGGCAGCACCGGCCAGCTTCCCACGCGGACTTCCACTGCCAGCCCCTTCGGCAAAATGCGCGGCGTGTTTTCAGTGATGCCGCCGCCGGTGATGTGCGCGGCGCCTTTGAGCACGCCCATTTTGAAAAGCGCCTGCAGCGGCTTCAGATAACTGCGATGTACTTTGAGCAACGCGTCGGCTACCGTGCAGCCCAAATCGGGCACACGCGTCGATGCGCGATAGCCCGCCACGTCAAACAGCAGCTTGCGAGCGAGCGAGTATCCGTTGGTGTGCAACCCGGTCGAAGGTAAACCGAGCAACACGTCGCCGGCCGCGATGCGCGAGCCGGTGAGCATCTTTGCGCGCTCGACGCCGCCGACGATGAAGCCTGCCAGATCGTATTCGCCCGGCTTGTAGAGTCCGGGCATCTCGGCCGTTTCGCCGCCGATCAACGCACAGCCGTTCGCCGCGCAACCGCGTGCCAGTCCTTCGACAATCTGCGCCGTCACTTCGGCGTTGAGCTTGCCGGTGGCGAAGTAATCCAGGAAGAACAGCGGCGTGGCGCCTTGCACGGCGATGTCGTTCACGCAGTGATTGACCAGATCCTCGCCCACCGTGTTGTGGCGTTTGGCCTGGATCGCCACCATCACCTTGGTGCCGACGCCGTCGGCCGAAGAGATCAACACCGGCTGTTTCCAGCCGCTCAATTTGAAGCCGGCCCCGAACGTGCCGATCTCGGTAAGGACTCCGCGCGTGAACGTCGAACGAGCCAGACCCTTGATGCGCGCAACCGCGCGATCGGCTTCGTCGATGTTCACACCTGCGTCTTTGTAGCGAATGGTCTTAGCGCCTGCCATAGGGAGTAATCTTCATTATGACGGACCGGGCGGTCCGTTGAGTGGAGCAACGTTTCCGCATTGCGCTGACGCGGCTACCGGCGAAGGTCGCGCTCGATTTCCGTTTTGAGTTCGTACTTCAAATCCTGTTTGAGCTGCCGCAACTCCGACGCAAGATCCTGCTTCAATTGCGGCCTGAGGTCATTCAGGAGGCCTGTCTGGATTTGGCTGGTGCGGTTGGCCAATTGCGCCTGAACCTCGGCGGCCACTTGCGCGCGAACTTCCACGAGCAGCGCCTGTTTGATTTTCGCAAGCTGTTCCTCACTCAGCTCCGCGTTCTGGGCTCCCGGCTTCTCGGGCTGCGACCACACGCCGGCACAAAGGAAGAAGCTGATGAACAATGCCATCAGGCTCTTTGACATGGGACACCTCCTCGCTAATCAAGATGGTGTTTCACACGGCCAGAGTTACACGAAACTCCGATATCAGCAAACGCTCGCAAGCAGAATAGAAGCGGAGTAGAATATCTGCATGCCGCGCGGAATCGCTGCTGTCTGTGCCTGCCTCGTGTGGACAATGCTGGTTGAAGCGGCGGACATCGACCCGCTGGTAAGCCCGGCGGAAGCCACTCGAACCATCCGTGCTTTGCTGAAGAAGGGCAAGACGGACCCGGCGCACAGCCTGGCCCAACGCGCTCGCGAACGCTTCCCGAAAGATGCTGCTGTCCAGGCAGCACTCGGCGACGCCTGCTTCCGTCTGGCGGAGTTCGACGCGGCCGAAGCTGCCTACCGGAGAGCGCTCGGACTGGACGCCAAATGTGCGCGCGCACATTACGGGATGGGAAGGCTGCATGAAGCAAGGTCGGAATGGGAAAGCGCCCGCGAAGCCTATGAACACGCTTATGCGCTCGATTCTGACGACCTCGATATCCTGCGGAGTTGGGCCGTTGGGCGCCGTGAAGCCAGTGAGGAAATCGCGGGGCTCGATCGCTATCTGGATTTGGGGATCACCGAAGACCGCTGGCTCCGTGAGAGCGCCTGGAGCCGGCTGGAGTGGCGCCGCATGGTCGGCAATCGCGATACCTTTGTCAGTGCCGGTGCGCCGGCCGCGTGCGACATTAAACTCGGCCGCGTCGAAGCGCCGTTTTCGGGAAGCCACCGGACTCTTGTCGCGACGCTCGCTACAGGCAAACAAGTACGGCTCATTCTGGATTCGTCTCTATCCGGCGTCATGCTCAAGCCGGGTGTTGCGAAACGAAAAGGATTGAAGCTTGCGTCGACGGGTCGGCGCGGCGACGACGCAACGTTCGGAGGATGGGCTCAAACCGATACGATTCAGATTGGTCCACTTGAATTCCGGAGCTGCCCCATCCGGGTGAAAGACCACAACGTACCGTCGGGAGCCGACGGCACGATCAGCACCGACGTGTTTCGGATGTTCCTGATCAGGCTTGACCCATCCAACTCACAGTTGACGCTGCTGCCGCTTCCGTCCACACCTCAGGCGAGGAAGCGTAACGCGCATTCCGCAAGTTGGTCAGAGGAAGACGCACACGCGGATGCCGTCGCTGGTCCCGCGGTAAGATTCTTGAACGCCGGGGGAGGTCTATTGGTTCGAGTGCAGGCCGCAGGCCGTATCTCGGGCTATTTCTTATTTGAACCACGACTCGGGGCCAACGTCCTAACCAACAGACTGGTTGACTCGCTGCGCCTTTCCACTCAGGACACCAGCTACAGCAATTCCTCGATCTATTCCTATTACCGCACCTTTGGCCAGCTCCATCTATGTCCTGGAGTTCTCTTGCGATTCGGTGCGGTAGAGCGAATTGAGTCCCCTATGTACTCCCATGACGGTGCACTCGAAGAGCAGCGCGTCGGAGTGCGTATCGCCGGCCACCTGGGTATGTCGAGACGCGGTGGTTTCACCGCCACGCTCAACTACCGCGACGCGTGGATCGACTTCCAGTTCGCGCGCTAATAGAACCGCGCCGCGGGCAGGCGGTAACGAAACCGCCCTATAATAGCGCCTTACAGGTTTCACTCCCATGATTCGGCTAATTTGCATTTTCGCGGTGGCGGTGTCGATGTGCGCTTCGCCGCCTTTGCCTTTGGCGATACGCAATGCGCGCATCGTTACTGTCAGTGGTCCGGTGATCGAAAAGGGCACCGTTGTGGTGCGCGACGGGCTCATCGAAGCCGTCGGCGCAAGTGTCGCCATTCCGCCCGATGCGTGGATCGTTGAGGGCGACAAGCTCACGGTCTATCCGGGACTGATCGACGCTCTCAGCACCGCCGGCATGCCCGAAGCCGCGCCACCGGCTCTCGCCAAGCCGCAGCAGCCGCGCCAACGAATACGCGGGCCGGAGGATCGTCCTTCCTGCACAAGCTGGCTGCGCGCGGCCGATGAAATCAATCCGTCGGACCGGCGCATTGAGCAATTGCGCAGCCTGGGCTTCACCACGGCCGTGGTGTTTCCCACGCGCGGCATCTTCGCAGGACAGGGCGCCGTCGTCAATCTGGCCGGCGAAAAGAACGCCATGGTAGTGGCCGCGCCCGCCGGGCAATACCTGACATTCACCACCGGCGGCTTTCTGAATTTCCCCGGATCGCTGATGGGCGCGATGGCCTACATGCGTCAGATGTACGTGGACGCGGCGCACTACCGCCTGGAGCGCGACCGCTACAACGCGCATCCGTCCGGCACAAAACGGCCTGAATACGACC
>CAZDIZ010000131.1:9878-17684 GCA_964505625.1 uncultured Solibacteraceae bacterium | reverse complement strand
GTGCGTTCGGTGGAGGCGCGCCAGTTGGTGTCCACGCCGCCCCACGCCAGTCCACCGCGATGCGCCAGACGCGCGCTCACCAATCCAATGGTGCCCAAGTAACCGGCATCCACCATCGCTCGCAGATCGCGGAACAGCGGATACTCGAGCAGGTTCATATAAACACCGAGCGTCTTGCCGGCGCGCCCGGCGGCCGCGAGGATCCGGTCGCACTCTTCCACGGTGCGCGCCATGGGCTTTTGCAGCAGCACGTGTTTGCCGACCTCAAGCGCGGCGATGGCGTGTGCGGCGTGCAGATGATTTGGCGTCGAAACGACCACTGCGTCAATGTCCGGCGCGAAGGCGTCCTGAATGTTGGTGGACCAGCGCGAAGCGCCGGTTTCGGCCGCCGCCGCGCGGGCTTCGGCTTCCACCACATCCACGGTCACTACGGCTTCCACTTCATGCAAACGCGCGTAAGCGGCGCGATAGCGTTTAGCGATGCCGCCCGAGCCGAGCAGGGCGGCGCGTATTTTTGTCATTGGTTCACCAACTGTCCGGCTGAAATGATAGCGCCTTGCGCGGCAAGACGCTCGCGCAGAAGCGCTGGGCTGAGTGCGCGCGGCACCACGCCCGACTGCGCGCACAGCGCCGCCGCCACGCCCGCGGCATGTCCGGTGGCGAGCGACGTGCCGGGCACGCGCGTCGAACCATGTGCGCGATGCGTGGTGGAAATCGGTTTGCCGGCTACCAGCAGATTGTCGATTTTGAGCGGCACCAGGCAGCGGTACGGAATCTCGTACGGCGCCGGTGGCGTCTCTTTGTGCGGATGCACGCCGACGAAACCGTCCGTGGGGTGAATGTCGATGGGCCAGGCGCCCACGGCGATGGCGTCGTCAAAGCGCGCCGAGTTGAGCACGTCGCTTTCTTCGAGCACGTACTCGCCGATGATCTTGCGGCTTTCGCGAATGTGCAACTGCGGCGCTCCGCTTACAATGTAGCTATCGCGCAGTTCCGGCACGCCGTCGCGCAGGATACGCCAGATCTCGATCATGTCCTCGCGCGCCTGAATTTCGCAGGCGGTCATGTCTAGAGGATCCACCGGGTTGCCGAATACACGCGTGCTGTTGACGGAGAACTCCCAATCGTTGACGCGGATCACCCACGGGCCACCGAAGCGGCGCGCGCGTCCGTCTTGATACGCCCGGTCCATCGCTTCGCGGCAAGTGTTTTCGAGTTCGCGCCAATCGAGCGAGCCATGCAAATTGCCCAAACGAAAGTGATGTGTCAAAGCTTGCAGCGAGGAATCCTGCCGCCAGGGCGCACCGGCCAAGAACGCCAGGTCCGCGTCGCCGGTGCCGTCCACCAGCACCTTGGCATGCAGGCGCGCGCGGCCGTCGCGCAGCGCCAGTTCCACTCCCATTGCCGCGTTGCCTTCGCGAAGCACATCGGTCACCGTGGCGTAGTAGAGTATCTTGGCGCCGCAGCGCGCCAGCACTCGATCCATGGCCACCTTCATGATGTCGGGGTGGAAGACCAATGCTTCGGGCGGATTGTCTTCGATGGCGCCGCCGCCCAAGCGTTCCACCTCTTCCATCAGATCGACGCGGATGCCCGCTACGACCATCCGCGAGGTGTCCTGACAGGACTTGGCCGCGTCGAACGAAGGAATCATGGCGGCGTTCGGTGTGCCGCCCGCGTAGCCGTAACGCTCGACCAGGAGTGTCGATGCGCCGGTCTTCGCGGCGCCGCAGGCCGCCGCGATCCCAGCCGCGCCGGCTCCGCAGACAATCACGTCGTAGGATCTTCCATCGAGAGTACTGGTAATCATAAAGAGTCTTTCATGCGTTGATTTAGCGCCTCGGTGTGGGGTGGCCATTCTTGGCCGCCAAGCCGGCTTTCCAGCCCGCCCCACCATGCGTTGTTGAACCTTGTCCAGGGCATGGCACTATCTGGCGGGCGTGACGGCGTGAGCCACGCTCGATTGCGTTTGCTTGTGGCCCGCCCAATCTTCGGCCACCACCTTGTAGAAATATTCGCGGCCCGGTTCGAGGCCATGATCGATGTAAGTTTGCAGGAAGAAGCGCGCTGGGCCGATCACGGCCACGGGCTTCACGCTGCTCATGTCGATGTTGGGCGACGTGGCTCGATACACGTGGTAGCGCGCCACATCCGGCTCCGGACTGGTGCGCCAGTAGACGATCAAACGATCGCCAGCCCGGCGCACCACCCCCAACTCCTCAACGGGTGCGGGCGCCGATGTATTCGTTGCAAGCGTGCTCGCGTCGACGCGCGCCGACACCGGACCTTGTGCGTTCGTCGCTGTCACTGCCGCGACGTAGTAGTAATAAGGCGTTGCGAGTTTCAAGCCATCGTCAACAAACTCGGGCTTGGTCACGCGCGCGGTAAGCGAGTACGCCGTCGGCGGCGCGCCCGGATCTTCCGAACGGTAGATGTTGTAGGCCGCGGCGTTGCCGGTCCAACTGATACGAATGCTCTTGTCCGACAGCGCTTCGGCGCGAGCATTGGCGACCGCGCCCGGCGCGGCGTCCGGCGGTGCGAGCCGTATGGTCGCAAACGCGTAAGCGCCGATCTTCAAACGAACCTGATGCGCCGTTGCTTCGAGCGGCGTGCGATCATTTTCCACCAAGTCGCACTCAACAGCTTTCGCGATGTTGAACTGCGGCAGATCGACCAACACGTCCGCCGGCTTGCCTTCGGTCTCGACCAGACGCAGCACCCAGCCGCGCCCGGGCTGTTCGCTCTGCTTCAGCGTGACAAGCTGCACATTCGGCGCACTCAGCTTCACGAAAGAAGCAGCAGCCGCTGGAAGGGCGCCGGTTTGCGCCGCGCCGATGACGCGAGTTTCCAGCGGGCTCGCGACACTCCAGCCGAACGCGGCGGCGCCGGTCGCATCCCAATTGCCCGCGTGCGTGGTGAACGAGTAGCTCAGCTTCGCGTTCATATCCTCCGGCGACAGCGTCAGCAATCCGGCCATGCGGTTGGAATACGCGTAGCTGTACAGGTGCGACAGCGTGGGCTTGTAGTCGGTAGAGAACTGGTTGTAGCGTATGTCGCCGAAGTTGACCGTGATAGCTTCCCACGGCGCCATGGTGACGCCGAACTCGCGGTTCGAGACGTTCACCCAGCGGTTGGCGCATAGGTAATCGTGCGAGCCCCAGCGCAACTGATCGTCGTAAGGCCGCACGACGCCGCCGGGATATTCGGCGCGCGCCTCGAATGGCGCGACTTTCACCGGGAAGGCATAGTAGATGTTGTCGCAGTAGCGCGATTCGTAGCGGTCCGTGTAGAGCGCGCGCACGTGGCGCAGATCGTTCACTATATCGATGCGCTTCACACCGTCGTAGAGGATCACGGTTTGTGTGATGGCCGCGCCGGTAGTGGCATCATCCATCTTCGAAACATGCTCGGCGCGCACGGCGCCGGTGCTCGCGCTCATCGCGGCAGTGCCCGTGGGCGAATAGCGCTGAAGCTGCTTCGATTCGCGCTCGTTGGTGTGAATGTAAACCAGTTCATTGAAGCGGTTAGGCGCCGATGGATCCACCACTTCACGCTTCAGTTCCTTGTCGTAGATGCTACGGATGGCGCCCGAAGGATCGAAGCGAATTTCGTAGTAGCGGTTGCCGATCGTATCGCGCGTTGTGGTGAACGTAGTCTGCGCGGCCTGGCGCGGCGCGGGACGGAAAACCTTGTATCCGTAAGCCGGCACATTGGGCGCCAGGAAGATCGTGGTGCCGTCGCCGAGTGCCTGCGCCGCCAGGTGCCGCCCGGTCTCCGGATCAACGAACGCTTCGAAGCTGCCTTTGACGACGGCGAGATCCGTGCGCGCGTGAGCGATGGGGTTGAACACCACCACGGCTGCGCCGCCGGAATTCGGAATGTGCTTCGAGAACGCATCGAAGCCGGTGTCGAAGGCTTGCTGCGCGGCGTCGAGCGCGCGGTAGCCTTCATGCTGCTTGATCCATTGCGCGTTGAACAATTGCACGTCGCTCGCCGGCGGAAGCGTCGGCCAACTGTGTTCGTCGTAGTCCATCAAACGTGTGAACGTGCGATCAATCAGCCGCGCCGGAGGCAGGAACGATGCGTCGAGCGCCGCGGCCATGGCCGAGAGTCCCTCGGCCATGGGCAGTAGGCGCGCGGCGCGGCGCTTGGCGCCCATCGAAGCCGGATCGATGGTCGCGTAGTCGGCCGAAAAATTGTTCAGGTCGCCGGAGAGTGTGGGAAGCTTCTCGCCGTACTGGCGCTCCATGTATTCGAAGTAATCTTCCGAGCCCGAATAGATGAGTTCCGGATAGCGGTACCGTTTGCTGAAATCGCGCAGAGCCGCACCGTAGAACGACGGCGTGTCGTGATCGGTGTACTCGGGGTTGACCAGCGCGTCGTACGGATACGGGCCGAGCGTGTCGCCGCGCTCAACGGCTCTCAACTGCCGGTTCACATTCTCAGCGCCCAACTCGGCTAGGCCGCCGTAGCCGCCGTGCGCCATGCCGTACCAGAACACCATCGAATAGTGCGAGCGCCAGGCGAACAGTACTTTGTTCTTGCCGTCCGGCGCGCGCCACCAGAAGACGGCGGGGAGCTTCGTGGTCTTGTAGTCGTTGTTGTTGCCGGTGCGCCAGCCTTGGCCCCAACGCGCCACGTAGCGGAAGCCGGCATCGGCCACCGCCTGACAACCCGCCCAGGACAGGCTCGGATTGTCAACGATCATGTAGGTTTTCAGATCCAGGCCGAACCGGTCGCGCGCTTCGCGCCGGCCCGCGTAATTCATGCGGGCGATCTCTTCGTAGTCCATCCAGTGGCTGTGTACGCCGCTCGGTTCACCCATCAGGGGGAGGTGGCCCGGTTTGATGGCGTTCTCGACGATTTCGCGCCAGGCGGCCTCGGACCGCTCTTCAATGTAGTTGCGCTGGAACAGCAACGACTCAAGCGTGTAGCGATAGCGCGGTTCGTGCTTGGTGAGTTTTCGCGCCATTTCGACGTAGTTGGCGATGTCGTGCTGTTTGCCGAAAATGAAATCCTCGTAGCCGAGATCCTCGTGCGAGGACTTCACGATGTAGACCTTCCAATGCCGCTGCGGCTGCCACGTTTGGCTGTGTGTGGCGAGCGTCTGTTTAGCCTCATCCCTCAGCGTGAGAGTAAGAACAGCCGGGGCGCTCAGGTCCGGGATCAACACCCGGTGCGTGGACGCCCCGGCTGGGGCTAGCAACGTGCTGTTGGAGGTAGATGCGTGTCCCGCGATCACTACTTCCGCGCCGCACTTTACCGGGCCGCCGCTGTTGTAGAGCTTCAAGAGCGCTACCTGACGCAGTGGCTCGCCCGCCGGGAACAGTACCGTCGGTTCCAGGTCCAGAACGCGGAGCGTGGAGTTCTGGCCCCACACGGCGGTGCAAAGTACGAGCGCGAAGAGTATGTGTCGCATGTCGTCCTCCAGCTATCTCTAGAAAACCAACTTCAATCCTAGTTGGCCCGTGCGGTTGCCGCCCTTGGACGTGACCTTGCCGAACGTCGACGAGTTCAGAGTCGTGCCGGGGTTGCCCCACATCGGGTGATTGAACAGGTTGAAGAACTCCGCGCGGAACTGCACCGCAAGGCGTTCGTGAATGTTGGTGGTCTTGAAGAATGACGTGCTCCAGGAGTTGGTTCCCGTGCCGCGCAGGTCAGGCGAGTAGCGGCCGGTGTTGCCGAAGATGAACGGCCCCGGTTGGCTGAACACAGTGGTGTCGAACCAGCGGTCCACCGTGCGCGCCGATCCCGAGAGCTTCGCCGACTGACCGTTGTTGAGCACACGGCAACCGGCGCCGCCGCCGACCTGGTTGGTCTGACAGCCGATCGATAGCGGCGTGCCACTCTGGAACGTGGTGAAGCCGTTCACCTGCCATCCGCCGATCAGCATGTTCAGAATGCCGGAGGCATTCGAAGCGAACGCCTTGCCTTTGCCGAAAGGCAGATCCCACAGATAGGTGAGCGTCAGACGATGCGGAATGTCGTACGACGCCAGGCCGCGCTCCGAGCGCAGATCATACGCGTTGGCGACGCTCGTGCCGCTCCAGTAACGCTCTCCGACGTCGCTGATGTTCTTGGACCAAGTGTAGGAGCTCAGGAAGGCAAATCCCTTCGAGAAGCGCCGTTCCACTTTCACCTGCAGCGAGTTGTAGTTCATGTTGCCGGAGGTGCGGTACTGGTTCTCCACGGAACTGAACTGTGGGAACGGCCTGAGCAGCGTGCCGTAGCTGAGCGTCGAGTTGGCGTACGAACCGAGGGACACCAGGCCCAGGAACGGATTCGCCACCTGCTTGTTGAGCTCCGTGCCCAGCTTGTAATACTCAAGCGGTAACTGCGACATGGAGACGTTGATAGGCTGCTTGACGCCATGAGAGCCGACGTAGCCGAAATCGAACAGCCAGCTCTTGAGTTGATACTGGAACCCGAAGTTGTACTGCTGGCTGTAAGGCACCACGATGTCGCGAAGCTGCGTGGTGACCGACTGTCCCAGCAGCGTGTTGGCGCCGCCCGCGTTACCCACCGGTTGATTGAATCCACCCGGGAACGGGTTGCTCACATAGTAAGCTGGCGTCAGACCACCGTCCTTGCTGGTGACGAACGCCGTATCGCCGTCGTAGCCGTTGGCGCCGAATACGGTTTGTCCGTAACCGTTCACCAGGCTGGGTTGATAGAAGATGCCGTAGGCGGCGCGGAATACGAAGTTCTCCTTGATCTTGTACGCCAGGCCGAAGCGAGGACCGAAGTTGTTGGTGTCCACCGGATTGCGGTAGCGCGACTGTACGTCCTTGTTCATGAATTGCAGCCCGCCGACAGCGCTCGCCAGCCGCGCCGTGGCCGCGTTGGTCACGTTCAGGTCGAAGGTGCTGGTGCGGTTGAAGCGCTCGGTGAAGGGCGTCTCCAGGTCGTAGCGGAATCCAATGTTCAGCGTCAGGCGGTTGTTCACGCGCCAGTCGTCTTGAATGTATCCGGCGAAGTAGTAAAGCTGGATGGCCACCGAACCCGGAATGCGGTTGTTGCCGCTGCCGGGCGTGCCCAGCAGCAGCGAAGCCAGTCCCCAACCGCCCAGCGCGTTGGCCGAGTAAGGATCCTGCTGCGTCCAGCCCTGATTGAAACTGAACGACGGTGTGATGTCGTAAGCCTGTATGTCGAAGTAGCGCATCAAGCGGCCGTCGCCGCCGATCTTGATGGTGTGCGCGCCGCGCAGTTTGGTGACGCTGCCCTGCAACGCGTGCGTGATGTCGCCGCGGCGCAGGTAGTCGCCGTTGGAGGCCGTGCCCAATCCCTGATAATTCGAAACGCTGATGGCCGGGAACGTGGGGTAGAACACCGACGACGCTAACTGTTTGGGCCAGCCGAGGGCCGCCAGATCAAACCCGCCCGATTGCGGCAACCGGCTCAGTAGCTGCCGGTTGATGGCGTAGCGCAAATCCACCAGCGTGGTTGGCGACGCGGTCCAGGTGTGTCCGATCACGATGTTCTTCGGATAGATGTTCAAGTCCGATCCGCCGCCGCGCGCCGAGAACGCACCGGCGGGGTTGTTCGTCACCAGGCAGGTGGAGCAGCCCGGCGTCGAACCAAAGTAGTTCGAAGCGCCACCGCCCTGCGCGCTCTGCGAGTAGCGTCCGAATATGCGGTGCGCGCTGCTGAGATTGTGATCGATCTTCACGCTGAACTCGGTCTGCTTGTTTTTGCCGGAAGAGGACGTGAGATAGTTCGATGTGTTCGAGTACGCGTCGATCGGCGTGACGTTGGGCTTCGGATAGTACGACACCAGGTTCTTCGACACCGGATCGATGCGGTTGG
>CAZDIZ010000131.1:3812-9778 GCA_964505625.1 uncultured Solibacteraceae bacterium | reverse complement strand
TTGTTGCTCACCCAGGTGTTGGCGTTGAGCACCGCGTTCTTCCAGAAGTCGTACACCGAACCGTGCAGCGTGTTGGTGCCGCTCTTGTAGGTGGCGCTGATCACCGCACCGCCCGTGCGCCCGTATTCGGCGTTCATGGCGTTGGTGTGAATTTTGAATTCCTCGATGGCGTCGATGGTCGGGATGATCGAGGCCGCGTTCATATTGGCCAGAATCGCCGTCGCGCCGTCCAGCATGAACTCGTTGGTGTTGGTCATGCCGCCGTTCGCGCTCCAGCGTCCGAAAGCTACCGAGCCGGAGGTGGCCGGCGCCGCGCCCGCCGCGAAGTCGTACACACCGCTGACGAGGTTCACCAGTTGGAACAGGTTGCGGTTGGACGTCGGCAGGTCCACGATCTTCTTGTTGTCGAGCAACTGTGCCACCGACGAGGCCGTGGTCTGCAACAGCGGCGTCTCGCCCTTCACTTCCACAACTTCGGTCAATTCGCCCGGCGTGAGCGTCACGCCGATTTCCATGCGCTGCCCAATGTCGAGTTTCAGGTCCGCGCGCGAGAATTTCTTGAAGCCGGTATGCTCGGATTCAATGGTATAAGTGCCCGGTGGCAACAATGGTAATTCGTAGTAGCCGAGCTGGTTGCTAACTGTGGACCGCTCGACGTTGGTCTGCGTTTCGCGGGCCTTGACTTTGGCGCCGGCGATGACGGCGCCGCTCGAATCCTGCACGGTGCCGAGGATGGTTCCGGTAAACGTTTGACAAAAAAGGACTTGAGCGAAGGCGGCAAGCAGTACTGCCGCGGCGAATAGGGTACGGCGTTGCGACACGGTAAACCTCCTGATGGTTTCTTCAGGAATGATATACCGGTATATACCAGTTGTCAACAAATATTTGCTTTCGGCCGCTCTCTGATATAATGTAAACAACATGGGCAGGCTGGCGCGTTCCTCTTCCTTGCTGAAAAAAGAGGGGATATTCCAAACCCTCAAGGACCGCGTGGAGCAACGAGTTTACACACCCGGCAGTTTCCTGCCTCCCGAACGCGTCCTTGCCGAAGAGTTCGGAGTCTCCCGCCCCACACTGCGCAAAGCTTTAGAACCACTGATGGCCGCTGGTTTATTGGTGAGCCATCCTGGTATCGGCACACGCGTCGCACTGCCGGAAACCAAGGACGCGAACCGGGGCAACGGCTGGCGCATCATCGCGCTGCTTCTGCCCGACATCACCAACCGCTTCTTCACTGAGTTGACCGAAGCCGTCGAGTACACGGCGCTGCAGCGCGGCTACCAACTGCTGCTGTGCAGTTCGCGCCACCAACTGTCGTTGGAGGAGGCACACATCCGCCAGCTAGCCGAGCGCGGAGTGGATGGAGTGATTCTGGCGCACGATCCGAACCTGCGCACGCCGGAAAGCCTGAAGCTGCTCGACGAATCCGGCACACCGTATGTGTTTCTGTTCAGCTCGCCGGTCGAGACGCACTGTCCAAGCGTGACGGTGGACGATTCGGCCGGTGTCGAGCAAGTGATGCGCTATCTGTTTTCGCTAGGCCATCGCTACATCGCCTTCGGGCGTCCGGTGGCGGGCGACCTGCCGCACCCGCGCGAGCGTGAGTACCTGCGTCTGCTCACGCAGCAACTGGGCGAAGTTCCGGCGCGTTTCGTGCTGCCGTTTGAAGCGCTGGACGACGCGGTGTGCCGCGACACGCTCGAACAATTGCTCGCTTGCGAGCCGCGTCCCACGGCGCTGTTTGCCGGCAACGACCGCGTGGCGCTGGTGTTGCTGAAGCACCTGTCGGCCATGGGCGTGAACGTGCCGCGCGACATGTCGGTGGTGGGCTTCGACAATCTGCGCTTCACCGAGCATTTGCCTGTGGCGCTGACCACCGTCGATCAACCCAAGCAGGAGATGGGCCGCCGCGCGGTGGAACTGCTGCTGGAGCGCATCGAACTGGGCGGCGGCGAAGAACCGCGCAGCGAAGTGTTCCATCCGCACCTGGTGATTCGAGAATCCTGCGCCGTGGCTCCCGGCCTGGGACAGTAACTAGCCGATCAGCCTTACTCCGAAGGGTCAGCGAAATTTCTCGACCAGCATGAGATCGCTGCCCCGGTTGTCAATCTGCGTGTAGAGCAGGGTCTTGCCGTTTGGCGAAATGGTCAACCCGTAGCCTGGCTCCGCGGTGAGATCGACGACGCGCGAATCCTTGCCCGTCGCAAAATCGAGAAAGTGAATCGCGCTACGTCCGTTCGCAGTGGGGACAAAGTAAATGCCCTCGCGGGCGATCGCGACGTTCAGAAAAGTGACCGACGGAAGCACCTCAACCTCTTCGCCACCGCCCACCGGCATCCGCCACAAGCCACCCGGCCGGGAGGCCGTCTTCGAGAAATAGATGAAGCGGCGGTCGGGCGACTCAACCGCGACGTAACCGCCATTTCTGGTCAGTTGGACCGCTGCTCCGCCACGCGATGGTATCTTCCAGATCTGCTGCGATCCGGACCGGTTGGACATGAAATAGATCCATGCGCCATCTTCCGAACTACTGGGCACGCCATCGGTGGCCGGATCACGAGTCAACCGCTTCGGCGCGCCTCCCGCGGCGCTCACCGTGTAGATTTCGAACTGTCCTTCCCGGTTGGAATCGAACAAAACGCGTGAACCGTCCGCCGACCAATTGGATCCCCCCGTGACCTGCGCGCGCATATTGGTTAGCGGAGCGGCATTCGTGCCGTCGGCATTCGCGGCCCAGATTTCGGTTTGCCCACTCCGGTTTGAGCCAAAGATCACGCGCTTTCCGTCCGGCGAAAAGTGCGGATTGGTGTCGATACGCGTGGAAGAAAGAAACTTCGTTCCGGCCGAAGCCGCCACGCCTGGAGCGGACAATTCGAGGCGCCAGACATTCTCGTCGATGGATTCCTTGGCGTACGCCAAACTCCCTTGGCGCGAAATGGTGGGATAGGTTGCCCAGTCACCCGCGAACTCCAGCCGGGTTTCGGCGCGCTGTCCCTCGATCGGAATACTCCACAACCGAAAACTGTTCGGCACGCCCGCCGAGAAAACGATTTCAGTCCCATCCGGCGTCCACGCGGGAGCCGTCGTCAGCCGTTGGTCCGAGGTCAACTGCTTCTCCGGACCGGCCGGTGCGTACTCGCGCGAAAGCGGAACCGAATACAGCTCGTTTACCCATGGAATCTTCCTGCGAACAAACGCCAACGTGGCGCCGTCAGGCGAAAACGCAGGACAGGAATCAATCTCGCCTTGCGGACGCGCCGTGAGCCGCCGCCGCTCGCCGGTCTCGATCGAGACCAGGAACAGGCTCTGTGCCGAAAACGCGTCGGCCGTGGGCGAAGCCACGCCGTTCTGTTTCGCCGCACTGTCCTCGTCCGAAACTACGAGCCATTTCCCGTCGGGCGTCCATGCCATAAACTGGCACGTCAACGCGAGATGCGGCGTATAGACGTCGGTCACTTTCACTTCGGAGTTGCTGGTCGCGGGAGTAATGAAGATCTCGGTCCGGTAGGCGGACTGCTCGCGGCCGAAGGCGATCAGCCGGCCATCCGGGGACCACGCTGGGCCAAAGTCCCGATTGGGGTTCGTGGTAAGGCGAACGAGTTTCTCGCTGCCGACCTCCCTCACGTAGATATCGAAATTGGACTCGCGTTCTCCATTCCAGGAGAAGGCCACCTGGCGGCCGTCGGGAGAGAAACTTGGTTCGGTTTCGACGCCCGTGTAGCTGGTGAGCGGCACGGGAGAAACCAGCACCTGTTCAGACCGTTCTTGCACAATCCAAACCCCGATTGCCACACCCAACAGAACCAGTGCGACGGAACAGGCCAGCATCCAGCGCCGATTCCACATTCGAGGCGGTGCGTGGGCAGGCGCGGGCACGTGTTCGACAATCGTTACCGGGGCGATGAACCGGTAGCCTTTCTTGGGCAGTGTTTCGATAAAGACGGGGTTGGTCGCCGAATCGCGCAGTGTGCCTCGCAGTTTCTTGACCGCTGTGTTAAGGCCCTGGTCGAACACGACCGTGGTGTCAGCCGGCCATAGCATCTTATGAAGGTCCTCGCGGCCCACCATTTCGCCGGGGTGTTCCAGCAGAGCGGTCAGCACCCGGAACGGCAGGTCCTGAATGCTGACCAGCCGGCCGTTTTTCCACAGCTCGCCGCTATTGGGATTGGCCTCGAATACGCCGAAGCGGAAACGCGGCTTGCCGGAATAGTTCATTGGGGCGAATTATACCACTACATTCGTGCTCAGAAATGTGAACAAACAGTTCATTCCAAGGGTCTTATCTGTTCAGACGGAGTTCTGCGTGAATTCACCCATGCTCGATTGAGAGTCATAAAGTTAACTGCTGAAACTTGGCGTCATGGGCGCCACCGCTCGTTTCCTATCCTCGGCGACATTCCTTGTCATTTACGCAAGCGCGCTCTGCGCGGGTCTTCCGCCGGAAGCCTCTCATTGGTTTTCTACAACGAAATACGAGATCCAAGTACAGATTCGTTCCCTAGCTCCGTACCACGGGACTCGGTTGGTGTTCTACAACAGTACCAATCCCGATAAGGAGATCTGCCTCCCGGCCGAAGGCGGTTCGGCGTGTGCCGAGAAGTTCGTCGGCGCGGTCGCGCTGGTCACTGTCCATGTGAACTCGCTCGCGAGCGGCAAGCCGGCCAACGTGACCGTCCGTGAAGTGGTGAAACAAGTGGCACAGAGCCCCGGGATTCCGGACCGTTCTCCATTCACGATGAGCCTCCGTACCGCCGATGGGGTTGCCAGCGATATCCAGCTATTCGGGTACGACGAGAGTCCGATCCCGGCCGACCAACGAGCCGCACAACGCGAAGCTGCCAAGAACGATTGGCGCCGTTTCCGGCAAGAACTTTATCTCGACAACGATCAGCACGCCTTCGCATCCATCGAGTGGTTGCACACAGTAACGGGGATCCGCGTCGTACGTGTGGAAGCACCGCTCCAACATGCGAAGCATGAGCGATAGTAAACAGACTAGATCATTGATTCTACGCTCCGAAGGGAGTTCGCGCCGGTACACGGACGTCTACTTTTTCGGATCCGCTCCGGATTTGCCGCCGGGGTCAAGGCTGCCATCGGTGAACTTGTCGGCGGGAGGGCGGAAGTGGTTGGTGTTGAAGATGTACCAGCCGTCGCGGCCGGGCCTGGAGACGGCCAGAATCAGGGCCACTTGGTAGGCCGGGCCTTGGAAATAGGAGACGCGGATGCGGTGTAGTCCCTCGGCGAGCTTGACGGTTTCGGCGAGTCGCGTAGCTGGATGCGTACCGTCGTTGTCGATGATGGTCTTGCCGTCGATATAGAGCTTCGCTCCGTCGTCGGAGGTGAGGGCGAAACCGTACTTGCCGGGTTTGGAGATCCAGAAACGGCCGTTGTAGTCGATGGCGAACCACTCGTAGCGTCCGGTGACGCCGGGAAAGCCTTCGCGGAAATTGCGGGCTGTGACGAACAGTTGTGGCGTGTAGATCGAACCGGCCGACTTCAGCTTCTTGAAATTGGGGAGGAACTCGGTGCCTTCCTTGAGTAGGTAGATGTCGCCCTTGAGTCCGGCGCTTCCAACAGCCGTGATGCCGAAATTATAGACGGGCCCTTGGGGAGGTTGTCCCTCCCGCTCCTGGCAGAGCGCGGCCGCGAGAAAGACGAGATATAACAAAACAGGCATCAATAGCAGGAATAGCACACCGGCTGCCGCCCCCGCCCTCCTTGACATCCCGATCGAGCTTCTGAAATTCTAGTCTGTCGAGTGAAGTCCAAATACCTTCCTTTTCTCCTTCTCGCGGCGGCCGCGATGGCTGCCGATGCAAGTTCGCCCCGCTCGCTCGGCGATCTTTCCGGCAACTGGTGGCTGGCCCTCGACGCGCGCGTCTGGCAATCGCGCGGCGCTGCCCGCCTTCGCTTCCACGCATTTGAAAAACACAGCGGTAATCCCGTCCTTCGAGGCGACAATC
>CAZDIZ010000131.1:0-3712 GCA_964505625.1 uncultured Solibacteraceae bacterium | reverse complement strand
CGCTTCCACGCATTTGAAAAACACAGCGGTAATCCCGTCCTTCGAGGCGACAATCCTTGGGAGGGCGGCATGGCCTATGTTTACGGAACTGTCCTGCCGGGCGAAGACGGCAAGGGCCTGCGTATGTGGTACCACGCCCACGTGAGCGACCCGTCTCTGCTGGCAGGCAAACACCGCTACACGAACCTCTACGCCACCAGCAAGGATGGCTTCCACTGGACCAAGCCCGCCCTCGGCCTCTACGCTTTCCAGAATTCCACCGCCAATAACATGGTCCTGATGCGGCCGGATGCGCCGGGCTCAAGCCACTCGCCCAACGTAATCCATACACCCTGGGAGACCGATCCCAATCGCCGCTACAAGATGGTGACGTACGTCTACTACGACGGTTACTATGGCTCCACGTCGCCCGACGGCATTCACTGGACGGACCTTCCGCACCGCCAGATTCTCGAGGATTACGGCGACGTCGGCAATTTCATTTGGGATGGGCGGCGCTCGGCTTACATCGGCTATCCGAAGATCTTCGACCAGGTGCGCGGCTTCCGCCGCCGGTGTGTCGGCTTCAGTGAAACGTGCGAGTTCGAACGCTGGCCCAAGTCTCGCCTGATTCTCGCCCCCGATGGAGCGGACGACCGCGGCTACCTCACACCCGAAGGCCGCACCGAATTCTATGGCCTCAGTGCGTTTCCGTATCAAACCATCTACGTTGGCTTCCTGTGGATCTACCGCCTGGAACGCGGAGACGAACGCATCTGGCCCGAGTTGGTTTACAGTCCCGATGGGATTCGGTGGGCCCGCGTGCCCAGCCCCCGTGCTCCCGTGCTTGCGCTCGGTGCCGGCGGCACATGGGACGATGGGATGATCTTCACCGCCAACCAACCCATTCTGCGCGACGGCCGGATTCTCATCTACTACGGCGGCTTTGACGGCCCCCATAACGCGAAAAACGCCACGGCTGCGATAGGCCTCGCCAGTATGCGCCGCGATGGTTTTGCCGGCCTCGTTGCGGACTCGGCAGAAACCGCCATCACCACGGTTGCGCTCAAGGGCGCCTCGGGTAGCCTGATCGTCAATGCGGACGCGCACGACGGAGAACTGCGCGCCGAACTCCTGGATGCCGCCGGCAAGCCACTACCCGGTTACCGAAAGCAGGACGCTGAGCCGTTTCGCGGTGACAAGATCGATCAGCCTCTGCGTTGGAAGACCAAGGCGTCGCTGCCCGCGGCGCCCTTTCGAATTCGCTTCTGGCTCAGGCGCGCCGCCCTGTACTCGTTCTTCGCCGGCGACACGGCAACCCACTCAAACACCAACGCCGCCATCGCTTTCGAGTAAGCCGGCGCGTGTCGTCCGAGGTTCCCGCGTTACTGATTCTTGCGTTTGACGGCGACCAGGCGTGTCACTTGGGCTCTGCGCTCGAATTGCCAGTCGCTCTTGGCTTTAGTTTCCTCGTGGCGCCGGATTTCGAAATCCGCGAACAGGCGAGGCAACTCCCCGCGCGCAACCATTCCAAAGGTTGCCTGCACGCCGGGCATTCCGGTGTAGTGTTCGTAGACCACCACGCCGCCCGGCTTGAGCGAATCGCGAATGCGCCGGATGTAGGCCGGATCGTGGATCGGAGCCATCGCATAGGAGAACACGATCAGGTCCCACTGCTCGCGTCCGTAGTCGAAAGCTTCGCTGCTCTGGCCGACGGTTTGGATTTTGACGCCCGCCTCGCTCGCGCGGGAGTTGGCTTGCCGCAGCGCTTCATCGGAAACGTCGAAGCCGGTGACGTCCCAGCCTTTGGCGGCAAGATAGATCGCGTTGCGGCCTTCCCCCATGGCGACATCCAGGGCACGGCCTGGCGCGACTGTTCGAACGGTTTCCACCAACAGAGCGTTGGGTTCGCGATTAAACGCGCCCATCGGGTGGCGGTAGATGAAGTTGAAGAAGCCGCGGAACTGGTCTGGGGTCGCATGAAGAAACCACCAGAACAGACCGAAGATCACCACGGCGAGCAAGCCAAGCAGGATCACGGACCAGCGGAGCCATGGAGCCATTGGCAATCCCTCCGTGAGCAGTATATCGCCGCCCAAAAGGAGCCGGACGCATTTGCGGACGTGACTTCCGGCCCGTGTCAAGCGCTGAGTGTGACTTCGCTGGCTACCCCGAGGCCGGGTTTAGGTTCGCGATTGCCTGAGTCCTGGCGCCGGCGACTTGCGGAAACGGCGAGATACGGCAATCGCGAACGACGCCAGAGCCAGAAGGGAGAACGAACCCGGCTCTGGAATGGACGATTCTTCGAGTGAAACGTCGTCCAGGTAAAGGGCGGCCGCGTCCTGTCGGCCGAGAAATTCGATCCGCGATGTCGCGGACGTGGCCGTGACTGTTCCCACGTACTGCGAGTAGGCAAGGGTTCCGGTGCTGGTCAGCAAGTCGACCACCGTCGTGAGGCTCGGCTGCGTGGGATCGCCCCAGAGCACCTTCAGTTCGCTGGAAGAGGGAGAACCCGACAGCGGGCCAGGCGACCAGAAAAACGAAAGGGTGTAGGTTTGCCCCGGCGTGGTGGGCACATCCTGATAGAGGTACGCGGTCTGCGGGTTCCCAAGCGACAAACACTGCGGCCAGGCGCAAGTGGTGTCGGCGTTCCAATTGCCGGAATGCACGTTGGCGAAGTTGGTGAACCACTGTTGAGGGTTGTACGTCCAACCATCCAAATACGTCGTCTCAAAACCGCCGTTCACGATGATGTTGCCACCGTACGCTCCACAACTGAGGATCACGACGAGCAGCGCCGCGTAGGCTATCTTTCGCATGACAGGAAATCAGGCTCCTTAAAGAGGTAGAGATTAGGATATCAGACTCTTGAGCGTCCCGTTGTCTGCCGCCGTAAGTAGAATGGGGGGATGCGCGATATCGCGATTTGGAGGAAGCGTGGCATGCTGAATCGCCGAAGGTTCTTGAAGGCTTCTACTCTCCCCGCTCTGGGCAGTTCTGCCCTACTGCCGAAGCTCTCCGCGCAAGCGCCCGCGGCCCGTTTGACCATCCTGTGCGACAACGCGGTCGCGCGGACTGACGTCAAGGCCATGTGGGGATTCGCCTGCCTGGTCGAGGCGCGCGGGCACACGGTGCTGTTCGATACCGGCGCCGACCCTGCCTTGCTCAAGGAGAACCTCGCGGCCATAAAGGTGGCGCCGGACCGGATCGAGGCCGTGGTCATCTCGCACTACCACGGCGACCACACCATGGGCGCGCCGGGGCTCGGCGCGTTGCGGGATGTGCGGGCGTTCACTCCGCGAAGCTTCGAGGATCGTCCGCGGACAGCCGCGGTGCTGCAATCGGCCGGTCTCAAGCTGGTGCCGGTTTCGCAAGCGACGCCGTTGTTCGACGGCATGACGGTCAGCGCCCCCGTGCTCTTCGACGGAATGATTGCCGCGCCGCGGGGTGTGAAGGCATTCACCGACAAGATCTGGGAGCAGTGTCTGATCGTCGAAACGCCGTCCGGCCCGGCGGTGATCGCGGGCTGCTCGCACCCGGGCATCCTGCGGATGCTGGAGCAGGTCAAGCGGCAAACCAACCGCCCGCCGCACCTGGTGATTGGCGGATTCCACCTGCTCGGCAAGCCCGACGCGGAAGTGCGCCAGATCGCCACCGCCATGCGAGCGATGGGCGTCGAGCACGTAAGCGCCACGCACTGCACGGGCGAAGCCGCCACGCACGTCTTCCGCGA
>CAZDIZ010000130.1:15713-17845 GCA_964505625.1 uncultured Solibacteraceae bacterium | reverse complement strand
GCGAAGGCTCGGGCGAGAACATCTTCGTGATCCGCGACGGGAAAATTCACACGCCGCCGCTGGGCGCTTCGGCGCTGCCGGGCATCACTCGCGACGCGGTGATACGGTTGGCCGAAGAGGCCGGCTTCCCGTTGATCGAAACCGTACTGCCGCGCGAGCTGCT
Source organism: uncultured Solibacteraceae bacterium (assembly GCA_964505625.1). Lineage (GTDB taxonomy): Bacteria > Acidobacteriota > Terriglobia > Bryobacterales > Bryobacteraceae > JAJFUV01. The sequence goes on along the minus strand of CAZDIZ010000130.1, from coordinate 17,682 downwards.
CTATGTGGCCGACGAGGTGTTCTTCACCGGCACGGCCGCCGAGATCACTCCCATCCGCTCGGTGGACCGCATTGTCATCGGGAACGGCAAGCGCGGGCCCATCACCGAGAAACTGCAGAAGGAGTTCTTCGCGATTATCAACGGCACCAAGCCGGATCGTTTCGGATGGCTGCACCCGGTGCGAGTAAAGGAACCGGTGGGAGCCTGAAGGCGGGAAATTCCGCGGGCCTGATCCGGGCGGCCACCTCCCCCGAGATTTGCGCTCAGATCACGCCCGCGGAGATCTTAGAAGAAGTTAGCAGGCGCGCGCGAAAAAAGCCAGTGAAACTTGCGAGTAGAAAGTCTTTTTCAACACGTTTTTTCCTATTGTTTTTCTAAGGGTTTGGCGCGAACGTCCTGTTGGAAAAATGTGGATAAAACAGCATGAGCGAAAAATGTTTAGGCCGTGACGCCGCCGGCGGCGCGATTGTCGAGGTTGGCTTCGATACCACCATCGTTTCCGTGGACCATCCGCTGGCTCCGCCCGAAGATGTTTCCTACTTGGCGCCGGGCTGGATCGACATTCAGATAAACGGATTCGCGGGCGTGGACTTCAACGACCCGCGTATCAGTCACGCCGAAATCGAGCGCGCCCTTCGTGCGCTATTCGCGACGGGTGTGACACGCTTTTATCCGACCATCGTCACCAATTCGCCGGAGGTGATGAAGGGAGCCGTGGTGAATCTGGCCGCGGCGCGCGCTTCCCTGCCCGAAGGCGGCGCCATTGAGGGCTTCCACATGGAAGGCCCGCACATCACGCCGGAAGACGGCGCCCGCGGTGCGCACCCGAAGCGCTGGGTGCGTCCGCCGGACGTGGAAGAATATAAACGCTGGCAGGAAGCCGCCGGAGGGCTGGTGAAGATCGTAACGCTTTCACCGGAATGGCCCGAGGCCCCGGCTTACATTGAAGCGCTGGTGCGCGACGGCGTGGTGGTGGCCATCGGGCACACCCGCGCGAACTCGGAACAAATACAAGCCGCCGTGGATGCCGGCGCGACGCTCGCGACGCATCTCGGCAACGGCTCGCACCAGATGCTGCCGCGTCATCCCAATTACATTTGGGATCAAATGGCCGAAGACCGGTTGGCGGCGAGCTTCATCGTCGATGGCATTCACTTGCCGCCAGCGTTCTTGAAAGTGGCGTTTCGCGCCAAGGGCATCGAGCGCAGCGTGTTGGTCACGGACGCGGTACAACCGGCGGGCTGCGCCCCGGGCATCTACATGCTTGGCGAGATGGAAGTGGAACTGTTGCCCACCGGCAAGGTGCAACTAACCGATCCGGGGCGGCAGGGCCTGGCCGGCAGCGCGCTGCTGATGCACGTAGGCGTCAGCAATTTGATGACGCTCGGCGGATTGAGCCTGATGGAAGCGGTGACCATGGCGACGCGCAATCCGGCTCGCGTGGGGCGCATCGCGGGGCGCCAGCGCGGGCTGGCCGTGGGCGACCGCGCCGATCTGGTGTTGTTCCGCGTGGACGAAGCAACCAAAGCGCTCACCATCGAAAAGACCTACTTGAGCGGCAAGCTGGTATATTCGGCGTAATGAAATCGAAATACGAGATCTTCGACCGCTCGCGTTTGAAACTGCTGCCGCTCTCCGAGCGGAAGCACGACATGGATCTCGGGTATCTGCTTCAGGCCGATGCCGCCTCGGACTACGATCATCCACACTTGGCCACGGTAGCCGCCGCGTTACGCGAAGCGAAAGAGCGCGACGCGGCGCGTATTCTCATGATGGGCGCGCATGTGATCAAGATGGGCGCCTCGCGCGTGGTGATCGATCTGCTCGAACGCGGCGTCTTCACGCACGTGGCGCTAAACGGCGCCTGCACGATTCACGACTACGAACTGGCGCGCGTGGGCGCATCGACCGAAAGCGTGGCGCGCTACATACGCGAAGGACAGTTCGGGCTGTGGCAGGAGACCGGACT
>CAZDIZ010000130.1:14460-15613 GCA_964505625.1 uncultured Solibacteraceae bacterium | reverse complement strand
CGGTGCGATGCTGGCCTTCGGCTCGGCCATCATGGCGCCTGAAGTCTATTTGAAAGCGCTCTCGATGGCGCGCAACGTGGCGCACGCCGAAGGCCGCGAGATACGGCATTTCACCACGGCGGTGTTCGACATGGTACCCATCGGCGGCGACATACACAAGGAACTGTCGAAGACGGATCCGGGATATTACTTCCGCCCGCACAAAACGATCCTGGTACGCACGGTGGCCGATGGAGGCAGAAGTTACTACTTCCAGGCAGACCACCGCGCGTCAGTGGCCGCATTGCGGCGGGAACTTACTAAGTTACCGGTCTAAGTTACGGGGCGTTTACTCGAAGACTACCGTGTTATTGGTGCCCTTGAGGCGAATCGCGTCGATGCGTTTCTGCCCGTTCTTTTCCGAAATCGAGACCGCGGTCTGTTTGAACTCCTCTTTGGAGGTGTTCAACGTGGCGGTGGTGTCGATGCGCTGGCCGGTTTTATCGGTGAGGGTGGCCTGCGATCCTTCCACATTCACCCGGTATTCGCCCGGTTGAAGTTGTGCCTTGCCGGCCATGGCGGCGACGGGGACTTTGAAACTAAAGGACTTCGCACTGAGAATGACGACGCTCAGGATTGCGAGCGCCGCAAAACGCTTCATCATGTAAATCTCCTTACAGGTTGACTTCTGTTAATTAGGGCGTCGGGACGCGCGGCGGAGGTTACATCCGCTACCATTGAAGACGGAGAAATGCGGATTTGGTTAGATACGTGATGGTACTGGCTGGGGCCGGATTGGGCGGTGTGGCGCGCTATGTGCTCAGCGCGTGGATCATGGCGAAAACCGGCGCCCGCTTCCCCTGGGGCACGTTTGCGATCAATGTGAGCGGTTCGTTCTTGATCGGATTGTTGATGACCCTCTTCACCGAACGCGTACCGGTGCATCCGCACTGGCGCCTGTTTCTGGTGGTGGGTTTTCTGGGCGGCTACACCACGTTTTCCAGCTTCGAATACGAAACGCTCACGGCGGTGCGAGACGGCGCGCGGTGGATGGGGTTATTGTATGTAGCAAGCAGCGTGATCGTGGGCTACATCGCCGTGTGGCTGGGTGCGATGCTTGCCGCGCGGCGTTAACGGACAAGGGAGGCGCCATGCTGAAGAAAGGTCCGGCGAA
>CAZDIZ010000130.1:10529-14360 GCA_964505625.1 uncultured Solibacteraceae bacterium | reverse complement strand
GCCGCGCGGCGTTAACGGACAAGGGAGGCGCCATGCTGAAGAAAGGTCCGGCGAAGAAAGTCACCATCTTCTTGAACGAAGATACGCGGCATCACATGACAGCGCTGCACGATGCGGTCATGACCTTCCTGCTGCACAAGGGCGTCGCGGGCGCAACGGCGACGCGCGCTTACTCGGGCTTCGGTTCGCATCAGACGCTGCACACTCCGAAAATCGAAGTGCTGGCCGAGCACCTGCCGGTCCGCATTGAATTCGTTGAGACTGCGGAGAGGGTGGACGAGATCCTGCCCGCGCTGCACGAGATGGTCACCGACGGATTGATTGAAGTGCAGGATACGACCATCGTGAAAGCCGTGCGCGAATCGAAGAGCAGCGAGACTTCCCCGCCCCACGCGCGCAAGGCCTCAACGGCGAAACTGCTGCGCGTGTTCTTAGGCGAGGCTGACCGTTGGCACGACGAACCGCTCTACGATGCCATCGTGAAGAAACTCATGCTGATGGACATTGCCGGCACCACGGTGTATCGAGGCATTCTTGGGTACGGCGCCAAGGGCCATCAGCACAAGGCGACGTTCTTTCATCCGATGCGTGATCTGCCGGTGATGATCTCGGTGATCGACACGGCGGAGAAAATTGCGGCGGCGGCGCAGGCGATCGAGGAAATGATCGAGGACGGGCTGATTGTCACCTCGGATGTGGAAGCCGTGCGCCTGGTGCGCGGCGCGAAAACTTCGGAGGCGGCCGATGCGGCAAAGCTATAAAGCGCGGCTGTTGCGCATACACATTTGCGAAGGCGATCAATTCGAAGGCAAGCCGCTCTATGAAGCGATCGTGGCCAAGTGCCGCGAGATGAAGATCGCCGGCGCCACGGTGCTGCGCGGAGTGGAAGGCTACGGAGAAACCGCGCGGATCCACAAGGCGCATCTGGCGCACAGTGACCGTCCGATTCTAATTTCAATTGTCGATGTGGCGGAGAACATTGAGCGCCTTTCGATGGTGGTGGAACAGATGATGCACACCGGACTGCTCGCCGCGAGCGACGTCGACGTGGTGCGCGTGCAGAAGAACGGTTAGGGGTCGCTTGTGGCTAACTTGCGCAAAGTCATTGGGCGGGATCGAGTCATCAATGCCGTTGTTTTAGTGGCGGCGGTTCTCTGTATTGTGCTCTGGGTGCGCTTCGCGGGCCGCTTCGGGGCGCTGGCCGCGCTGTCAATCCCGGCTGCGATACTTTTCTTGCTCGTACGCTGGCATGCGAGCCATTACGGATACTGCTGTGGCCATTGCGGAGCCGAGTTTGAGATCTCGGCGTTCACCGATTTCATCAGCCCACACACGGTGCAATCGAAGTACCTGCGTTGCCCGCAATGCGGAAAGCGAAGTTGGGCGGAAGCGCGCGCCAAGGTTGAGATGTAGCCCCTACCGCTGCCACACCTGCTTTCCGTTTCGTCTGACGCCAGATCACGTTGTTCCAGTCGAACCGCGCGTCACCGCGAAATTGGCGGAACCGTTTCTGGAGACGCCAATGCCAAAGCCTCTGCCCGCCAACGAGGAGATGTGCGCCGATCTCTTCACCGGCTACGGCGAAGATCCGTGATTCCGGCGTGGTGAGCGTCACCTCGTAATTGTCGGTCTGACGCCGATTGAGATTGTACTTGCCATTGCGGAAAGTCGCCGCAGAGCACCTGCTTCAGTTTCGTAAACAGGTGCACCACGCGCCGCTCGCGCGCCATGGGCGCCGGGATGGGCATCGTGGCGATGGGCGTTGGAGCCACCAAGTAAGCCGCGATGCTCGATGCTCCTTCAACGTCCATCTCGATGCGGTGTTCGCCAGCCGGGAGTTCCGCCACCAGATAGGTCCAGCCGCCCCCGCCCACGCTGATGTTGGTCTCACCTGTGTGCGGACTTACCGTCTTGAACTTCAGATCCTGCCCGTTATCTCGCAGCCGTGGCGTGAGCTTCGCGTTCGATTCGACCAGTACAGCCAAGCGTTGCGGCGAAGCGAGCGTCAGTTTGAAGTTGTTGGCGTTGCCTTCAAATCGCGGCTCGGGCGCGCTTGCGGTGGCGGCCGGCGCGGCGCTAAGCGGTTCAGTCGAAAACTCGATCACCTGCACCTGGAAGCCCTCCAGCGTGAACGACGGCGCATCGCCGTAGCGATATTCTCCCGGCAAGGCTTCGGTGAACGGGTAAATGACGCGCGCATGATACACGCGGTTGCGATCGGTGACTCCGGCCGATTCGTCGAGCGAAAGTTTGAACGTCTGCTGCTCAATCACCGGGTTACGCAGCGTCACGATGCCGCGGCCTTCATGGAAGTGCGCGTAGCCGTAGACCGAGCGCTCGCCCGGATCGCCGCCCACAAAGCGTGTGTCGTGAAGCAACAGATCGGCATTCACTTGTCCCCACTTCATGACGCCGCCTAGAGCACGCCACTCGGCGTCGGTGATGATGGCGGGCGACAGATACAGCTCCGTCATCATCACGCCACGGCTGTAATTCATGATGGCGTTGTTGGTGAAGCTCGCTAGCGTTTCGCCTAGGCCGCCTTCGTGCCCGAGCGTGCCTTTGATGATGCCGATGGTCATGAGCGAATTCTGCGGGAACTGATAGGCGTGCTTGCGGAAGTCGTCGTAGAGCACCTTGTCGCGATAGGTGATGGCTTTTTCGCGTTCGGTAAGCGCGGGCACGTTATTCAAGAACCCGTAATCGAGACCGCCCATGAAGACCACGTCGGTGTACTGTAGCCACCAGGGACTCAGCCAGATGCTGGTGGTGATATTCAAGAACACATGGCGGTCGGCGGCGCGAATGGCTTTGAGGATGTCGATGAAAGCGCGCAAGTGCGCCTCGCGCGAGTGAACGCCAAGCAAGTGTCCATGCGAAGGATCGTTGCAGCCGAACGGAAGACCATCGAACTTGAAATGCGTCACCTGGTAGCGTCGCACCATATCGAGAACACTCTGCTTGAACAACTCGCGGTAACGCGGGCCCGCTAAACAAAAGTAGCGTCCGCCGGAGGTGATTTCATAACCGTCGCGGTGCGCGGTCGCAAGGCGAGCCTGGCGGCCAGCCGCGTAACCGCCGATGGGGCCGTACCAAAGGCCCAGGGTAGTTCCCTGCTCCGAAAGAGTCTTCACCAGCGGAGCGAAGTCACCGTGAAAACGAGTGGGATGGATCTGCCAGAGCTTATCGTAGGTATCCCAAGCATCATCAAGCACGAAGGAATCCAAACGCAGTCCGAACGGGTCAAGTAGCTTGGTCTTCAGCGTCCGCATACGCTCGCGCGAATTCTCATCGGAGAGCGTGGCGTTCTGCATGTCATACCAGGTATTGAACACCGTCACCGGGCGCACCGGACCGCTGCGAATGCGGTTTACGTACTCCATGAATGAACTGCGAACAGGACCCGAAGCGGCAGCGCCCACCACGGCGCGTTCCGTCGAAAAGAAGGTATTCGAAGTCGTCTGCCCGCCGTAATACCACAAGCGAACGCGCCCGTCCTCGGCGACGTTGTATCCGCCCGGGTATTCCACGCCCAGGAACAAATCGCCGGCGTAGAGCGGTTGGCCGAACCCGCCATGTTCGAACGCAGCGCCATCCAGGCGCATGGACTCAAGAACGATCTCCTCGATGAAATGCGTATTGCGCCCGACACTACGAACGGAGAGTTGCTTGCGCAGATAGAAATCACCGTCGGCGAGCGAGTAAGTCAGGTCAGCTTCAACCGAAAGCCACTTATTAGTAAGGTGAAAGACAAGCAAACCCGGCTTCTGCTCAAAGCCCGTCAGCGTAAAGTCGGAAGCCGAAAGAGTGACCGGATTCTCCCAACCATGG
>CAZDIZ010000130.1:0-10429 GCA_964505625.1 uncultured Solibacteraceae bacterium | reverse complement strand
GCCCGTCAGCGTAAAGTCGGAAGCCGAAAGAGTGACCGGATTCTCCCAACCATGGTCATAGCCGGCGCGCTCCCAAACAAGCTTCAACTCGAATTCGCGCGAAGTCACCGGGTACAGACGATGCGTGCGCTTGTTCTCAATCGAAACCGTCGAGACCTTGCCATCGCGAATCTCAAAGACACGCTCAATTGACTGGTTGCCAATCGAAACGCGCTGCGGTGCCGCGGCACCAAGCGCCAGAGCACCGCCAAAGATAACGGCCAGAAGTTTCATCCCCAAGCTCCTGTCTCCTGCCTTCTGTCTCCTGTCTTCTTCCTACCGTTTCACCCGCACGGTCACCACCTGCCACGGTTCGATGCGGAACTCGACGCGGCCATCAGCGATGCGAGCAGCACTCGTGGGCCGCTCGACCATGTCGCAAAGCTGCGCACTAGTGGCCTTCACTGGACCAGTCCACGAGACGTCTGCGCCGCGGCCTTCGGTTTCATAGAAGCGCGCCACGAAGCCGTTGCCATCCTCGGCCATCTTCAGCGATTGCAGGATCACGTGATCGGGCAGACCTTGGCTGTAGCTTGCCTGCTTGGCGGGCAGCGGACCTTTCTGTCGGCCAATGAAGTAGGCGCCCTTTCCGGGCACATCCACTTTGTTGGCGATCAAGCGCGCCGTAAGCGGCGTGTTATGCCCCCACCCAAACTGCGTGGTGTTGGCCGTGCGCCAGTCGCCCTTGTGCGACGTGACGGCGAAGTTCACCTCGAAGAAGCCCAGGCGCCAATCTTCACTGCCCTGCCACAACGCCCCGTTGGTGTTCTCCTTGTTGTTCATGATGTAGAAGAAGAACGCCGGACGTTTGGGTTGATACTGCATGTCCCACTCGTTGGTGCGTATCTCACCGAACTCGATGGCCGGCACTTCGCGCGTCGCGATGGCCACGCCGAACTCCTTGTTGGAGGCTTCGGCCCAGTGCTGTATGCCGCTGAAACCCGTGAAAGAACCGGAGAGCTGATCTTTGTAAGGACGGAACACCGCGCCAGGCAACTCGCAATTGATTTCGAAACCGGGCACATCGAACGGGAACGCGTAGTAGACTTCTTCCTTACCGAGCGTCGCCTTCTTGTGTATGCGGTTGACGAAGTCGATGCGCTTGATGCCCGGATAGAGCAGCACTTCCTGCGTGATTAGGCTCGGCGCGGGGCCATAGTCGAGCGTGATGTTCGCGACCAGGCTCTTTACCGCGGGACCGTCCTGCCCAACTTCGAGTCTGGCCACCATGGGTGTGTAGATGCCGATGTTGTACCAACTGGTAGGTACACGACCCAGGTGCGTACGCGGATGATTGTCCTGATAAAGCGCTTCGTGGTTCCCGGTGAGGCTGTAATAGAGATACTGATTGGCTTTCTCCACCGCCTTACGATCGACTAACTCGCGCTTCAGCTCCTTATCGAAGATACTGGACACGCCGCCCGAGGCGGGGTCGAGTTCCACGCGGTAGAACTCGTTCTCAACTACGTTGCCCGAGACACTCGCGGCGGGCGCCGCGAACACCGGAGGCTTCTCCACCGTCTCCATGCGGTAGGTCTTGTAACCAAGCGCCGGAACGTCCTTGGCGATGAAGGCAATGGTGTTCTGCAAACGGTCGCCCAGTATCGCCTGATAAGGCACACGCTCGCCCGTAGTGTTGTCGATGATGTTGTAGTAAACGTCGTTGCGGCCGATCTTCAGCGCGCGATGCAGCACGCGCACCACGTCGGTACGCGGCCAGGAAAGCGAATTGAAGACCACGATGGTGCGCTCGTCAGCCGGAACCTTCGCCGCGAGTCCCGCCATGGAGTTCCCTAACAATTGATCGGAAGTGCGTGCGGCCGAGTAGGCGTACTCCTTTTTGTCTTCCCAGGATTCCTTGATGTAATCGAACTCGGGACTGTGCAGCATGCCCTTGGCACGCTGCAACAAGACGTGCTCCCAATACCAGTTGTCCATCCCGTAGGTGTGGTCGGTGTAAACGAGCAGGTCTTTGTAGGTCTGGTCGATGCCGACACGCGGATAGGGGCGGTCCGTGCCCAGCAGTTCGTCGATGGTGGCGAACTTCTCGGCCGCCAGAATCTCGCTGGCTGCCTTGCGCTTCATGCCGGTCGCCTGCGCGTAGATGCCCGGATCGTCGGTCCAGGCACTGGTGATGTCGCCGGAGACTTCAGGAATCTTCGCGGCATATTTCTTTTCCACGTATTCGAAGAACTCCCGCGGCGTAGCCATGTAGACACGAGGATTGGAGTGCTCGCGATTCCAGGCGTTGATGTTGTCGACCAGCTCCACCTGCGGGTTCACGTTGTCGAATGCCAATTGCAGAAGGATGGCGTCGTAAGGATAATCGGCACCCATCGATTCGTAGTAAGTGAGCAGATCCTCGACGCCCTTCGGCATAGCGTCGGCGCGCAGGAAGATCTTGGCTTGCGTGTAGTCGCGGTACTTACCGCTACGCATCTGCGTCAACACGCGGCTGCCGTCGGGCGACTTGAACCAGAACAGGTGCGGCAGTTTCGATTCGCCCAGCAGTTCCTTGTACGCGCCGGGGCCGAACAGCAAATAGCGCGTGCCCGTGCCGGCCAGCGCGCGCGGCAAGCCCCAGGTGAGGCCGGTGATGTCGCTCAGCATGGCCGTCTTCGCCTCGATGCCATACTGTCGCCGCAACGTTTCGTTGGCGTGATAGCTGGCGCGAATCAGTTCCTCGGGCCCGGCATTCTCCTGCTCGATGTTGGTGTAGAGACTGGCGATTTCAATGCTGCCCTTGCGCACCAGATCGACGAGTTGCTGAACCTTTTCCGGCTTGCGCTGCCGCGCGTAGGCATCGAAAAGCAACGAGCCTTCCAGCGTCCACTTCAAGCCTTTCTGCGCGGCATCGGCGGCCATGTCCATACCTTGCGCCCACACACGATCCACTTCGGGGATCAAGTCCGTGTAGCCAATGTCGGCGTGCGTGTGCGTGATGACGTAGATCTTCCAGTCGCGTGACCACTTCTTGTCGGGCGTCTGGGCGGCCGAGCCTACGGCCAGGGCGGAGCACAGAAGCAAAGCGAGAAAACGCATAGGACGAGCATATCAAAGCTCGCTGCTGCTACTTCCCCGCCCTGTCGAGCAACGATGCTTCGCAGGCGAAGCGGCCGGCGGCCAGTTGTCGTACGCTCGCGGCTTTTTCGGGCTGGCTTTTCCGGTTCCAGAACGCGATGGCACGCGCCGACGCTTCACACATGTGACGGTGCACGATGGGGCAGGCCGGATTGAGTCCTCGCGTGAACGCGCAGCCTTCTTTGTCCAAACCGGCGCGGTAGAGATCCGACAGAGGGACCGCCAGCGCGTCGTCGGCCGTGATGATGGCGCCTTCGAGCAGCGCAATGGCGGCCTGGTCCGGCTGATCGACGCCCAGGTAAGCCGACGCCACTTGCTCGTACGTCTCCGGAGCGGTTGGCGCCAGTTCTTGTGTGTAGAGAGCGTACTTGAGCGCTTGCGCGTTGTCATCGAGCCGCCGGTAGGCGACGGAAAGCAAACGGTACATGCTGGCGAAGGCTGTCGGTGGACCGGCTAGATCCGGGCGCCCGCGGGCAAACGCCCTTTCCGCTTCCAGACGATTGTTGACACGCACAACCGAGTCTCCTCGCCGCAATAATTCAAGCGCACGCCGATAGTACGGCATGGCTTCGGCGCGCGGTAATTGATCGCCGCGATTTAAATAAAGGCGCCCCGCAACCGTGTAGGTCGGCGCATGGTTGTCGGCATCGGGGACGGGCTCAAGGATGCGGATGGCGCGTTCCATCTCGGCGATAGCGGCATCCATGCGCGCGTGCGACGTGTCATTTTCATCCATCACCTTTGCCAATGTGCTATGCGCTTTGTAACTGTTAGGCGCGGCGGCAGCGGCCGAACTTGCCAGACTGAGGTCGTCCCGCCAGTCGGCGTTGCGTACCCACGTCCGCGCGCCCAGACAAACCACCGCGGCGAGCAGAGCTACGGAAAGAGCACGTTGCATCGGCAGGCGACGCGCCAACTCGTGCGCGGCCACAACTACCAGGCCGATGACACCGATGGCGGGCAGATAGAGGAAGCGCTCTGCCATGATGGTGCCGATCGGAAACAGCAGGTTGGATGACGGCAGATAGGTAAGAGATGCGAAGCCGCCGAAGAAGAACGCCGCGCGGTGGAAGCGCCACGTAACGAGCACCACCACGGCCAGCGCCGCCACCGCGAGCCAGGCGACCCAGTCTCCCGCGGCGCCCGTGCTCAGTGGAACCTGATTGTAGGAGTAATCGCTCGACAAGCGTGCGGGCCAGAATAGCAGCCCGATCGAGTGCGCCATCACTTTCACGGCCGTGAGCCGCGCGGTCCAGAAACCGGCACCGACCAGCGGGTTGTCGGTGAACGGGAAATCCGCGTGCCCGGCCGCGGTCATGACTGTTGTGCGATTGGCCCACATCAGCGCCAGGGCCAGGCCCGCCACACCGCAGCCCGCCGCGAGCGCCTTCCAGCGATGCTTCCACAGGTATTCGTAGAGCACCATCACACCGAGCAGCACCGCCGCGCTCTCTTTCGAGAACATTCCCGCCAGCGCGGTGGCGAATAGCGCGACCAGCCACATCACGCGCCGCCGGCCGCTTGCTTCCGCACTCTTCAGATACACGAGCAGGCCGCCGAGAACCGCCGCGCCCGCCAGCAGATCCGCGCGACCCACGATGTTGGTGACCGATTCGGTCAGCACCGGATGCACGGCCCACAACGCCGCCAGCGCGGCCGAGGGCCAATGCTCGCCCAGCAGCTTCATCGCGAGCAAATAGACCAGCCACGCGTTGGCCAGATGTAGCAGGAAGTTGATGACGTGATAGCCGGCCGGCTGATCGCCATTGCCAAGAATCGCGTAGTTGAACAGAAACGTCAGCTTGGTGAACGGGCGATGAATGCCGGCCTCGCCGATGGGCCACCAGTAGCTCTTGGTGAACAAACGCTCGACGTTCTCCGCCGTGACTTCGTGAACACGCGGGTCGGAGAGAATCAAACCCTTGTTGTCGAGCACAAAACCCGATTCGAACGAATTCGAGTAAGCCAGCAGAGTGAGGAGAAAGAGCGCGGCGAACACCAGCGCCCGCGGCTTGGCGATCTTCATCGTAACCCTTCAGCCTAACCGATTTGACGCGCTTGCGCTCACGACAGCATACTGTAACTCTATGAGCGGTGCACAGAGCCTTCCGGAAGTCCATGGCAGCGTCACCACCACGCAGGTCTCGCTCTGGAAACGCATGTTCGCCTTCGCCGGCCCCGCGTACCTGGTCAGCGTCGGCTACATGGATCCGGGAAATTGGGCTACGGATCTGGAAGGCGGCGCGCGCTTTGGCTACCAGTTGCTGTGGGTGCTGGTCATGTCGAACGCCATGGCCGTGCTGCTGCAAACGCTCAGCGCGCGCCTGGGTATCGTGAGCCGGCGCGACCTGGCGCAAGCCTGCCGCGAGACGTATCCAAAGACGGTCAGCAATCTGCTTTGGTTTTTGTGTGAAATCGCCATCGCCGCTTGCGATTTGGCTGAAATTCTCGGTGCCGCCATCGGCTTCAACCTGCTATTCAAAATACCGCTGCTGATGGGTGTGCTGATCACCGCCACCGACACGTTGTTTATCCTGTGGTTCTCGCGATTCGGCATCCGCGTCATCGAGGCGATGGTACTCGGCCTGATCACCGTCATCGCCGTATGTTTCGGCGTCGAAATGTGGTTGGTGCGGCCCGAGGTCGCCGAAATCGCCAACGGGTTGATTCCACGCCTTTCGCCCGAGAGTCTCTACATCGCCATCGGCATCCTGGGCGCTACCGTGATGCCCCATAACCTGTACCTGCATTCCGCGCTGGTGCAGACGCGGCGCATCGGCAAGACCATTGAAGCTAAACGCACGGCGTGCCGTTACAACTTCGTGGATTCGGTGATCGCGCTGAACGGTGCGCTGCTGGTAAATGCCGCCATTCTGATTCTGGCCGCGACCGCGTTCTACAAGCGCGGCATTGTGGTGACCGAAATCGCGCAGGCGCACCTGCTGCTGGCGCCGCTGCTCGGGACCGCGCTGGCCAGCGTCATGTTCGCCGTGGCGCTCCTCGCCGCCGGGCAATCTTCGACCCTGACCGGCACCATGGCGGGACAGATCGTCATGGAAGGATTCCTCGACTTCCGCATGCGCCCGTGGCTGCGGCGGTTGATTACGCGCATGGCCGCGGTGGTGCCCGCCGCCGTCACGATCGTCATTTCCGGCGAACAGGGCATCTACAAGCTGCTCATCTTCAGCCAGGTGATCTTGAGCATGCAGTTGCCGTTCGCGGTTATCCCACTGATTCACTTCACCAGCGACCGGCGGCGCATGGGCCTGTTCACCAACAAGCCTTGGGTGAAGCTGCTGGCGTGGACCACCGCCATCATCATCGTCGGCTTGAACGCACGTTTGGTTGCCGGCACGGTTTCGGAATGGCTGGCACGGGCGGGCGAATACCAAACGCTGCTTGCGCTGGTGCTCGTGCCGCTCGTGTGCGGCCTTGGACTTTTGCTCCTGTACGTGGCACTGGAGCCTTGGCTGCCCAAGTGGGTGCGCCGGTTGGCGCAGGCGCCCGAGAAGCTCGAACCCGCCATTGGCGCGACCGTGGTGCCGGCAACCTACAGCCGCATTCTCGTGCCGCTCGACCACACGCCTGTGGACCGCTCCGCCGTGGCCCATGCCGCCAGCATGGCCCAGATCCACAAGGCGCGAATCCAGCTTCTGCACGTCGAGGAAGGCGTCTCCAGTCAGGTTTACGGCGTGCTCGCCGAAGACCGTGAAGTCGAGTCCGGACACGACTATCTGGACGAGATCATCGAGGCGCTCGGTGGGCAAGGCATTGAAGCTGAAGCCACCGTGCGTCATTCGCGCAAACCGGCCGAGGAGATTGTGCGCGTGGCGCGGGAATGGAAAGCCGACCTCGTCGTGATGGGCGCTCACGGACATAAGGGCTTAAGCGACATGGTCTTCGGGACGACTATTAACGCTGTACGTCATGGGTTGTCCGTTCCTTTGTTAATTGTCAGGGATTAGGTCCAAGGTGTGGCATGATGTCACGCCGATGTGTCACAGCTACTCGCACAAATTCGTTAAGATAGAGTTAAGTCCTGCATTATCAACAAGAAAAGATGGTATGTGGCATGCTCAGCACAGAACTGGGTGCATTATGCGTCATTGGCTTGCCACATGGATCGTGATTGCAATGGCGGGCGGCGCTGCGGCGGCGACGCTCGAGCAGCTTAGCTTCGAAGAGATGGTGGAAAAATCCAGCGCCATCGTTCGAGGCAGAGTCATCGGAACTTATACAAGTGCAAAAGGTTCATTGATTTACACACACTACCGGGTGCTGGTTTCCGAGCGCTGGAAGGGCGCCGCAGCAACCGAAGCCGATCTGGTGGTGCCGGGCGGCGTGATGGGCAGCATGCGCCAGAGCTTCCCGGGCGCGCCGAAGCTCACTGCGGGCGCTGATTACGTTTTGTTCCTATGGACGTCCAAGAGCGGTCTGACGCACATCATCGGCCTGACGCAGGGTCTGTTTGACGTGAAGACGGACGCCAAGGGAAACACCGTCGCCGTACGCGCGGCGAGCGGTGAGTCGATGTTGGATCGCGCGACGGGCAAGCCGGTGGCAGAGGAAACCTTCAATCTCTCGATGGCGGAGTTGAAGGCGCGTATTTCGCAGGCTATGACGGGGGCGGCGAAATGAACGGCATGCGTAATACGAAGCGAATCGCAATCCTGTTCGCCGGTCTGTTGCTGCTGGCGGGTGCGTCGCCGGCCTATTACCATTTCATTCGCTACACCAACCGTTATTCTCCTTACACACCGATCCCGGAAAAGTTCAACCTGGATGCCCTGCCCGGGCGCACCCTGCAGGTCTTCTTGAACGATCAGGCGCCGGCGCAGATGGCGCCGCTCGACAGCTTCGCCGGAGTGGCCAGCCAGGTGCGGCTGGCGGTGGAGACCTGGAACAACATCGGCACGTCGGATTTGCGTGTCGTTTATGGCGGGCTGATGACGCCGGGCACGGCACACAACACGCCGGGCGTGGAAGTGGTTTTCGACGAAGTGCCACCGGGACTGGTGGCCATGGGCGGACCGACGGCGTGGGGCGACGCTGCAACCACATCGAGCAGCTCGTTTGTTCCCATCATGCGTTCCATGGTGATCGTACGGAACGATTTGACGCAGAAGCCGAGCTACAGCGAAGGTTTCTTCACCACCATGGTGCACGAGTTGGGGCACGCGTTGGGATTGCAGCATTCGTTGACCTCGGCCACGATGTCTACCGATTACACGCGTGCTACCACGCGCGGGCGCGCGTTGGCCACCGATGACATGGTGGCGCTGAGTCTGCTGTATCCGGCGCGCAACTTCTTGACATCGACCGGCAGCATCGTGGGCCGCGTGACGATGAATGATGCAGGCGTTCACCTGGCGAGCGTGGTGGCGCTGCCGCCCAACGGTTCACCCGTGAGCGCGCTGACGAATCCCGACGGCACCTATCGCATCGACGGATTGCCCGCGGGACCGTATTACATCTATGTACATCCGCTTCCCCCCACCGAACTCGCCAGCAACGGCATTCGTCTTCCGGTGGATGTTGACGGGCAATCGGTAGCGGCCTCGGGAGCATTCGTCACGCAGTTCTATCCCGGCACGCGCGACGCGCGGCAAGCCACGGCACTCTCTGTGAATGCCGGCGCGACGGTCAGCGACGTGAACTTCACGGTGTTTTCGCGCAGCGCGGTAGCGCTGTATGGCGTCACCACTTACAGCTATCCCGGACAGACCGCCGCCAAGCCGGCGTTCCTGAGCGAGAGCATGATGCTGGGCGGCAAGCGCAATTTCCTGGTGGCGGGCGGTGCGGGGTTGGTGTCAAACGCGGCGCCGGTGGCGGGTTTGAACGTTTCCGTGTTGGGCGACGCGGCTCTGGTACCGGAAGGCGGCTTGTCGGCGTACAGTTCCGATACGCGCTACTTGCGCGTGAACTTCCAGTACGGCATGGTGCCAACCGAAGGCGCGCGTCATTTGATCTTCTCCATTCCGACTGATGTCTACGTGCTGCCTCTGGGGTTGACGCTCACCGGTAAGATGCCTCCTTCGATTACCTCGGTGACACCCGCGGTGGAAGGCGACAACCAACGCGTAGCCGTGTTGGCCGGGACGAATCTGAGCGCGACGACCTCGGTGTACTTTAACGGCGTACGCGCCTCACTGGTGCGTTTCAACGAAGAGACCAGCGAATTGGTGGTGGCTGTTCCTCCGGCCCCGGGCGGACATCAAGCGATCGTGACGGCGATCAACACGGACGCGCAGAGTTCCCTGTTCTTGCAGGCCAGCTCTCCGGCCACCTATACCTACGACGCCGCCGAGGCGCCGGCCATCACCGTGAACCCGCCGGTCCTTCCCGCCGGAAGCGAAGCCATGATCGAGATCAACGGCTTCGGCACGCACTTCCAGGCGGGTCAAACCGCGTTGGGCTTCGGCAGTTCGGATGTGTTCGTGCGGCGGATGTGGGTGATCAGCCCGACGCGCATTCTGGCGAACGTGGCCGTGGCCGGCAACGCGGCGGTGGCGCAGACCGAAGTCAGCGTGACAACCGGCATTGAGATCGCTTCCCTGCCCTACGGGTTCCTGATTCAGGCAGCCGACTCAAGCGTGCCGGTGGTCAGCCCGACGGTACTGAACGCGGCAACCGGCCAGGCGCTGGTGTGTGCAGGCTGCACGCAGACGCTGACGCTGGCGAACTATTCGACCATGGCAGCGTTGGCGGGAGCCACCATCACGGTGGGCGATAAGCCGGCCACGGTGCTCGCGACCAATGACGGTCTGGTGACCTTCCAGACGCCCGCGGACTTGCCGCTGGGCCCGGCTGTGTTGCGGTTCCAATCTGGCAGCCTCAGCGCACAGCCGATTGTGGTCATGATCGAACCGGTTCCGCCGGTGGTACGCTCGCTCGGCGATCGGGCCAGCGTGGCACCCGGCGATACCGTAATCATGACGGCAGCGCACCTGGACGACACGGGCGCGGAGATTCTCCCGTCGCGGCTTTCGGTGACAGTCGGTGGCGTGACGCACCCGGCGATTGCCGTTTCCGCCGTTGCCGGCGAAGCGGGAGTCTTCCAATTGCAGTTCGTGCTTTCGGCGAACGTTGCAGCGGGCGCGCAAGTGCCCCTGACACTGACTTTCGATGGCCGTATTTCGGCGCCTGTGACGATTGCGGTGCGAGCAAAACAGACCGAAGACCAGTAGTCCGGTCCGCGTATGCTATACTGACATTCGTCCCACCAAAACGGGCCCGTAGCTCAGTTGGTTAGAGCGCTACCTTGACACGGTAGAGGTCACAGATTCGAGTTCTGTCGGGCCCACCATTC
>CAZDIZ010000129.1:12405-17973 GCA_964505625.1 uncultured Solibacteraceae bacterium | reverse complement strand
GTTCCGCGCGCGCGTGGGCGTAGTGATCAACGTCACTCCCGATCATCTCGACCGGCATCATACCTTCGCCCGCTACGCCGCGGCCAAGGAGCGGCTGTTTGAAAATCAGCTTCCCACCGATGTCGCCGTGCTCAATGCCGACGATGCCACCTGCATGGACTTTGCGCGGCGCACGCGTTCCCACGCCTTGCTGTTCAGCCTGAAACGGCGCGTAGAGCCCGGCGCGTACCTGGAAGACGGCAAGCTCTACGTGGAGCGCCGTTTCTGGATGAACGCCTCAGAGATTCCGCTGCGCGGTTTGCACAACGTCGAAAACACGCTGGCCGCCGTATTGGCCGCGCGGCAGACCGGCGCTGGACTCGATGAAATCGCGGCGGCGGTGCGCGCGTTTCCCGGTGTCGAACACCGCATTGAATTCGTCCGCACGGTGAGCGGCGTCGCCTTCTACAACGATTCGAAAGCCACCAACGTGGACGCCACGCAGAAAGCCATCGATGCGTTCGACGGGCGGCTGTGGCTGATTCTCGGCGGCAAGGACAAGGGCAGCGACTACCGCACGCTGCGCGACTCGCTCTCGGCCAAGGCTCACGCCGTGCTGCTGGTGGGCGCCGCGTCGGCGAAAATCGCGGATCATCTCGAAGGCGCCGTGCCGCTCATCGATTGCGGCACCATCGCCGAGGCCGTGCGCATGGCTTACTCGAAGGCCGCGCCGGGCGACACCGTGCTGCTCGCTCCGGCCTGCGCCAGTTTCGATCAGTTCTCCGGTTACGAAGAGCGCGGCCGGGTCTTCAAAAGCCTCGTGTCAGGACTGGAGGAAAAATCCTGATATGGGCATGCAGCGCAAGACCGACTGGAGCTTGTTCACGGCCGTGGTGGCGCTGGTGGGGTTTGGTCTTGTCATCATGTACAGCTCGTCGAGCGTGGTGGCGGATCTGAAGTACGGACACAGTACCTATTTCCTGTTGCGGCAGTTGGGCGCGGCCGTGGCCGCGTTCGTGATCATGATGTATTTCAAGAACCGCGACTACCGCGACTGGAACCAGCCGCTGTGGGCCTTCGCGCCCATGGGCGTGGCCATCATGCTGCTATTGGTGGCCTACTTCGTCGATGCGAAGGCGCACCGCTGGATTCGCTGGGGCTTCTTTCAGTTGCAGCCGTCGGAGTTGGCCAAGCCCGCGCTCATCGTCTTCCTGGCCTGGTTTGTGAGCCTTCGCAGTCCCGCGATCAACGATAAGCGGCACACGCTGGTGCCCGCGCTGTTATGCCTGTTGGTGTTATCCGGAATGGTGGTTGTGGCCGACCTGGGGACGGCGGTGGTGCTGGTGGCCACGGCGGTCACGGTGTTCTTCGTGGCGGGCCTGAGCCGCAAACACATGATCATCGCGTTCGCCGCCGCGTGTTTGTTCATTATTGGCGCGATCGCGATGAAGCCTTATCGCATCCTGCGCATCATCGGCCACTTCGATCCCGAGTTCAAGATCATCGACGTCATCGACTATCACGGCATGATCCGCGCCAAGGTGCAGGGCATGTCCAACTCACGCGATCCGGGCTATCACGCGCGACAGTCGAAGATCGCGGTTGGCTCGGGCGGTCCGTTGGGCCGCGGTTTGATGCAGGGGCAGCAGAAGCTGCTCTATCTGCCGGAAGCGCACACGGACTTCATCTACGCGGTGGTGGGCGAGGAGTTGGGCTTGCTCGGCTGCACCACGGTGCTGCTGGCGTTTCTGTTGATCCTGAGCCGTGGTGTGCGTCTGGCCTGCGTCGCGCCGGACCACTTCGGCCGGTATCTGGCGCTGGGCGTCACCGCCAGCATCGTGATACAAGCCTTCATGAATATGAGCGTGGTGCTGGACATGGCGCCCACCAAGGGCATTCCGCTGCCCATGGTCAGTTACGGAGGCAGTTCGCTGGTGAGCACTCTGGCTAGCCTGGGGTTGTTGCTCAGTGTGAACGAGCACGCGGGATGAGGCGGCCGATGGTAGTGGCCATGGCCGGCGGCGGTACGGGTGGGCATGTCATCCCCGCGTTGGCCGTGGCGCGCGAGTTGACCGAACGCGGCCACCGTCCTTTCTTTATTGGCACGCGTCGCGGCATGGAAGCGCGCCTGGTGCCGGACGCGGGTTTCGACATCGAGTGGATCGAAATCGGCGGCATGAACCGCGTCGGGTTGACGCGCATGTTGAAGAGTGCTTGCGAACTTCCGGTGAGCGTGTGGCGAGCGGCGCGGTTTCTCGAACACCGCGGTGCGCAGGTGATCTTCAGCATGGGCGGTTACGCGGCCGGTCCGGTGATGCTGGCGGCGATCTGCAAGGGGATTCCGATGGCGGTGATGGAGCCCAACGCCATGCCCGGTTTGACCAGCCGCAAGCTGAAGCGTTGGGTGCGCAGCGCGATGGTGAGCTTCCCGGAAGCCGGACGCTATTTCCCGCCGGGGCGAACCGAACTGACCGGTTTGCCGGTGCGCCGGGAGTTTTTCGCCATCCAGCCGAAGCCGCCCGGCGAAGTGCCCACGGTGCTCATCACCGGAGGCAGCCAAGGCTCGCGCACGCTGAACGACGCCGCGCGCGAAAGTTGGCCGTTGTTCAAGCAGAGCGGATTTCGAGTGCGATTCCTGCATCAGACCGGCACAGCGGCGGCGGCCGGTTTCGCGGAGGCGTTCGCGGCCGCGGGCATGGAAGGGCGCGTGGCGACGTTCATTGCCGACATGCCTTCTGCGTTCGCCGAAGCCGACCTGGTGGTGTGCCGCTCGGGTGCGGGCGCGGTGGCGGAATTAGCGGCGGCCGGCAAGCCTTCGCTGCTGGTACCGTTTCCATTCGCGGCCGATCAGCACCAGTTGCGCAACGCCGAAGCGTTTGAGCGCGCCGGCGCGGCGCGTTTGGTCGCGGATCATGACATGAACGGCGAGCGGTTCTTCACCGAAATATCGTCGCTGGTTTCAGACGCGGCGCGCCTGCGGAGCATGGGCGAGGCGGCGCGCGCGATGGCGCATCCGGACGCGGCGCGCCGGGCCGCGGACATTCTGGAGGGACTGTGCCCGGGACGCGGTTGACACTGGGCCTGAAAGCCGAAACAATACGAGAGGGAAATGTTTTTTAGGCCCCAGCATTTGCATTTTGTAGGCATCGGCGGTATCGGAATGAGCGCGATCGCCGAGGTGCTGTTGAAACTCGGTTACAAGATCAGCGGTTCGGATCTGAAACTTACTCCGCTCACCGCGCGCTTGGCCTCCATGGGCGCGTCGGTCCACGAAGGACACGACGCGGCGAACGTAGGCGACGCGCGCGTCGTGGTGGTCAGCAGCGCGGTGGACGAATCCAATCCCGAAGTGCGGCAGGCGCGCCTGGCGCAGATTCCCGTCATCCCGCGCGGCGAGTTGCTGGCCGAGTTGATGCGCCTCAAGTACGGCGTCGCCATCGCGGGCAGCCACGGCAAGACCACCACCACCAGTATGTGCGCGCACATCGTGACGCACGCCGGCCTGGACCCCACCGTGATTGTGGGCGGTCGTGTGAACCTGATGGGCGGCAGCAACGCGCGCGTGGGCGCGGGCGAACTGCTGGTGGTTGAAGCCGATGAAAGCGACGGCTCGTTCCTCAAGCTGGCGCCCATTCTCGCCGTCATCACCAACATCGATCGCGAGCACGTCGATCACTACGCGTCGATTGAAGCCACCCGCGCGGCCTTCAGCGACTTCGCCAACAAGGTGCCCTTCTACGGCGCTTCCATCGTGTGTCTGGACGATGCCAACGTGCAGCAGACGCTGCCGTCCATCAAGCGCCGCACCATCACCTACGGCGCCAGCGCGCAAGCGGATCTGAATATCGACTCGCCCGCCTGCGGCCACTTTTCCTCGACGTTCCGCCTGAAGTTCCGCCAGCAGGATCTGGGCGAGTTCACGCTCGCCGTGCCCGGCTATCACAACGTGCTGGACGCGACCGCGGCCGTGGCAGTGGCGCTCGAACTGGGCGTCGCGCCGGAAGTGGCGCGGGAAGCTCTGGCCGGCTTCACCGGTGTGGACCGCCGTTTCCAGCGGCGGGGCGAAGCGGGCGGTGTGACGGTGATCGATGATTACGGCCACCATCCCACCGAGATTCGCGCCACGCTCGACGCGGCACGCTTGTGCCGCTTCCGGCAGGTTCACGTGTTGTTCCAGCCGCACCGCTACACGCGCACGCAGGTGCTGATGGATGAGTTCGCGGCCAGTTTCCATCAGGCTGACAGCGTGCACGTGATGGACATTTACGCGGCCAGCGAGCCACCCATCGAGGGCGTCACAGCCGAATCGCTCGCCGCCCGGCTGCGTGAGTTCGGACATCGCGGCGCGCATTACGTGGGAACGCTCGCAAACGGCGTCGAAGCCATCCTGAACCTGGTTGAGCCCGGCGACCTGGTGATGACGCTCGGCGCGGGCAACGTCTGGCAAGCTGGCGATCGTATCCTGGAACGACTGCGGGAGAAGCCCGCATGAAGCGGCGGCTGTACTATGCCGGGATTCTGGTGGCCGTGGTGCTGGCCGCTTCCGGCAGCCTTGCCGCTTACTGGCGTATAGAGAGGTTTCTGGTTTCCGACCCGCGCTTCATCATGACGCCGCCGCCGGAATACGGCGATGCTTCTCCGAGTCTGATTATTCGGGGCGTCGAGCACGCTTCGCGTTCGCGCGTGATGAATGTGTTCCACGATGATTTCGGACGCAGCGTGTATCTGTTGTCGCTTGCTGAACGCCGCCGCGCGCTGTTAGCGATCGATTGGGTGAAGGAAGCTTCGGTCGCGCGCGTGTGGCCGAACACGATTCTGGTGAAGATTGTCGAACGCAAACCGGTGGCTTTTGTGCAGTGGCCCTCCGTGTCGGTCTCGCTGATCGACGCCGAAGGCGTACTGCTGCGGCCGCAGACGCCGGCGCGCTTCGCGCTGCCCGTGCTGGTGGGCCTGGCGCCCGGTGCCGATGCGGCCCTGCGGCGCGACCGTGTGCGGCGCATGTCGCGCCTGCTCGAGGAATTGGGGACGCAGTCGGAAAAAGTATCGGAAGTGGATGTGAGCGATCCTGAGAACCTGCAAGTGATGGAACAGATCGAAGGCCGGGCCGTGGTGTTGATCCTCGGAAACCGGAACTTCCTGGCGCGATTGGACCGCTTCCATCAGCGCTACGGCGAAATTCACAAACGCCTGCCCGAAGCTGGGACGTTCGATCTGCGATTGGACGACCGCATCACGGCGTTGGAGGCCAAGCCGAGTGTCCAATAAGCAGGCATACGCGGTTGGGCTCGACATCGGCAGCGCGCGCACGCGCATGGTGATCTGCACGCTCGATGGCGACGAGATCCGCTATGCCGGCCACGGCGAAGCGCCCTCCATGGCCTGGAGCAAGAGCCGGTTGCGCGATCAAGCCGCATTGTCGGAATCCATTCGCGAGGCCGCCCGCCGGGCCGAACATTGTGCTGGCGCCAGCATCGACGGCGCCGTGGTGGGCCTGGGCGGAAGCGCCGTGGAAAGCACAGTCGGCAACGGCTTCTACGAACTTGGACGCGTGCGTGAGATCGAACAGCGCCATCTGGACGCCGCCGTCGA
>CAZDIZ010000129.1:0-12305 GCA_964505625.1 uncultured Solibacteraceae bacterium | reverse complement strand
ACGAACTTGGACGCGTGCGTGAGATCGAACAGCGCCATCTGGACGCCGCCGTCGAAATGGCCGCCGAGCGGCAATCCAACCGCTATATCTTCCAGGTGCTGCCGCAGGATTTCACCATGGACGGCCGTGCCGGCTATCGTAATCCGATCGGTTCGCGTGCCGCGCGGCTGGAGGCTAACGTCTGCCTGATGACCACCACCGCGCCCGAGCATCAGTGCGTGGTGGATGCCGTGCACCAGGCGCACTTGGCCGTCGAAGAGACCGTGTTCGAAGGCATGGCGTCCGCCTACGCGGCGGTTCTTCCCGAAGAACGCCAGCGCGGTGTGGCGGTGGTCGACATCGGCGCGCATTCGAGCGAATTGATCGTTTACGACGGCGACGCTTGCGTGGCGGCGTGCAGCCTGCCGGTAGCGGGCGATCACTTTTCGCGCGATGTGGCCTGGCGGTTTACGGTATCGCTCGAGGACGCCGAGCGCATCAAGCAGCAGTACGGTTGCGCGGTGCTCGGGCTGACGGCCGATAACAGTTTGATTGATGTGCCGACGCCGGACGGGCGCGCGCCGCGCGAAGCTCCGCGCCGCGATCTGAACGAAGTGCTGGAAGCTCGCGCCGAGGAATTGTTCATGTTCGTGCGCGAAGAGATTGTCGCCGCCGGCATGGAGCAGGGATTGATGGAAGGCGTGGTCCTCACCGGCGGTGGAGCGCGTCTGAACGGAATGTGCGATATGGCCGAGCGGGTGCTGAACTGTCAGGCCCGCAATGGTCTACCGATGGGCATCGATGGTTGGCCGGATGCCATCAACGATCCGGCTTGGGCGACGGCGGCGGGACTGGTCATGTATTCGGCGCGCTTGAAGTATCGCCACGCGGCAAGCCGCGGCGCGCCCGGATTACTGGGCCATCTCCTGCGTTAGGAAGCGGACGGGCGTGGCCTGCCCCCGGCTTGGAGGATGTCGGCTATGGAACAATTGGAGCGGACCTTGGACGATCTGAAATTCGAAATCCAGGACGAGACGTTGCCCGGCACGCGCATCAAAGTCATTGGTGTCGGTGGCGGCGGCTCAAATGCCGTGGCGCGCATGATCAGCGAAGGGTTGACGGGAGTGGAATTCCACATCCTCAACACCGATATGCAGGCGCTGCGTGCCTCCACGGTTCCCAATAAGCTGGCCATCGGCGCCAAAATCACCAATGGCCTGGGCGCTGGCTCGGATCCTGCCATCGGCCGCCAGGCCGCGCTCGAAGACACCGAGCGCATCGTCGAGATCATCGAAGGCGCCGACATGGTCTTCATCACCGCGGGGCTGGGTGGTGGAACCGGCACGGGCGCCGCACCGGTGGTGGCGTCGCTCGCCAAGGAATTGGGCGCGCTCGCCGTGGCCGTGGTCACCAAGCCGTTCGACTTCGAAGGGCCGCGCCGGCGCCGTCAGGCCGATCAGGGATTGCTTGAACTGGCCTCCACCGTCGATACCGTCATTTCGATTCCCAACGACCGTCTCATCGAACTGGTTCCTCGCGGCACCAGCGTCTTCGATGCTTTCCGCATCGCCGACGACGTGCTGCGCCAGGCCGTCGAAGGTATCAGCAACATCATCACCACGCCCGGCTTGATCAATCGCGATTTCTCCGACATTCGCAGCATCATGCTCGGCATGGGCCACGCCATGATGGGCACCGCCACCACCGGTGGCGACGCGGCCGTGGTGGAAGCGGCGCGACAGGCCATCGCCTGTCCGCTGCTCGAACGCGGCGGCGTCTCCGGCGCGCGGGGCATTCTCATCAATATCACCGGGTCGAGCCGCCTCGGCTTGCATGAAGTGAACGAAGCCTGTTCGCTGATTCGCGAGGCCGCTCAGAACGATGATGCGCAGATCAACTTCGGCGTGGTCTTGAACGAATCCATGAACGATGCCGTGAAGGTTACCGTCATCGCTACGGGTTTCGACGCGCTGGTGTCGTCGCAAGACGCGCCCGACACGCAAGTCGAAGTCGAGGAGCCTGTGATCCACGAGGTTGCCGACGAGCCGGAACCGGAAGCCGCGGCGGAGCCTCAACCCCAAGCGGAACCGGAGCCGGAACCTGGCACACCCGAAGACGACCTGGAAACACCGGCGTTTCTGCGCCGCGAGCGCCGCCTATTCCGCTGACTCCGCGCCGCCAATCGTGAATTCGGTTTCTGTGAAGCTGTCCGGCTGATAGTAGCGCGCCGCGGCAGCGCGTTTGCCGTTCACCGACACGACCAGGTATCCGTACCACGGGCAGGCGTTGGCAGCGTCCTCTTTCGAAAAACAAGGTTCCGCATCCGGATGCGAATGGTAGATCGCCAGGATGCGCAAACCACGTTCGCGGGCCTGCTCGGTGGCGTGCAGCAACTCTTCGGCGGCGACGTGGTAAGTAACCCGGCGGTCGGCTGCGGATGTGTTGGTGAGGCGGATGCCCTCTTCCACGCGGGTGTCGTTACCCACCAGCGCGCCGCAGCATTCTTCCGGATATGCTTCCACCGCGTGTGAGCAAACCGCTTCCCACACCCGCCGTGGAATCGCCAGCACCGGTTTGAATTAACGGGCCGCGAGCAATGCCCGCAGATGGCGGGCGCGCTCCGGCGAGCGAAGTTGCCGCAAAGCCTTGGCTTCGATCTGGCGGATGCGCTCGCGTGTGACGTCGAACTCCTGCCCGATTTCCTCGAGCGTGTGTTCGCGTTCGCAGCCGATACCGAAGCGAAGCCGGATGACTTTCTCTTCCTTGGGCGACAGGGTCTTAAGGATATTCGCGGTCTCGTCGCGGACGTTAGTCTCGATGACCGCGTCGACCGGCGAACCTACCCAGCGGTCTTCAATCAGATCGCCAAGCGCGGACTCGCCGTCGCGGCCCACCGGAGTTTCCAGCGACACCGGATCGCGCGAGATGGTCTTGAGCTTCTGGACTTTCTCGACTGGAATGTCCATGCGCCGGCTGATTTCTTCGTTGGTCGGCGCGCGGCCCAATTCCTTTTCCAGTTCGCGCGTGGCGCGCAGGAACTTGTTCATACTTTCGTTCATGTGCACCGGGATGCGGATGGTGCGCGACTGGTCCGCGATGGCGCGCGTGATCGCCTGGCGAATCCACCAGGTGGCGTAAGTAGAGAACTTGTAACCGCGCCGGTATTCGAACTTGTCGGCCGCGCGCATCAGTCCGATGTTGCCTTCCTGAATCAGATCCAGCAGGTGCAGGCCGCGGTTGACGTACTTCTTGGCCACGCTGACCACCAGGCGCAGGTTGGCTTCCACCAGGTCCTTCTTCGCGCGTTCGGCTTCCAACTCGCCGTGACGGATCACCGTCAGGCTGTGCTTCAGTTCGTTGAGCGAAGCCCGCGCGGCGGTTTCACGCTTGCGGACTTCACGCTTGATCTCACGGATGCGGGCTTGCGCCGCCGCGCCCGAGCGCTCCTCGGCCCGGCGCAGCTCGGACTGCAAGTGGTTCAATTCGTCCACCACCCGCTCGATTTCCTTCGCAAACTGCTTCCACTTCAACAACTGGAAGGGGATGGCGCGGATGGCGCGGGAAATTTCAACACGGCAGCGGTTCAGCTTGCCCTGCCAACGGCGCCGCAGTTTCTTGTTGCTGGCTTCAATGCTCTCGCACTTCTCATCCAGTTGCTGGAGTTTCTTTTGCAGCGAGGTGATGTCGACGAACTGTTGGCGGATTTCGTTGCGGCGGCGGTCGTCGGCCGTGCT
This sequence comes from uncultured Solibacteraceae bacterium, assembly GCA_964505625.1. Taxonomy (GTDB): domain Bacteria; phylum Acidobacteriota; class Terriglobia; order Bryobacterales; family Bryobacteraceae; genus JAJFUV01. Next base: position 8,592 of record CAZDIZ010000129.1, on the reverse strand, counting down.
GCCTTCCTCGACGTCGCCCAGGTCCACCATCTCGTCCAATTCCGCGCTGCCCTTTTTGAGCTGTTCGGCCGCGTCCAAGACAATCAATTGGACCAGAGCGGACCGGCTAATGGCCTTCTGCATCCGCAACTTGCCGCGTTCCATACGGCGCGCCAAGTCCACTTCACCTTCGCGCGTAAGCAGAGGAACCGAACCCATCTCCCGCAGGTAGACACGAACCGGATCGTCCGTATAGATCGACTCTTCCACCTGCTGCGTGCTGTGCAGGTCGTCATCATGGACTTCCTCGGGATGGAAGAAATTGGCTTCCTCATCGAACGGCAGCCCGAGGGGCTCATGGCTATCAGTCAGAAAGTGGTCTTCGTATTGATCCACCAGGGTTTACCTCCCCTTTGAAAAGGGCGCTTTGTCCCAGAAAAGAAAGGGGTTATGCGTGGCGCTTTGACACGCCGACCGAATTGAATTGAGGTGATGCCCAATAGGGCGAGGCATCCGCCCTATTATAGCACCAGTCGTCATCGATGTTAAGCTTCCATTTATGTTGATGTTCCGAACTGCGATTTGGTTACGGGAAACCCCTTAACAGGAGAGTGGGCCGGACACGGTTTTTGTATCAGGTGCGCTTCTTTCTGATTAGTACTTTCAGTTCAGAGAGAAACGCCTCGACGTCTTGAAAGTCGCGGTAGACGCTGGCGAAGCGGACGTAGGCCACCTTGTCCAATCCGCGCAGGCGCTCCATGACCATTTCTCCTATGATTGTAGTACTGATTTCCCGCTCCGGGCTGTCGTTTAGGCGCGCTTCCACTTCGTTGACGATTTCGGCCAGCCGCGACATGGGAATGGGTCTCTTTTCGCAGGCTTTCAGCAAGCCGGAGAGCATCTTCTGGCGATCGAACTTCTCGCGCCGACCGTCTTTCTTCACAACCATGTAGGGGATCTCGTCGGTCCGCTCATAGGTTGTGTAACGCCGTTCGCAAGACAGGCACTGGCGCCTGCGGCGAATCGAGTCGCCTTCCTTGCTTTCGCGCGAATCGATGACCTTATCCTGGCGATGGCCGCAAAATGGACAAATCATTGTTTTTCAATGTCTTTAATGTGTCGCAAGGACCTCCAGTTCAGTCCTTCGCGAAATCCCAACACCAGACCCAGCGGCACGATGACGGCCGTGTTCAGCATCCAGAACATCACCGCGATACCCGTAGCTGGTTCGATCGGGACCCGGAACATCTCAGTTAGTACTACAATTATAGCAATTTGCATGCCGCCGCCTATCCCGGGGATCTGGACCAGCCCGCCGAACGCTACGAAGCCTATTATAATCAAGACCTCCATGAAATCGAATCCGACGGTTTCCGGAAAAGCCCGGAACATGGCAACGAATCCCAAAACTATGAGCAGCCACTCGATGAAGGTGTAGAAAACAACCCATGCGACAGCATTCGCATCGCGGGTGGTTTGGGCACCTTCGAGGAAGGCATCGAGCATCCTGCGCATGCGGGAACCAATGCGTTCAGGCAGCAGCGCCAGAATCGGCATCGCACGGCTACGCAACACTCCGGAAAAACGGCTCAGAACGGCGAGCGTCAAAAGGCAAAGAACGGCAATCGCGGTCATCACGTAGCCGCCCGTGCTCAGAACCCAGGTCAGGCCCGGGCCGAGCTTGGCCTCAGTCACCCGCACCTGGCTCAACCCCAGTCCGAAGATGAGCGCGACAGCCAACAGGTCGTAGATCCGCTCGAGCAGCCAGGCGGCCATTTGCGAGGAAAACGAGGTTCGTTCCTTGACCGCAATCAGATAGGGGCGGACGAGCTCGCCTGGGCGTCCGAACAAGACGACTGCCGTGAACCCGACGGCGGTGGCCACAAACAGATGCCAGACGTTCGGTTGGGCCTTCACCGGGCGCATCATGCGCGCCCAACGGATCGCACGTCCGAAATATGCCGACAAGCTTAGCACAGCGGTCATCGCCACCCAGAACCAATTCATTCTAGAGAAGATGGCAGTGAATAGATGCCAATGGAAGCCGCCTGCCTGCCAGCGATGATAGGCCAGAACGGCGGCTAGCAACGCCAGTACCGCCGCCGCCACAATCCATGCCGCACGCTTTCCGTTCTTGATAAGGCCTCCCGCCGGGCAACAGAATTCCGCCCACTACACAGCGCGAATCCGTTTCCGTCAGGCTAGAATAGATTCTACGTGTCCGGAGCCGGAAGGCGCGGCGACGCTCCCGAAGCTTCACATTCGGGTGAACTTCTAATGATAGATCCTCGTTTCTCATTGTGGAAGCCGATCAGAGGCGGCTGGAAGAAAAAAGCCACCGGGTCAGTTTCCTTGAACGAGGAATGTCATGTCAGCAGCCGCCGCACTTACGTTGGAGCACGGGCCGTTCACCGCGTCCCGGCAGTGGCCTCTTACGTGGGGTAACGGTGAAGCGAGCCAATGGCGGCGGACGCCGGCGGGAAACTTGGATTCCGAAGCCCAACTAATCGAGCAGTGCCTGGCCGGGGAAGACACGGCTTGGGAAGACTTGGTTAAGGTCTATACCCGTCGTGTGTACGCCATGTGCTACCGGTTCACGAATAGTCCCACCGAGGCACAAGACCTTACGCAAGAAGTGTTCCTGCGCGTTTTTCGCACGCTGAAGAGTTTTCGCGTGGGCGAAGGTTCCTTCCTGGTGTGGCTGACGCGGCTGACCAGAAACCTGTTGATTGACCATTACCGGCGCACGCGCACCGATCGCGTGACGGATTCGATCGAGGATCAGCGGGGTGTGCTGGAAGAGAAGGTGGCATTATCGACGCGTACCGACGGCATCCTGGCCGGACGCGAGGCCAGTGAAGCGTTGCAGTCGGGGCTGGCGAAACTGTCGCCGGAGCTTCGCGAGGCGGTGATTCTGAGAGACGTCGAGGAAATGGAGTACCGCGAGATCGCTCAAGTACTCAATGTGCCGGAAGGCACGGTGAAGTCACGGTTGAATCGAGGTCGGGCTGAATTGGCCCGAGTGCTTCGAAGGCACAAGGTTGTGGTATGAACTGCGCGGAATTGGAAATCCTACTCTGCGACTACCTGGACGGTGCGCTCGCTGGTGAGCGCAAAGCCGAGGTAGAGGCACACCTTGCCGAGTGTGCTTCCTGCGCAAGTCTGGCCAACGACGCCCAGGCGGCAGTGGAGTTCATCGAGCGCGCCGAGGTGGTGGAACCGCCTCCGGAACTACTGACGAAGATCCTGTTCGACGTGCGCGGTGAAGTCCAACGCGACGCACCGGTGGTGGGCGGCATACGGCAGTGGTTCGGCCGCTGGCTGCGTCCGGTGCTGCAACCGAAGTTCGCCATGGGCATGGCGATGACGATTCTGTCGTTGTCGATGTTGGGCCGTTTTGCGGGGATTGAAGTTCGTCAGCTCAATCCGGCGGATTTGGACCCGGTCAAAATCGTGATGAACGTCGAGGACCGGATCCATCGCGGGTGGCTGGCGGTGGTGAAGTATTACGAGAACATGCGGCTGGTCTATGAAATCCAGACACGCATCCAGGAATGGACCGTGCCGGAGGACGCCGATCAGCCGGCGGCCGACGATGATACCAAGCAACCCGCCCAGGGCGGGGCGGCCGGGAAATCGTCACCAGAACGTCGTGAGAGAGGTGCGAAATGAACTGCGTGAATCATACGGAGGTTCCCGCGGCGGCGTATTGCCGGGTTTGCGGGAAGGCACTTTGCCAGGAATGCCAGCGGTCGGCGGAGGGTACCGTCTTTTGCGCAGAGCACGTCCCCGCGCCGCAGGCAGCAGCGCCGCCGGCGTGGGGCGGCAGCGCGGCTCCCCCGCCGCCGGTTTCGGGTGTAAGTCCGGGGTTAGCATTTGTGTTGGGTTTGATCCCCGGTGTCGGCGCCGTCTACAACGGCCAATATGCCAAGGGTGTGATCCATGTCGTGATTCTGGGGTTGCTGATCAGCATCACCAGTTCGGGGTCGGCCGGTCCGCTGGAGCCGCTATTCGGGCTTCTCATTGCGGTGTGGTTCTTCTACATGGCGTTTGAAGCCTATCACACGGCGAAGCGGCGCCAGTTAGGGCAACCCGTTGATGAGTTCTCCAGCCTGGTGCCGTTGAAATCCAGTGGCAACGACTTTCCCGTGGCGCCGGTGATCCTGATCGCCGCCGGAATCCTGTTCCTGCTGAACAACCTGGACCTGTTGCGCTTTCACCAGGTGATCCGCTACTGGCCGGTGTTTCTGATCGCGCTGGGCGTCTACATGCTCTACGGCCGTTTCGGCGGATCGCGCGAATCGTCGGACACCAACCCGGAGGTTCACGATGAACGGCAATAGAGTGAATCTGATCTGCGCCATCCGCGGACCCATCATGTTGATCACGGTGGGAACTCTGTTCGCCATTGATCACTTTGGGCCGTACGGGATTGGAAGTACCTGGCCGGTGCTTCTGATCGTGTTGGGCATGTTGAAGCTGGCCGAACGCGCCGCTGCGCGTCCCGCGGCGGTTGTCGATCCAACCAGGGGGAATGCGTCATGAGACCGCGCTCGATTATCGGACCGCTGCTGCTGATCCTGGTCGGCACGTTGTTCCTGGTGAACAACCTCCACCCGGAGCTACCGTGGATCGACCTGGTCGCGAAGTATTGGCCGTACCTGTTGATTGCCTGGGGCTCGCTGCGGCTGATCGAAGTGCTGGTGTGGTGGTTTCTCAAGAAGCCGTTTGACCGGGGCGTATCCGGTGGCGAATGGGTGGCCATCACCTTCATCGTGCTGATCGGCACGGGACTGTTTGTGAGCCAGCGCTGGTGGGTGCACCGGCCCTGGATTCGCGGCATTGAGATGTTCGGCGAAACCTACGACTATCCCATTGGCGCCGAGCAGGCCGTGGGCAAGACGCCGCACATTCTGGTGGAGAATTTGCGGGGTAACGCGCGCATCGTCGGCACATCCGAAGACAAGGTAAAGGTGACGGGCCGCAAATCGATCCGCGCCATGAACAAGGAAGAGGCCGACGCGGCCGATCGTCAGACTCCGATTGAAGTCAGCGTGCAAGGCGACAACGTGACCGTGCGCACCAATCAGGAACGCGCCACGGGCGCGCAGCGCGTCTCCATGGACATCGAAGTGTGGGTGCCGCGCGGCGCGAGCATCGAGACGCGCGGCCGTTTCGGAGACTTCGATATCTCTGAGATCGCCGGCGAAACCAAAGTGGCCAGCGACAACGCCGGCGTGCGTCTGCAGAATCTAGGTGGCCAGGTGCGCGTGGAGCTTCGCCGCAGCGACATTGTCCGCGCGGTGAACGTGAAGGGCGGCGTGGAAGTAAGCGTGAAAGGCCGCGGCGAGGATATCGAACTCGACAGCATTGAAGGTCCGACGGTGGTTACGGGCACGTACACGGGTGACCTGCAATTCCGCAAGCTGGCGCAGAGCTTCCGCTTCTCGTCGAACGTGACCGAGTTGCAGGTGGCCAAGGTGCCGGGTCAGATCCGCATTGCTTCTGGCGACATCCGCGGCAACAACGTGACGGGCCCGGTGCGTTTGGAAGCGCGCTCGCGTGGACGCGACATCGAGTTCGTCGATTTCACGCAATCAGCCGATGTGACTCTGGACCGCGGCAACATCGACCTGCGGCCGGCCAAGGGTGAGATGGGCAAGATCGTCGCGCGCACCAACACCGGCGACATCGATCTATCGCTGCCGTCCGGTGCACGGTTCACCATCGCCGCGACAACGCGGCGCGGGGAAGTGCAGAATGACTTCGGCACGCCGCTCACCACTGAGAGCCGCCACGAAGGCAGCTCGCTGAAAGGTTCGGTGGGACAGGGGCCGGAGATCAACCTGACCACGGACCGCGGCTCCATCACCGTCCGCAAGGCCATGGAGCACCCGGTGAGCGGAACGTCCACCAAGCAAACGCCCGTGAAGGTGGAAGTGGAGCGGCAATAGTCCGCCAGTCCGGTTTGGAAGAAGGAACAGAAGCATTTAAGTTGAGGCGTCCGCGCAGTCCTGGCGACTGTGTTCTTGCGGACGCCTCAGCATTTTTTCAACGGCCGCGCACGTTGACAAAGACGCCGCTGACGCCGCCGACTGACGTGGATGAGTGTGAGCCCGAAGCGTTGCGGAGTGCGACCTACACGGGTGAACTCTTCGGCGGCGCAGCCGGTTGAAGAACGAAGCTGCAACGCCAGCGGGTCAATGTGACGTCCAACAAAGGCGGAAGATGGAATCGGAGGTTGCACTCGAAAATGCGTCTGTCCCCTTTTCTCCCCTTTTCTCCTCATTTCACAGCTTGTGTTCATGCTGGGCGTTGCCTGCGGCCAAGACAATGTCCCTTCTGTGAGCGTGTGTGAATTGGCGAGGACGCCAAAAGTGTACAGCGGACGACAGGTGCGGCTCGTCGCGACAGTGTTGGTGGAACATGAGACAATACGCCTCGGAGCAGGGGGCTGCCGAATCGCTTTTGCATTGGCCGATGATAAAGAGGTGCGAGTCCAATTCAAACCAGTGAAGGACCAGAACTGGTATTGCTTCCGTGCGTTAGTTGATGCGCCTCTGGATAACCGGAACGTGTGCGCAGACTGCCGAAAATTCTCCGTTACTGCTGAGTTTAGGGGAGAAGTACAGTCGGCGGGAGACGGAGAACGAGGTTTCGGTCACCTGAACTTGGCTCGCGTTCGTCTCGTTATACGATCTGTGTCGAATGTACATACGACAGAGCGGAAGCTCGACATGTGAGTCGACGAAGGACGAGAGGACACGAGAGACTCCTCTCGACAGGACGACGACAGGGACGACAGAGGGACGACAGAAACAGCCGCCTCATGGAAGGCTGTCAGTCTCAGGCCCCTCAGTTCTTGTTTCTCCTATTCTTTCAACTGCGGAAGTTGGGTTAGATAGCACAATTCGGCCCGCGCTCATGTCGGAGAATTCTGGTGTAGAATACGGAGCTTGGGAACACGCATGAAGAAGATCTCTGGGACAGTTCTGAACCATGTCGCCCTGCGGTGACACTCGCGAACATGAAGATGTCTTTCCGGCAGCCGCATGGAATCCACCGCTTGCGGGCATTTTCAAGAAGAGCACGCGGGGGGAATGAATGAGTGCGCGTGGGATGCGGAGCTGTCGCCGGCGGCCGTGTTCATGCGGTTTCCGGATTCATGCCGCACAAGGGGCTATTCATGCCGTGCTTCTCACGGCAAGGAGGCGTTTATCATGTTACTCTTACGAACTTGCAGTTGGTCTATTCTTGCCTTATTCATGGTAGGATTGCCCATCCAGGCAGTCGCGCAGTGGCGGTCCATTCAGGGCGAATGGCATGACGACAGTCCTGGGTTGAGCAACAGCGTTGTGATCTACACGCAGAACGGCGGCCAGATCAGCGCGCGGGGCTCTTTTGTCGTCAATGGATTCCGGTGCGAGTGGGTGGGCAGCGGCAGCATCAGCGGCAGGCGAGTGACGCACACCGTTCAGTACACGCGGCGTCCGCCGGACGAGGCATGGCGAGGGGCTGACGGACGACTTGTGCTAACGCTGTCGGAGGACGGAAACGTTCTCAACGGCACCTGGTCGAACAACAACGGTCATTCGGGCGGGAAACGCCTCACCCGGCGAAGCGGCGGTGGGCACACCGAGAGCGGTGTCGCGCAGTGGCGGTCCATTCAGGGCGAATGGCATGACGACAGTCCTGGGTTGAGCAACAGCGTTGTGATCTACACGCAGAACGGCGGCCAGATCAGCGCGCGGGGCTCTTTTGTCGTCAATGGATTCCGGTGCGAGTGGGTGGGCAGCGGCAGCATCAGCGGCAGGCGAGTGACGCACACCGTTCAGTACACGCGGCGTCCGCCGGACGAGGCATGGCGAGGGGCTGACGGACGACTTGTGCTAACGCTGTCGGAGGACGGAAACGTTCTCAACGGCACCTGGTCGAACAACAACGGTCATTCGGGCGCCAAGCACCTCAGCCGGCGGTGAGCCACGGGGCGTCGACAGGACGGAGTCGACAGCGCGGTCGACAGGGACGACAGGACGACAGAGACAGCCGCCTCATGGAAGGCTGTCCCACTCAGGCCCCTATGAAGAACATTGGTCTTTTCTCGCGATGCCGGATCGGAGTTGACGAACTGACAGAACTCGGTCTGTCGCTCGGCGGCAGACCGATCGGCAATGCGACCTTACGTTTTGGGCAAATGCCTGACGAAGCATATCTGGATCTGTCAACGAACCTGTCAAACGGATGTTTTGATGAGGACGAGTTCAAGGCGCTCGAACTGCAGCTCGGTTACCCGCCCGTCTCCTACGTGAGTATCCATATGAACTACACGGGCCGTGCGTTCAGCAGAGCGCTGGAGGTTGCCCGTGCTATTCAAGCGCGATGGGGCGGGGATGTAGATTATTCGGGTGCCGGAGGGCTCATTGACAATCCGTTCTCTCCGCCCACGTAGGAGAAAGAGGGGGACGCATTTAGGTTGAGACGTCTGCGCAGTTCTGGCGGCTGTGTTCTTACGGATGCCTCGACGATTCTTCCGCCCACCGTCGCTTGTATTTGGAACGGTTGTCTCAACACGCCGGAGCGCGAAGATTTGCTGGCGCGGGTGCTCGCACGGGC
>CAZDIZ010000128.1:0-18260 GCA_964505625.1 uncultured Solibacteraceae bacterium | reverse complement strand
TGCGAAGTTGCGCGGCGGCTCGGCTACCCCGTGTTGGTGCGGCCCAGCTACGTGCTGGGCGGACGCGCCATGGTGATCGCCTACGACGAAGAAACCGTGCGGCGCTACATGCGCGAAGCGGTGGTCTTCTCGCAGGAGCGCCCGGTGTTGATCGACCGTTTCCTCGAAGACGCCACCGAAGTGGATGTGGATGCGCTGGCGGACACCGAAGAAGTGCTCATCGCCGGCATCATGGAGCATATCGAGGAAGCGGGCGTGCACTCAGGCGATAGTTCCTGCGTGCTGCCGGCGATTTCGATCGGCGCTAAGGAACTGGAGACCATCAAGGATTACACGACCAAGCTCGCGCGTGCCTTGCAGGTGATCGGCCTGATGAACGTGCAGTACGCCATCAAGGACGGCACCGTGTATGTGCTCGAAGTGAACCCGCGCGCCTCGCGCACGGTTCCCTACGTCAGCAAGGCCACCGGCGTACCGCTGCCGAAGATCGCCGTCGGGTTGATGCTCGGTAAGCGGCTGAAGGATTTCTCGCAGCTCACCGGCGGCATCACCAGTGGTGTGCTTCCGGTGTCGCAGTTCTTTGTGAAGTCGCCCGTGTTCCCGTTCAACAAATTCCCGGGCGTCGATCCGGCGCTAGGACCGGAGATGCGTTCGACCGGCGAAGTGATGGGCGTCGGCGAGAATTTCGGCGAGGCATTCGCCAAGGCGCAATTGAGCGCCGGCACGCCGCTGCCGGACAAGGGCCGCGTGTTCCTGAGCGTCAGCGACCACCACAAGGCCGAAGCCGTGGATGTGGCGCGTCGCTTTGCCGAGTTGGGTTACCAGCTAGTGGCGACGCGCGGCACAGCCGCAGCGCTGCGCGCCGCGGGGTTGGAAGCCAAGATCGTTCTCAAGGTGAACGAAGGCCGTCCGAACGCGGTCGATCTCATCAAGGGCGGTTCGGTGCAACTCGTCATCTACACTTCGACGGGCGCGCACTCGTTCACAGACGAAAAGGCTATCCGCCGCACGGCGGTGTTCTATCGCGTGCCTTGCATCACCACGGTGAGCGGCGCCAAAGCCGCGGCCGAAGCCGTGGTGGCGCGCCGGCGCGACCCGATCCGCGTCTGGAGCCTGCAGGAAATCCACGCGAAAGGCTAGCTCGGAATTTACACCGGCTGGCAGGCGCGGTCGGTGTGTCCGATCAACTCGGCGACGCGTTCGCGCAGGAGTGCGTTCAGGCGTCCGCGGTCGCGCACGTGCGTCCCGGCGGTGGGAATCGGATCACCGATGCGCATCCGCACATGACGCCCGCGAATGTTCAGCGAGTGCATGGGCAGCACTTCGTAAGTTCCGATTAACCCGATGGGCACCAGCGGCGCGCCGGCTTTGATGGCGATGTAGACGGCGCCTTCCTTGAACGGTTGCAGGATGCCGTCCTCGGCGCGGCCGCCTTCGGGAAACACCAGCACCGACAGATTCTGCTTGCGCATGACGTGCGCCGCCTTGGTCAGCACTTTAAGTGAAGCCCGAGCGTCGCCCAGCGGCACCGGAATGTGCCCGGCGCGATGCAGGTGATGGCCCAGGAAGGGGATTTGGAACAACTCCTCCTTGGCCAGGAAGCGGAACGGCACGGGGATTCCATCCAGCAACGACGGCGTGTCCATGTAGCTCAGATGATTCGGCGTGAGCACGTAACAGGTATCGGGAGCGAGTTTCTCGGCGCCTTCCACGGTCACTTTCACGCCGCCGATGCGCAACAACATGCGCCCCCACGCGCACGCGATTCGATGAGGCAGCGCGCCGTCCTTGCTGAACAACGACGCCGTTACCGACAGAGTGGCCATGACCATCGTTGATAGTGCGATCAACGGGCATTTCACGAGGATGGAGAACAGATGATTCAACGACATGTCAGGAATTGCTGTGCGCTTCCTCTATTTTATGAACAGCGGGCGCGCTTCGCCCACAAGATAAAGCGAGCCGGTTATTATAACAAGGTCTTCGGGCTCGCATTTGGCTCCCAGGGCCAACGCATCGGAGAGCTTTGACGCCGTCTGGAGGCCGGGGTGCGAAACGAGTTCCGCGATCACCTCCGGACGCACGGCGCGCGACTGATCCGGCGCGGTGACGATCACGCGATCCGCTAACGGAAACAGAATACCGGCGACTTCCGAAACGGCTTTGTCGCGCATGGCGCCGTAGATCAGCCAGACGCGCCGCCCGGCGCGAAAGCGTTCGACGTAGTTCGCCAGGGCGCGTGCCCCGGCCGGATTGTGCGCGCCATCGAGCAGCACATCCGGGCGCGCGCTAACGTATTCAAGCCGCCCCGGCCAACGCACATTCCGCAACCCGCTTTCGATGGCCGCGTCCGGCACGCTCAACGCGTCGAGAGCAGCCACTGCGGTGGCTGCATTCTCCACCTGGTGCTCACCCGCGAGCGCACACTCAATTGCGAGCGCGCGCCGGCCGCGCAAAGTGAAACGGCTGCCGCGCGCATGCATCTCCAGGCCTTCCACGTGCCACTCGCCGGTCGTGGTGTACGGAGCGTTCACCGCGCGTGCGGCGTCTTCCAGCACACGTTGCGCTTCAGGCCGCTGCGCGGCGAACACGGCTCGCGTGCCGGGTTTCAGGATGCCCGCCTTTTCGCCCGCGATGGCTTCGAGGCTCTTGCCCAAGTACGCTTCGTGGTCGAAGTCGATGGGCGTGATGACGGCCAACTCCGGCGCCACAATGTTGGTGGCATCCAGGCGTCCGCCCAAGCCCACTTCCACGACTGCCCACTCAACGCCCCGTTCGCGGAACAGCACGAAGGCCATCGCCGTGACGGTTTCGAAATATGTGGGGTGAAAGTCGATCGCGCCCTCGCGGAGGAGTTCTTCCGCAGCGCGATGCACGCGATCGAAGGCGGCAGCGAACTCGGTCTGTGAGACCGCTTCTCCGTTGATGCGTATCCGTTCGGTTGGCTCGACCAAATGCGGCGAGGTGTAGAGGCCGGTCCGCGCGCCCCAGGCGCGCAGTGCCGATTCGATCATCGCCGCGGTGGAACCTTTGCCGTTGGTGCCCGCCACATGCACCACGCGGAAGGCACGCTCGGGATCACCCAGAGCGCGGCAGAGCACACGCATGCGGTCCAGCCCCAGTTTCGCGGTTTTTACTTCGTTGCCGAGCGCGTACAGGTAGCGGACCGAATCGGGATAGGCGGGAGGCGTCATCGGCCTCTCAGGTACTTCTGGATGTCCGGAAACAGAAGGGCCTGGACATCCGGCTTATCAAGGTTTTCGTGTGTCACCAGCGAGGCGCCGGAATCGATGTGCGCCGGCGGAGTCTCGCCCCGCAACTTCAATCCGATCATGCGCGCCGATTCATAGCCCATGCGGAATGGATTCTGCACCACGATCGATTCGATGAAGCCGCCGCGCATGTCGGCCACCAGTTGCTCGGACGCATCGAAGGCCACCATTTTCACCTGTTTCGCGTTGCGGCTCTTGAGCGCCTGCACCGCGCCCGACGAACTGGATTCGTTGTCGGCGAACAAACCCGCCAGGTCGGGATGCGCCGTAAGGATGTTCTCGGTGGCGGCCATGGCCTTGGCGCGGTCCGCCATGCCGAATTGCACGCCCAACATTTCGACGCCCGGATACAGCTTCTTCATTTCCTCCTGGAACCCCTGCTCGCGTTCCATGGTGGCGCCGCTGCCGGGCATGAAGCCGATGATGCCGACCTTTCCTTTCTCGCCGAGCACCTGGCCCAAACGACGTGCGGCCATCCGCCCGCCCTCCAGGTTGTCCGTGGCCACATACGAGATGCGCTTGTTGGTGTCGATGGCGGAATCGAAAATCACCACCGGGATACCCGCTTGCGACGCTCGCTCAACCACGCCGATCAGAGCCTGGCGGTCCACGGGTGCCAGAGCTATGCCCGCCAGGCGGCGATTCACCATCGAGTCGATGATTTCGATCTGGCGGCTCGAGTCGATTTCGAGAGTCGGTGCGTTCCACTCAACTTCGAATCCAAATTCGCCGGCGGCCTTAATGGCGCCGGCGTGTACCGTCTGCCAGAAAATGTGATTGGCGCCCTTTGGTACCACGCCGACCACCGGCTTCGACGATTTGCGGCAGGCGACGGCGACGAGCGTGAGCGAGCAGATGAAAATGAGGCACACCAGGCGGCGCATGGTTAGGGTATCCTGACTCTCACATTACATCATGCCGGAATTGCCCGAAGTCGAAACCACGGTTCGAGCGCTTGCGCCGTACATTACCGGCCGCGCCATCCTGGAGGCGCGCTTCTTCACGCCGCGTATTCTGGGCTGGAAAGCGGAGCCGGACTTGGCCGGTCGAACCATCGTGAGCGTCGGCCGCCGCGGCAAGTACATCCTGCTCGACCTGGGCGGCGACGTGCTTTCGATCCACCTCGGAATGACTGGGAAGCTGCTGGTGAACTCCGAGCCGGAAACACACACACGCGCCTACCTCACGCTCGACGGCGCCACGTTGAACTTCGTCGACCCGCGCATGTTCGGGCGCATCGAATTCAACTCCACGCGCATCGCCAAGCTGGGTCCGGAGCCGCTGGAAGTGTCCTTTGACGAATTCGAACGCCGCCTGAAGTCGCGCCGCACGCGTATTAAGGCGCTGCTGCTCGATCAGACGTTTCTGAGCGGTGTGGGCAACATCTATGCCGACGAATCATTGCATCGCGCCGGCATCCATCCGCGCGCGATCGCTGCGCGCCTGGCCCATGAGCGCATCCGCCGACTATACAAAGCCGTGCGCGAAGTGTTGAAGGAAGCCATCGCAAGCGGCGGTTCGTCCATCTCTGATTACGTCGACGCCGAGGGCCGCAAGGGCTGGTTTCAGATTCGCCACCGCGTCTATCAACGCCACGGAGAAAAGTGCCGCCGCTGCGGCAGCGTCATCAAACGCATTCTGATCGCCCAACGCGGGACACACTACTGCCCCAAGTGCCAGAAACCGTGAAAGATGCCTGCGAGCCGCCTCAGGCGCCCACGTGGGGTGCGACGAGCTTTTGCAGGTCCGCCTTGCCGAGCGCGCCGACGCGCTGATCCACTACCTGGCCACCTTTGAACAAGAGCAGCGTGGGAATGCTGCGGACCTGATAGCGCATGGCCGTGGAACCATTCTCGTCCACGTTCACCTTGCCGACCTTCAGCTTGCCGGCGTACTCATCCGCGATCGCGTCGATCGTGGGCGCGATCATGCGGCACGGACCGCACCATTCCGCCCAGAAGTCCACAAGGACTGGGACTTCGGAATTCAGCACGTCCTGATCGAAGCTCGCGTCGGTGAAATGTAAAGTGTTTTGGCCCGCCATTTGTCTCTCCATTTTACAAGATGCAGAACTTGCCGAGAGGTTTCAAGGCAACAGGCGCCGGTACAATGCTGAGTACTCTGCCGCTGAGTGGTTCCAGGAAAAGTCCCTAGCCATGCCGGCGCGCATCATCTTCTTCCAACGCGTTGGGTCGGCGTAGGCATCCAGCGCTCGACGGATCGCGTCCAGCATTGCTTCGGCTGAGTAGCCGTCGAACTTGAAGCCCGTTTCATCATCCACACTATCGTCGAGCCCGCCGGTGGCCCGTACTACCGGAACGGTCCCGTAGCGCAGGCTATAGAACTGGTTCAGCCCGCATGGCTCGTAGCGGCTGGGCATTAGGAACATGTCCGAACCGGCTTCGATCTTGTGCGCCAGTGCATCGTTGTAGCCGATGCGTACGCTCACGCGGTCCGGATGCGCTGCCGCCAGGTCCAGGAACACTTTCTCGTACTGCGCCTCGCCGGACCCGAGCGCCACCAGGTAAAGATCATCCTGCAACAACCGTTCGCCTGCGGTGGCGATCAGGTCGAATCCCTTCTGGCTCACGAAACGCGAGACGATGCCCGCCAGCGGCTTGTCCATGGCTTCAACCGGCAGGCCGAAGGCGGCCAGCAGATCGCGTTTGGCCTGGCGTTTGCCGTCCAGGTTGCTTGCGCTGTAATGCGCCGCGATATGTGGATCAGTCTCCGGACTCCAGGTGCTGTAATCGACTCCGTTGACGATGCCCGTGAGCACTCCGGCGCGCTTGCGCAGCAGCCCGTCAAGCCCGAAACCGAACTCGGCAGTCTGTATCTCTTCGGCGTAACGGCGGCTGACCGTGGACAGCGCGTCGCTCGTCTCCAGCGCGCCCTTGAGAAAACTGGCCTGTCCGTAAAACTCCATCGCTTCCGGATGGAACAACGCGTCGTCCAGACCGGCCTCGGCCATGCCTGGCCGTGCAAACAAGCCGTGATAGCCGAGGTTGTGTATGGTGAACAAAATCTTGGCGCCAATGAAATTCGGATCGCCCCAAAGCGCGTGTTTCACGAGCACCGGTACCAGACCGGCCTGCCAATCGTGGCAATGCAAAATGCGCGGCCGGAAGAGATACCGCGCCACGCCCAACACGGCGTGCGCGAAGACGGCGAAGCGAATGTGGTTGTCCGGGAAGTCGTTCTTGCCGTCGCCATACAGACCGTCGCGGTCGAACAGTAGCGGCGAGTCGGCCAGGAAGTAGGGCACCCCAAGGTGGTCCAGTTTGTACAGGTCCACACGATAGCGGTTGGCCCCCAGCCATACGCTCAGGTTGTCGAACACACGCTGCGCGCCGTCCAATCGCACTCCCCGATAGCGCGGGATCACCACGGCGACATCTTCGCCGCGCGCTTTCAACGCCGCGGGCAGCGCTCCCATCACGTCGGCAAGCCCACCCGTCTTGGCAAACGGGACGGCTTCGCTGGCAGCCATGAGAATGCGGGGCATGGTCTACTGCTCATGATATCAACCCGCTTCCACTTTCATGCCATCCTGAAATGGAATGGCCGTATTGCTCAGTTGCTCCGCGCTCGCGAAATCGTTCGGGTTGCGGACTCTCTTCGAGGACTTCTCGCTCACGCTCAACGACGGCGACTGCGCCGGGCTGATCGGTCCGAACGGAAGCGGCAAGACCACGCTGCTGGAAATCCTGTCCGGCAAGGAACCGCCGGACGCGGGCGAACTCGCGCTACGCAAACAGGCGCGGCTGGCTTACGTTCCGCAGGACTCCGTCTTCGCGCCGGAAGATACCGTGGGATCGGTTCTGAACGCGGCCGTGAAGCCGCTCAATTTGGACGATGCCGAAAAAGCCAGCCGCGTGGAAGTGATGCTCGGCCGCGCTGGTTTCGCGAATGCGAACGTGCAGGCCGCATCGCTTTCCGGTGGATGGCGCAAGCGTCTGGCCATCACGGCGGCACTGGTGCAGATGCCGGACCTGCTGCTGCTGGACGAACCGACCAACCACCTGGATGTCGACGGCATCCTATGGCTGGAGCGTGCGCTCGGTTCGGTCAACGCTTGCCTGGTGGTCACACACGACCGCTACTTCCTGGAGAACGTAGCCACGCGCATGGTGGAGTTGAACAAGCGCTACCCGCAAGGGTCGCTCCAGGTGAAGGGCAACTATAGCGAGTTCATTGAGCGCCGCGTGGAGTTTCTGGAAAGCCAATCGAAGCAGCAAGAATCGCTCGCCACCAAGGTTCGCCGCGAAGTCGAATGGCTGCGCCGCGGACCCAAGGCGCGCACCGGCAAGTCGCGCGCGCGCATCAATTCCGCCGAGCGCATGATCGACGAACTCTCGGCGATGAGCGCGCGAGCTGCAACGACAACGGCCAGGATCGACTTTTCGGCTTCCGACCGCCGCACGAAACGTTTGATCGAAACCGAGCGTGTGGCGAAGAGTCTGGGCGGCCAGCGGCTGTTCCACCATCTCAGCCTGGTGCTTTCGCCGGGCACGCGAGCCGGCCTGGTGGGCGCGAACGGCAGCGGCAAGACGACACTACTCAAGCTGCTCGAGGGCGCCATCGATCCCGACGAAGGCTCGATCCGCCGCGCGGACAACCTGCGCATCGTGAGCTTCGCGCAGGATCGCAACGAACATCTCGACCCCAACCAGAGCCTGCGCCGCGCGCTGTGTCCCGAAGGCGATTCGGTGATCTACCGCGACCGCACGGTGCACGTCGCCGGATGGGCCAAGCGCTCTCTGTTTCGCGACGAGCAACTCGATATGCCGGTGTCAAGCCTGTCTGGAGGCGAACGGGCGCGCGTGCTGATTGCGCGCGTCATGCTGCAAACCGCGGACGTGTTGCTAATGGACGAACCCACCAACGACCTGGACATCCCCACGCTGGAAGTGCTGGAAGAGAGCCTGCTGGACTTTCCCGGCGCCCTGGTGGTGGTGAGTCACGACCGTTATCTGCTGGACCGTGTGAGCACCATGGTGATCGGCATCGATAGCGAAGAAAGCGGCCTGTACGCCGATTACTCGCAGTGGGAAGCCGCGCGGCGAGAGCGCGTCGTCGCGAAGGAACCCGCGAAAGAAGCCACGCGTCCGGCGCCGCAACCGCAGGCCGCCGCGGGCAAGAAGAAGCTCTCCTACCACGAACAGCGCGAGTGGGACGCCATGGAGCAGAACATCCTGGAAGCGGAACAGGAGCTTGCCGTTTGGGAAGCTAAGATCCAGGAATCGGCATCCGATCCCGAGCCGTTGATGGAAGCCTGCCGCAGCGCGGAAGCCGCCCGCGCGCGCGTCGAAGCGCTCTATGCCCGCTGGGCGGAACTCGAGAAGAAGTAGCCGCTACGCCCGGCGGGGGCGCGGGCTCTTCTTCTGACCAGCCGGCGGCGCCTCCACATCCAGAAATCCGAGGTATTCGCGCCATGGCGGGTGCAGCAGCAGGGCCACTCCGAAAGGACCCGCAAACGGTACCACCAGATAGATTAAGTGGTAAAGATACTGGAGCAGCCACAAGTAACCGCTTGTGCTACCGGGGCTATTGATCACCGAGCCGTAGCCGTTGATGTAAGCGTAAGCGGCCAGCGACAGGATGTTAATCGCGGTTTCGATGCCAAGCCCTTTCGCCACCCGCGGAAGCTGCGAGCGCGTGAACGCCCCGGCCGCGCCCGCCAGCGCCAGATACGCGAACCAACTCGCGGCGAAGAACGCGATGCCGTCTTCGTCGGCCGTGAATTCCAGCGAGCGGACGAACTGCATCTGGCCCGTCTGTTGGTCTCGCCCGTAAGTGTTCACCGCGACATTGAACGTCCACTCATGCGTATCCGGTGCGACTCGCACCGGCGGGAGTCCTCCCGGCGCCACCAGCAAGCCGAGCGGAATGTACGCGAGTTTTTCGAGCAGCCAGAGCGACGGCCGCTTCAGGACGAACCACCACGCCGCCATCGCCGCGGGCAGCAGAAACACCGCACGCACGATTATCGACGTCGCCCGCAGCCGTGCCCAAAGGGAGTTCATTGTGGTTTCGCGCGGCGCACCCAGAACGCCAGCACTACCATGGCATCGATGATGATCAACATCTCCCACAAATAGAGATGCGCGAACTCGAAAAGCTGCCGGTTATGTTGTCCCAGGTAGAACAACGAGATCAGGCGCAATAGATTAAGCGCCTGGATCGCCACCAGTCCCGCGCCCAGTCCGACTAGTTTCCATCTCCACGTGGCCGGATAACCCAGTATGGCCGCCCAAAGCAGAATCACGACGTTGACGCCGTTGCAGCCGTCGCGTACCTCCATCGCGAACCCCCGGGAGGGGTTGCTGAGTACGGCGGCATACTGGACACACGTACCACTGCAGAACCGAATCGATCCTGCCGCGGCCGATGCCAACGCCCCTGTGAACCCTTCCACCACCGGACGTACCGGCGGCGCCAACAGGAGCGTGAACATGCCCAACGCCGATAGAACAAATACGACGAGGAACCGTTGCGACCGTGGCCTACCCGGCATCACGCATTCAGGCCGGATGTGCCGCGTCCTGGCGCCGTAGCCTACGCCACGCGTAGAACGCCAGCAACGCCGCCAAGGCTATCATTCCCCATTCAGTCAGCGTCGGGACCAATACCTGGTATTGGAACAGCGAGTTCGCGGCGTTGCTACCAGCGGGGTTGGTCACAATCACACTGGCCGCCGCTCCCGCTGTGCCTGGTGGTGTCGTCGCCGTGATGGTGGCGTCGTTGACAACCGTGAACGACACGGACGTTCCGCCAATGGTCACGCTGGTCGCGCTGGTGAACTCAGTGCCTGTGATCGTGATCGGCGTGCCGCCCGCGGCCGGTCCGGTTGCTGGATCGACCGCACTCACCGTCGGTGGCGCAATCAAACCAGTCACTTGCATCGCCAGATCCTCGTTAATCGTGCTCCAAGTCACAGTGGTCCACGAATTAGGATCTGCGCCGTTGTTAATAAAATGAAACTCTCCCCCGGTGTAGGCCGTGTCCGACACGCTCCCCCACCGGCAGGCCGAGGAGGGTGCTCCGGTCTGGTCTCTGGAGGTGCTAGCAAACAAGATATACTGCCCGGCAGGCAGGCTAAGGCTGCCGGTGTTGAACGAGACCAGTTGGAAGGCGGACGAATTCGAGATGGTGACCGGAGCGCTTTCGTAGAGAGCGGACCCGGTCGCCCTCGATCCGTTCCAAGCATACACTTCACCCCGCAACGTAACATTTGCGCCGCAGTTCCCAATCTCAAAAGAAAAACTGGTCAGGGGTGTCGCCCCGGCAGCCACCGTGATCCGCTGGCCGTAGGTTGCTGTGTTGACAACGCCAAACGAAGAAATGAACCTGCTGCCGTCCCAAAGCGGGATGGTGTTGATGGAATACTGGGCCAGCGCGGGTACCGTGGCCGCAGCCAGTAGGCCGATGAGCAGGAGTGTACGACCGATCCCAGACCTACTTGAAAGACGAAGCAGTTGGCAATAGCACATTTTTCCTATTCCCTTCCGCACGAAAGTCCACAAACACAAAGATCCCTCTCGGGATCCCTTCATTGCAGCAAGTATACATCGGGTCGTGTTAGTTTGATGCTGGAATTGTAGAGAATTGTTACATCTCAGTAGAAAAGGCCGTCCCCAGCTAGGACCAGTCCTGCCGGGGAATGCGGTTCCCAGCGGCAATGCGGGGTAAAATCGTCGGCATGGTGCGATACGCCGTTGTCGCGCTGCTGCTTGCGAGTCTAGCGGTGGCTGACGACCTCTCCTACGCCGCCAAGGACACCATCACGGCCTTCGAGATGGACCCGGGCGACGCCGTTCAATTCCGGCTCCGTAACGGGCAGACTCGCATCATCACCCTGGAACAGACAGCGGCCCGCGTTCTGGCCACCAATCTGCGAGAACCGCGCAAGGCGCAGCCCGACGGCGGCACGCTTTACGAGATCCGCGCCAAAGTCAAGATCGACGGGCACAGCCTGACGCTCGTGCGCTACGTAGGATCGCAGGAAAGCTTCGCGGAACCGTACGTGATCAACGGCATGCGACTGTGGCTGGACGCGGTGAGCGATGCTTTCCAGTTCATGGCCGACAATCACGGCGGACAAGCCGGGTGCGCCATGTTGCGGCGCGCGCGTTTCGCCGCCAACGACGCACGTGACGCTTTGGCGCCCGTCGAACTGCATCCTTGGACGCCGTTTGAGCGCCTCCGGCTTGATATTGCCGAATGTTACAACGGCGACGATCCGTACATGGGCGCCTATCAAGGCGCCGAATGCCACGCCGGCCTGGACATCAATCAAACCAAAGGTACACCGCTGTTCGCACCCATCGACATTGACGATCACCATCTGTTCAACTCGCTTGCGGCGGGCGACAACAATAACCGATGGCGTGGCGTGCATCGTTGGCCGAACGGTGAGACCTGGACGTTGCAATCGCATCACCTGGTTGCGCTGCTTGTGCCCGACCACCGCCCCATCCGCGCCGGCGCGCACTATGCGTCCACCGCCGGCGTGTTCGTGGGGTCACGCGAACATACGCACTTCATCTTTCGCGTGCGGCGGCCCGGCGAGGAAGACCTGATGCTTGATCCCTGGATGCTGTTCTGGCAGACCTTCGAGCAGGAGAATCGGCGCACGGGCGCGATCCGCGCGGTGATCGAACCGTTCGGGCCGGCTCGCACCGGCGAGGCGGTACGCTTCTCAAGCCGGGGATCGCGCATGGGCCGTTGGGCATTCCGGGCGAACTACATCTGGACTTTCGGTGACGGCGGGCTTTCGCTTGAACCGAATCCTGCCCACGTGTTCGCAAGGCCCGGCGTGTATCCGGTCACGCTCACCGTCGAGGACGGCGTCGAACGATCGAGCGCCACGCACCTTATCACGGTGGATGGCGACGCGCTGGCGCAACCCGCGCTCGCGCTTGGCTCCGATGACGACGTGTCGTTCGTCGAGCGGCGCGCCGAAGTGCGCGACACTTACGGAATTGCTCCGGCATTCGAACCGCACACGCTGCGGTTCACCCTGCGTCGGGGCAGCCCGGCGGTGATCGTCAAGCGCGTGCTCATCACCAACCGCGGCGGCGGTGAGTTGTCTGCGGCTCTCAAGGCGTCGATCCAATACCATGATGCAGCCGGATGGCTTGCAGTCGAACCTGAACCGGACGGCCGTGCGTTGCGCGTCCGTGCGGCGGGCGAGAAGCTGATGCCCGGGCTGTACCTCGCCACCGTGCGTGTCGAGTGTGCGGAAACATCCGAGCCGTTCCGTGTGTTGCTCGATGTTCGCGAGGGACGTCCTCCTTCGACGGTGGTGGTGGACGACGCCGATCCGGGCTTCTACGCGACGCCGCATTTCTGGGTGGGCCACCGGTTTCAGCGCTGGCAGCGGAAAGGCTACCGGGACTTCTATCGCACCAGCGGCGGCCGCTCCGGTGCCGGTGAGTTCGCGCGCTTCACGCCCAATCTGCGCCCAGGGCGTTACGAAGTCGCTTTTACCCATGAAACGCCCTTCGAGCTACAGCCCGACACGCGATTTCGCGTGGTGGTTAAACATCGCAACGGGCAGGAGCAACTTTGGGTGAAGCCGAACCAATCGCGATGTATCGGCGAATTCGAATTCGACGAAGGAACCGAAGGCTACGTCGAACTGCGCGCCGAAGGTTCGACCGGACACGTGCTGGCCGACGCTGTGTGTTTCACACCGGTGAGAGGAAGGATACCCTCGCTACCGGACGGGCGCTGATGCTGGAAATGGGCGGACCCTCGATGGTTGTTGCAAGCACAGCTACCATTCTCGAACTCGATGGTAGGATTGCCGGACAGGTCCGGCGCGCTCACATTGTGCGTGATGATGCCTAGCGGGCAACGAAGCCAATAAGGCGTTATTGACACGGTGGTGTGAGCGTCATAGACTTCGGCCGATGATCACAGGGACTGTGTTCTTCAAGGGAAGTTCTTCCGAACCAAGCAGAATGTGGTTCAAAGAAGGGCTCGACGGTTGGGGGATCATCCAAGCGATTCACGATTCATTTGGAGCCGATGTCGCGCGACGAATCTGTGTCCTATGCATTGCTCACGATGAATCCAAGTGCCCGACCGTCGTGTTCTTCTCAAAGTGACACTTGCTTTCAATGAGCACAGCGATGAGAAAGACCAGCGAGGCTTACCAATACCAGCGTCTCCCAAGAAGGCACCAGCGACACGCAAAGACCGCATTGGCTATACAATCTCAGCCTCACGCGAATAGCTCGCCCTGAAGCTGACAAAGAGGTGCAGCTGCTATGACTACTCGGCGAAATAGGGGCCAACGATCTGGCCTTACTTCAATTGTGGTGGCCTTTTGCACCTTTCTGTATGAGGTGCCCGAAGGTACCACTTTCACACTTTGGAACCTCCAAGGAGCCGTAGACGCCGCAGCTGGCGATGTTCATGCGAAGCATATACTCGCTGAGTCTTTGAGAATTGCGATCGAAGAACGGTGGATCCGGAAAACAGCTGACGAGTCGTATCTGAAGATAGGACATCGTCGATCATCCTTGGCTTGGGCTCAGTTGCAGGAGCTCAAAGACAGGATTGTCTGCGCGGCAGAGGGAAGAGCATGGCTTGATTGAAGCACTTTTCTGGGGCGTCTAACCCGGTGCCGCTGGCGTGCGTTTCTGGCACCGGTACGTCGGCAGAATGCCGGTATTTCGATCGGCGCGCCGACGAATAACGCTCCAGATCGATACTAGTCATGCGCGGACAAATCGGGCACTCTATGGCTTGACATACAGGTGCGGCCAGACAATAGCCATTGATGCGAAAGAGCTTTTACGGACTCACCTGCGAACCACGCGCTTGTTGCCGCCGTACATTTTCCTGAGCGACTCAAGCGCCAGCTTGGGGCGGCGGTCGACGGTGACCACTCCGTAGGGTCCGAACGCGGCGTATTTGATGTAGTTCGGGCGATGGAAGTAATCGGCCCAGGACCACATCACTCCGCCGGACACGTCCTTGCACTTGCCGATCGCTTTCCAGACTTCTTCGAGTACCGCGGCCTGATATTCTTCGGTGTGCGAGGTGTCGCCGTGCACGCCGGGAATGCCGGGCGTGCCGAATTCCGTCACGATCACGGGCTTGGTGGGCCAAGTGTCAACCTGACGTTGTAGATAGTCCTCGGCGGCTTTCGCAATGAGTTCGCGCACTTGGGCAACGTGGTTGGCGGGTTTGCCTTTGTATCCGCCGACGTAGACGTTGACCGAAACGATGTCGGTGTCTTCAAACGCCAGGTGGCCCTTCGATTCGCGCGTCGCGAGCACGAACGTGATGGGGCGCGTCGGGTCCAGTTCCCGCGCGCGTCGAATCAGCGTGCGCATGACGTGTATGCCGACTTCTGTGTCGGTGGTCGATTCGTTGCACATGCTCCAGAACACGATCGACGGATGGTTCTTGTCTCGTCGCACCATGCGCTCCAAGAACGGGATGGCGTATTCGAGAATGTCAGCGCGCTGCACTTCGTCGCCCTTGCCGGAGAACCCGTTGCCCCACCAGTTGATGGTCACTTCTTCCACCATGAGGAAACCCATCTCGTCGTAAAGCGAAATCAGTTCGGGCGATTGCGGGAAGTGCACGCGCACGAAGTTCACCCCCGCGCTCTTCATGCGCTTCAGATCCTGGATGACCAGCTCGCGCGGCGCGTTGACGCCGTAGCGGCCGTATTCGTCGTATCGATTGACGCCTTTCAAGTACAAACGCTCGCCATTGAGCAGAATCTCGCGCCCCCGCGTTTCGATCTTGCGCACGCCAAAGCGGGTGCTCACGGCGTCGACGGTTTCAGCCGCTCGCTCGAGCGAAGCGTGCAACGTGTAAAGAAACGGCGTAGCGGGCGACCAGCGTTGTGCCTGAGCAAGCGTCAGGAGGATGTGTTCACGCGCCGTGGTGCCCGGCGCGAGCTTCACCTGAACCGATTTGCCCGCCGCGCCCACCGCGACGCGTAGCGTGAGTTGCCGCTCGACGGTGTCGCGCGAACGGACCTCCACTTCGCAGTCGACGCTGGCGCCGCTGCCTTCAGGCACGGCACGAATAGTGAGATCGGACACAAACAACGGCGCGGTGGTCTCGATGACAACCGGTTCGAGAATGCCGCCGTACTGCATCCATTCGATGTTGCGCGACGCAGGCAGCCACTTCAGGCGCGGCTTGTTGTCCACGCGCACCACCAGCGTGCTCGGCTTGTCGCGGCGCAGCTTGCCCGTCACGTCGAATTCGAACGGCAGGTATCCACCGACGTTCTCGCCGAGCGGCACGCCGTTCAGCCACACCTTGGTGTGATACATGACGCGCCCGAAGCGCAGCGTCTGCGGCTTGCCCGGCGCGGCGAAAGCCGGTGGAATCGTGACGGCGTACCAACCCACGCCTTCGAAGCCCCACATGGCTTCTTCGTACAGGTCCCAGGCTTTCGGAACATTTACCTTGGACCACAACGAACGGTCGAACTCTTCGCGGAACCATTGTTCCGATTCGCCGAGGTTCTCGATGTCCACCGTAAACCGCCAACCGGAGGCGATGGTGGTGCTTTGCCGCGGCGGGGCGGCGGCGGCCAGTGCACAACCCGCCGCAAGAAGAAGGGTCCCCAACAGGCGCATGCCGGAACGATATCATAGTCCGCGGAGGCGTTATGTGCTGTCATCATCCGAGTCCGAATCGAAGAGAGTTCATGGGCCTGGCCGCCGGTGCCGGCCTGGTTCCGCTGCGTGCGCTTGACGCGGCTCCCTCGCGTAAGTGGACCGCGGATCTATGGGACCCTGATAAGCCCTTCGTGAATCCCGGCAAGCCGCTGAAGGTGCAGGCCGTGTTGATGTACCGCACGCCGGTGAAGAAGGAAGCCAACTCCTGGAAGAGTTGGGGCGGAGTGCAAACCGAGGAAAGCGCTGCGGCGGAAGTGGCGCGCATCGCGGGCGAGCTGAAGGCCGTGGCCGCGAAAGCGGAGTTCCCCATCGAAATCCTCTCGGTTGATAAAGTGCTCACCACCGAGCAGGCCGCGGGCGTGCGCAACCCCGCCGCCGACGTGACCATCGTCTATCCGGCCACCGGCTCCGGCGCGACCCTGCGCACGCTGATTCCGGAGAACGGAAACGGCATCATCTTCGTGCGTAAGAGTTCGGGCCCGGCCTACTACTGGTACGAAGCGCTCAGCGTGCGTTATCTCAAAACCGATCGCCCGCAGGCGGCGCCTGCCAATCCAGCCGAAGCGCCGCGTCTGTCGGTGCACGACGTGGTGGTGGACGACACGGCCGAGTTGCTCTGGCGCCTGCGCGCGTTCTACGGCTTGAAGAACTTTGTCGGCGCGCGGATCGTCGCGCTGGGCGGCGCGCGCGGCAAATACGATGGCCGCGCCCCGCAAATGGCGCGTGAACGCTTCAAGCTGGACATCGTCGAAACCGACTACGTCGATCTGGACAAACGCGTCAAAAGCGCGTTGAACGATCCGGCCAAGATGGCGCTCTGCGAGAAGTGGACGGACCGCTACTTGAGCATTCCGCGCACCACGCTTGCCACCGAGCGCCCGTTCGTGGTGAATTCCTTCATCCTTTACGGCGTCTTCAAGGAGTTGATGGAGGAACACAACGCCACCGCCTTCACCATCGGCGAGTGCATGGGCACCATCATGCCGATGTCGAAAACCACGGCGTGCCTCACCCTCGGCTTGATGAATGACGAGGGGTTGACCGCGTTCTGCGAGTCCGATTTCGTTGTGGTTCCGGCCGGGATGCTGCTGCGGCAGATCTCCGGCAAGCCCGTGTTCATGCACAACTCGACGTTTCCGCACAACGGCATCGTCACCTGCGCGCACTGCACCGGCCCGCGCCGCATGAACGCCGCGCGCTACGAACCGGCCCGCCTGGTGACGCATTACGAATCCGAATACGGCGCCTCGCCTAAAGTCGAGATGCCCATCGGACAGGAAGTCTCCTTCATCGATCCCGAGTACGCCACCGGCCGCTGGGTGGGCATGAAGGGAAAGGTAGAGGGCAATCCGTTCTACGAAATCTGCCGTTCGCAGCAGGATGTGCGCATCGAAGGCAGGTGGAAGAGGCTGCTCAGTGAAGTGCGCGACTCGCACTGGATGATGGTCTACGGCGACTACTTGAAGGAAGTGGGCCACGCCGCGCCGCGCATCGGGATTACTTGGGACAACGTCAGCGAGGAGTAACTCGAATGTCCACCGAGAACCGCAGAGCGTTTCTGAAGAGCGCGACGGGCGCTGGTCTATTGGCCGCTTCTGCCCACGCCGCGCGCACTATCCCCATCGCGCTAGTGCAGTTTGACGCAGTGCCGGAACAAGCCGCCCGAAACCTCGACAAGATGGAGGCTCTGGTTGAGCAGGCCCATCGCGAAGGCGCGCGGTGGATCATGTTCCACGAAGGGACCGTGTGCGATTACACGCCCCGGCTGAGCGAACTCGCCGAACCGGTGCCGGCGGGCAAATCCACACAGCGTATGGCGCGTTTGGCCAAGCGTCTGGGCTGTTACATCACTTTCGGATTGTCGGAAAACGACCGCGGGCGCTTTCACATCACGCAAGCGTTTGTGGGGCCGAAAGGATTTTTCTATCGCT
Organism: uncultured Solibacteraceae bacterium; assembly: GCA_964505625.1. GTDB lineage: Bacteria > Acidobacteriota > Terriglobia > Bryobacterales > Bryobacteraceae > JAJFUV01. Next base: position 395 of record CAZDIZ010000128.1, on the reverse strand, counting down.
ACCGCAAAAGCTGGCTGTGGCGTCAGGCAGAAGATACGAGTTACCGCAACGAGTGGGCGCGCTACGACCCGGGTCCCGGCCCGGACCTATTCAAAATCGACGGCGTCACGGCCACTTGTTTCATCTGCGCCGATGGCGAAGCGTCCCGCTGCATCGAGCGCGCGGCGGAACTGCACCCGCAAGTGGTCTTCTATCCGAACAACCGAGGCCGTCTGCCGGATTTCGACGATTTCGGCCGGCGCGCCAAGCGCATCGGCGCGCCTATGTTGGTGACCAACCGCACAGGTGATTCCTGGAAGCACAAATGCCACGGCGGCTGCGTACTGTACGCGGCCGACGGCACCGTCATCGCCAAAGCCAACCGCGAAGGCCGGGAAGAGATCCTGCACTGCAAG
>CAZDIZ010000127.1:0-18379 GCA_964505625.1 uncultured Solibacteraceae bacterium | reverse complement strand
CAGCTTCCGACATCCGTTACAACCTGGCGGGCGCTTGCCAGGCTTTTACCGCTGACGTTGGTGTGGACGATGAAAGCGGCGCGAACGGCAGCGTGATCTTCCAGGTCTGGGCCGATGGACTGTTGTTGTTCGACAGCGGCACCATGACCGCAACAACGGTGACCAAGACCGCCGTCGTCGACGTCACCGGCCGCAATGAGTTGAAACTGATTGTAACCGACGCCGGTAACGGCAACGCTTACGACCACGCGGATTGGGCGGGGGCGCGAGTCACCTGCGGAAGTGTTAACGCCAAACCGGTGCCGGCGATTGCCACTCCGCTTGCTTCGTTCAAGTACAAAGTCGGCGATGTTATCAGTTACTCTGGTTCCGCAACCGACGCTGAAGATGGCACAATCCCGTCAAGCGGGCTCTCCTGGCAGGTTGTCATTCACCACTGCCCGGGTGGCGTCTGCCATACGCACATTCTGCAATCCTCCACCGGTGCGACGGGCTCTTTCGCTGTTCCCGATCACGGAGACGACAGTTACTTCGAGCTGGTTCTTACGGCTACCGATAGCGCGGGGCAAACCAGTTCCACATCGTTGTCCATCTTGCCGCAGACCGTCCAGCTTACGTTGAATTCGACGCCGAGCGGGCTGCAATTGATTTTGGGGGGCGAGACCGTCACAACGCCTTACACACGCAGCACGATCGTTGGCTCCGCACACACGCTGAACGCCGCTTCGCCGCAAGGCGACTATAGCTTTGTTTCATGGTCCGATGGTGGCGCACAGCAGCATAACGTCACCGTCGGCGCATCCGATGTCGCCTATACTGCTGTCTTTTCCGACCCGGTGCCGCCGGTCATCTCGTCTGTCCAGGCCACCGCGATTACGCAAGACTCCGCCACTATCACCTGGACCACCAATGAACCCGCCGACACACAGGTCGAGTACGGCATCACGACGGCTTACGGAAGCACAACCACGCTCAATTCGACGCTAAGTACTGGCCATTCACAACCGTTGATCGGTCTGGCCATGAACACTCTCTACCATTACCGCGTCCTCAGCAAGGACGCTTCGGGGAACCCCTCGGTATCGGGCGACTATACCTTCACAACACCGGCCGCACCGATCACAATCACAAAGTTTCTGAGCGACCTCACCTGGACGTCCGCCACCAACGGGTGGGGGCCGCCTGAACAGGACAAGAGCAACGGCGAGAAGGCTTCGGGCGACGGCGCCGCGATCACGCTGAACGGAGTTGTCTACACCAAGGGACTCGGCATTCATGCCGCAAGCGACATCCGCTACAACCTTGGGGGCGTGTGTTCGGCATTCGCCGCGCAGGTTGGCGTCGATGACGAAGTCGGCACGCGAGGCTCAGTGGTCTTCCAGGTGTGGTTGGATGGCACGAAAGCCTACGACAGCGGAACCATGACTGGTTCAACGGCTACCAAGACGGTGAATGTTACTACGACTGGTAAAACACAGTTGCAACTTGTAGTTACTACGGCGGCCGACGGCGATGCGTACGACCACGCCGACTGGGCGGACGCCAAAATAACCTGCACCAACTAACGAACTGGATCGAACACTGTAGACAAACAACTCACGCTGATCTGAGAAGGACAGTTGGGCATTTTGAGGAGGGAAGGGGAGCTATGAAAGTTCTCGTAACAGGTGGAGCCGGGTACATCGGCTCCGTATTGACGCGCAGCCTGCTTCGGGCGGGCCACGAAGTCACCGTGTTGGATGCACTGCTGTTTGGTGACGAGGCGGTAAGTGAACTTAGAGACGTGCCGGGATACCACCTGGTGGAAGGGGACATTCGGGATGAGTCTTTAGTGAACCGCCTGGCGCGAGAACAGGACGCCGTGGCTCACCTGGCTGCCATCGTCGGTGACCCCGCTTGCGCGGCCCATCCCTCTGTTGCGGTATCCGTCAACGTGGAAGGCACCCGGGTAGTGGCTTCGGCGGCGCGGCGGGCAGGCGCAGGTCGTTTCGTCTTTGCTTCAACCTGTTCGGTTTACGGTCACAGCGATGAGACCGTCGACGAATCGTCGGGCTTTAATCCACAATCGCTTTACGCCGAAAGCCGCGTGGACGGTGAGGCCGTGGTCCGAAGTTTCACCACGCGAGACTTTCAGCCCGTGATTGTGCGCTTTGGCACCGTGTACGGATTGTCTCCCCGCATGCGTTTCGACCTGGTTGTGAACTTCCTCACCGCGGAACTCTACCGAAAGGGGACAATCTCGATTTTCGGTGGAGATCAATGGCGGCCGTTCCTTCATGTGGCCGACGCGGCCAGAGCCGTCCAATCGGCGGTCGAGAGTCCTGCTGGGCTTGTCGCGAACGAAGTCTTTAACGTCGGATCCGAAGAGCAGAACTACCAACTCAGAGAGCTCATGCCGATCTACGAGTGTCTTAAGCCCGAAGGTCGAATCAATTGTGTTCGCGAAGTGAGAGACCGGCGTAGCTACCGTGTGAGTTTCGACAAGATTCGCCGCGTTCTCGGCTTCAAACCTGCATTCACGGTCCCGCGCGGCGTGCGTCAGATCTATGACGCACTAGCTTCGACGCCGGATTGGAACGTAGACAACGTTCACCACTACAACCACAAGGTCAACTTAGAAAGGATCGAGGTCGTTCACCAAAATGAGTTCATCGTTGCGAATCCCTTTCCATCGAATCAGCTTTGGCGAAGAAGAGAAGCAAGCGCTGATTGAAGTCGCCAACAGCGGCTGGTGGTCGCAGGGGCCCAAGACCGAGGAGTTCGAGCACCGCTTCGCGGAATACGTCGGCGCGCGTCACGCTCTGTTTGTGAGCTCGGGAACGGAAGCGATTTTTCTCGCGCTCGAAGCGTTGGGGTTGAAAGGTGTTACATTCTCCGTTCCGTCGCTGACCTTCACCGCCACTGCGGCCGAGGTCTTGCATAGCGGAAATCACGTCCGCTTCATTGACGTTGATAGGGAGACTATCTGCGCCACGGGGACCTATGATTCACCGCTCGTGAAGGTTCACTACGGCGGCAACTTCAGCACGGCGCAAGGCACGGTGACGGTCGAGGACTCGGCTCATTTGGTCCGGCGCGGCCAGTGTGCCGGCAACCCGAACCTGGTGTGCTTCTCGTTCGCGTATTCGAAGAACATGACCACCGCCGAGGGCGGCATGGTGGCCACCAATAGCGACGACGTCAATCAATGGTTGCGGCGCGCCCGCTTCTTCGGAATCAACAGGCACGGGATTCTGCGCAATGCCGAACAGCCTGAATGGCCTTACACCGTCGAATTTCCTGGGTGGAAGAGCAACGCGTCGGAATTCCAGGCTGCGCTGGGAGTTGTGCAATTGCCTAAACTCGAGGCACTGAACGCGCGGCGCCGGAAGATCGCTGACTACTACAACCAGCGCTTCGGTTATCGCTGGGAGGGTCTGCATCTCTATCCGGTTTTTGTCGACGATCGTGAACAGTTCTTGCGCTTCATGCAGGCTGCGGGAATTCAATGCTCGGTTCATTACATTCCGCTGCACTGGATGCCGGCGTTCAGGGACTGCGAAATGACCGGCATGCCCAACACGGAGTGGCTGGGCCGGCATCTGGTGACCATCCCAATGTATGCGGACTTGAGCGATGTGGACGTGGAGTACGTCGCCGATACCGCGGCTCGCTACACGCGCATGATCGCGGCGGTCGCGGCATAACAGAAATTCTTCAGGGGCGCCCTCGTGCATCCCGGTTGTCGAGCCGGGACGCACGAGGGCCTTTTGTATGGATTATTTGTAGCCGACGTAGAGCGGGACTACGGACCCGTAGCCGCGCCGCAGCACCGAGTCGCGTGAGAGCGCTCTCGTAACTCCATCGCGGGTTTCATTCACCTGCGTCAGGAAGTCGCCGTCGGAATTCGTTGCGTAGACAATCGACATCGAGCTCTCGTTGTTGATCAGAGCCGTTGTCGATTCCAGCTTGTGCGCCGAGAAGAACGAACCCAGGATCTCGGTTTGCCCACCGCCTCTGGTTTCCGCGATGGTCGAGATCTGTTCGGTCTTGTAACCCAACACCCATAGCTTGCCGCCGTTGTTGAGCAAGTGCGTGTCAGTGGTCTCCGAGTTCAACTGCCGCGCCCACACCGTCTGCGAATTGAACTCGAACGGCCCGCAGCAGATGTTTTCGATGAACAGCGGGCCAGATCCGCTCGCGCCGCGGTAGCTCACGTCGATCAGGTTCTTCAAAACGACCGTCGTGCTCCGTGTATCCTCGAGCATCGGGAAAGCGAACTCGGGGAACCCGGTGACATCGTAGTTACGGTTGAGCGAGATGTTCTCAAAGATCACCGTACCGACCGTGCCGCTTTCGAACCGGAACGCGGGCTTCCCAGCCGGGAACGACGTCCCTGCCGGGCTGATGTAGGCGCCCATGCCCACGATGCGCTGCACCGCGCCGCGCACACGGATGGTGTCGCTGATCCGGTACTTGCCGAACGGGAAGTAGACCGTCGACTTGCCCGAATCAATAGCGGCTTGGATCGCCGCCGTGTCGTCGCCGAGATCGTTCGCTCTGGCGCCGTAGTTGATCACGTTGGCCCAATTGTTGAGGTTCGTGTCGACGAACTCCGGCGTGTCTTGAATCGGCAGCCCAAGCGATTTCTGCGGCGTAGTGAACAAACTCTTCACGCCGTGCGAAACCCACTCGGACACCGTGCCGTTGGCTACCGTCGTGCCGTTGCTGTAGATCGCGGACTGATATCCCGACGTTGTGACATTGCGCAGGTACATTTTGGCGTCGGAGGTGTTCTGAATCGCAATCGCCGAAACGGCGCCTCCGGTGAGGCTGCTGTCGATCATTGTCAGCAGCGCCGGGAAGCCCGTGTTAATGATGGCTGGGACGGTGTTGGTGCTGGCCAGCTTGCGAATCGACACAATGTTGTCTTCGTTGTAGAGTCCCGCCACGCGCTGGTTCTTCAGCGTGATGTTTTCGAGCGTTGCGCTGGAGTGTGTGATCTTGACCGAGATACCGTAATCAAATCCGGAGATAGTTACGTTCTTAATCAAACCAGGTCCCATGTACGGACGGGTCATTGCCAGGCCGATACGGCCCTGCCCATCACCCGAGCGGACCTCGACCGAATCGATGCGGCCCTGATTGTTCGCCAGGTAATCGATTCCGATCGCGCCGGGGTTGCCGGTTCCCGTGTCCACGGTGAGGTTCTGTATGTTGTTGCGATAAGCTTCGTCACCCTGGCCGTTGGAGACGTTTGAAGTGGTCTGGTTGGAAGCTGTGTAGATCACCGCCTTGGGGTTCGCCGGATCGGCGTAGCCCGCCGCGTTGTTCCTCAGTTTGATGATGGTGCCCGATTGGCTCTGACCCTGGAATGCCAGGTAAGCTCGCCACTCGCCCGACGAGTTCTTCCAGATCAGCGTGTCACTTACCAGATAGGTGCCATCTGGGAAATAGATCACGTGGTCGCGTTCTTCGATGTTTTCGCGGATCGCACGAAGGATCGCGGCCGTGTCGTCGGTGACCCCATCACCCTTGGCGCCGTACGCCGTCTTCACGTTGATGTAGCCGCTATCAGCGGGAATCACCACCTGGCCGGAAACCGGTTGTGTGACCACCGGGGCGGCGGCTACGTTGATTGTGACGTCGTCGGACGCGCTCAGCGCACCGTCGCTCGTGGTCAGGCGCAGGACGTAGGTTCCCGCGGTTGAGAAGGACGCCGTGGTCTGCGCCGAACTCGCGCTACCGAAGGTGACTGTACCCGGACCGCTGACCATCGTCCACGCAGAAGTGAGTGTGCTCGAAGGCAGGCCGTCGTCGCTAACCGAGCCCGTCAAGTTGGCCGACGCTGGAAGCGTGATGCTCTGGTCGGAACCCGCGTTCGCCGCCGGAGCTGCGTTCACGGGGATGGTCGGAGCCGCCGGCGTACTGGTGAGACCGTATTTCGCTAACAGGTATTGATCGACTTGCTGCCGTTCGGTATCCGTCAACGCCCGTGTGTACACGATGACTTCGGCAATGTCGCCCTTGAAGTACACGGAGGTGCCACGGCCGAGGGTCGCCGCCGAACCTGTATTTGCGATAGCGGCGAGTTTTCCCGATAGAGTGGCGGCTGCCGTGCCGTTTACGTAGATCGCCTCCGCCGTACCGTTCTTCACCGCCGTCGTTACCGAGAATCCGGTCACCGGGCTGGTTCTTGAGTAAGAAGGTATGTTATTGCTCTGCCCTGTACCAAAGCGATGCCGAACGTAACGCTGGAAAGGACTAAGATGAACGGTTCCCCAACTCCCGGTTTCACGCCAGAACAGTGGAGCATACTGGTCACCGTAGTAAGTGCCATCAACGTCGGCTCCAGCGGCGCTGACCAGGATCAATGTCATTGCCGTAAGGCCATTGATCGGCAAGGTGAAGGACATGTAATCGCTAGTACCATCATACCGTAGAACCGGCTTTCCACTTACAACATTACTTACCGCCGTCGGCTGGCTCGCGCTGCTCGTTTGCGTTGCGTGACGTGCGTTTCCGGATTGATCCGCCCACTGCGATACCAGCCCGCTCTGCGAGGTGACGCCCGCGTCGGCCTTGAACCAAACGCCTAGGCCGGTGGTCGGGATGGTCGTGACCGGTGTGGTTGTTGTGGAGCACGCGATCGTGGCGCTGGCCCAATCAGCGTGGTCCCACGCATTGCCATCGCCTGCGTCGGTGACCACAAGACTCAGCGTGGAGCGGCCGGTGAGGTCGGCGGTCGCGGTTTTGGTCGCCGTTGCGCCCGTCATCGTGCCGCTGTCATAGAGTTTTGTGCCGTCGGCCCATACCTGGAAGACGACCGAGCCGTTCGAGCCCGCCTCATCATCCATGCCGACTGAAGCGTTGAACGCCGTGCAAGTGCCGCCGAGGTTGTAGTTGATCGTCGACGGAGCGTGCACACCCAAGCCTTTGGCGTACGTCGTTGCGTTCAAGGTGATGGTCTTGCCGTCTCCGGTGGCTTGCTCGCCGTTGCTCATGTTCTTCTCGGCGGGCCCCCAACCATTTGTCATCGACGTCCACGTGAGGTCGCTCAACTGAGTTCCCGTCGTCACGGCCGGCGTTGTCGTACTTGCCACCGTGCACGCAATCTGAGCGTTCGCCCAATCGCCGTGGTCGGAGGCGTTACCGTTTCCCGCGTCGGTCACCACAAGGGAAAGCTCCGAGCGCCCGGTGACATCGACGTTCACGGCCTTCGTCGCCGTCGCACCGGTCATCGTGCCGCTGTCGTAAAGTTTCGTCCCGTCGGCCCACACTTGAAACACAACCGATCCATTTGAACCGACCTCATCATCTACCCCCACAGCCGCGCTAAACGCGGTGCACGTGCCCTTCAAGTTGTACTTGATCGTGGACGCGGCGTGCACACCAAGTCCCTTGGCGTAGGTTGTGCCGTTCAGAGTAAGCGTCTTGCCGTCCGCTGAACCTTGCTCGCCGTTGCTGCGGTCCTTCTCGGCCGACCCCCAAGCATTGATCATCGAAACCCACGTCAGGTCGCTTAGATAAGTCGACTGCGTGGTAGCGGCGTTCACGGTCGCGGCGGCAACCTTGGTCGATGCCGAAACAACGCTGTCGTTGCTCAGTTCCAACGTCCGCGTGAGACCACTGCGTGACTCAGTGACGCCCACGTCCGGCGCCAAGCCGAAGCTCTCTTGCTGTATTCCGGCAATCGCAACGCCGCGGTCCAGGCACGGCGAACCCACCTGTAGTTGGAAATCGTGCTTGCCCGCGTCCGCAAACATCGGATCGGCACTGAAACTCGTGCTGTCCATCTCGATCCCAACAACCATTCCGTCGAGATCGTTATGGCTCTCCGCAAGCAGACTGTCCTCGCTGCGCGAGAACGCGCACTTGCGGTTCCCCGATGCGATGTTGTTCAACGCCACCGCCTCCGAACCCTCCGTCAGGCTCATGCCGCAGTCGGCGCCTTGAAAGACGTTGTGGAAGACGGTCACGCCCTGGCTGGCGCGAATGCTCAATGCAGAATGATCGGCGTCGCCCCTTGCGGTTCCAGCGATCACGTTGTAAAGAAGCGATACTGGGAACGCGCCGCCCGTGTGCAAGCTGATGCCAGCGCCGTTGTCTCCAACCGCCGCCGCAGAATTCAACACCCGGTTGCGCTCGATCGTGAGTCCGGCGGAAAACGCGTTGGCACTCAGATCCTCAATGCGGATGCCGCTGCCGGTGCAGTTTTCAATTTCGTTGCCGCGAATCGACATCGGCTGCGTGCCCTGTGTCCGGGCAATCACCACGCCGTCCATTAGCACCGCGGCGCTGTTCTGTATACGATTATTGCCAATCAGCAACGCGTGACTGTATTCGCCGAATTGAATGGCCGAAGTTTCCCCGCCGCGCACCGCTTCCGACAATAGGAAGGAGTTCTTCTCGATGATCCAGTTCAACCCTGGAGTTTGCTCAGTTCCGCGAACCAGGATTCCGTGCCCATCGCCGCGCGATTCGGTCAGGTTCCAATCCCTCAAGGCGCAGTTGACTACCGAGATATTTGACGAAGCCCCCAGCGCCTGTATTCCGCTATATGCTGTATGTTCAATTCGGACTTTCTCGACTAAGATCCCATGCGCCCCGTTCACCACGACACCGTCGATAGCATACTCAACCGCCAGGTCGCGAATCTCTATGTTGGAAGCGCCAGCGATCACGATTCCCGCGCGCTCGACGACTTCAACGGCGAAATTGCCGGGGTTATCCCGCAGCTTCACATAAACGCGCCCGCTTGATGCTTCGTGATACCACCGCGACGGTCCAGTAAGTTCACCGAAACTCGCCGCCTCGCGGAGGACAGTACCATTCACGAAGACGCCGGCGGGCTTAGTGGACGTACTTTCGCAGTACCAAAGGTCCTCGCCAGCGCTTTGCCATTCTGAGATGCCGGCGCGCGACGCCGAGCCCAACAGCTTGGGCGCGGCGCCCGTCCCGTACGACGCGATTCTGATTCTGGCGGAAGAATCCCCACTATCAACGAGGGCCAATGTCTCATGCCAAACGTTGCCACGTTCGAGCAGAACTTCATCGCCAGGAAGAAGGCCAACTGAGGTTGCGCGGCGAAGCGTGCGCCAAGCCTCGTGCGGCGCCAGGCCGCTGTTTGCGTCACTGCCATTGGACTGGGAAACGTAGAACGTTCGCCCCGTCGCCGATTGTGCTGTAAGTTGCTGAACCCACAGTAGTTGTATCATCAGTACCGTGGACACAAAGATTGCGTTAAGGTATTTCATCGCAGCTTAGAGTGATCGCAAAGAGATGTTCCGGCGGGTCGAAGGCTTACAAGAGCCCCTCAGCGGGACTCACTCGTTCATATTGGGAGAATGTGGCAAAGGAACACGAGGGCGAGAACGAGAAGAATAAAAACGCATAATGCCAGCTCGGAGCGCACTTCGCGAACAACACCATGCCTCCTTCTTCGTAGTGTCGCGTGGCCGGAGGACTTCCCCAAAAACCTGAACCGGAAATACTAGCGCTTCGAGGATAGCCCAGCCACTCATTATGATCGTCGACTGCATCACGTAACTTTAGCCTCACATCAGTCGTAAAGCACTTGTACACGAACTTATCGAGCAGCAAAACAGTAAGAGTGCGTGGAGCTAGCAGTCACCCTATTCTAGTCACGCACAGTATGTCGTACAACAGGAAATGTTACACGGCTGACATATAACAAATCTCGGAAGTTATTACTGAATAACACACCTGTTTTCCACCAGCCACGGAGGGCCTCGCGATCGTGCGGTAGATCTTACCGGCCGCCCGCTATTACGGCGCCACAAGAAATTTGTTAGTAGGTCATTTACCGCCGCAACAAATCACCATTGCCTACTTAGTGTATGTTGTTCATTTCCGCCCGCCGCATACATCACGTCGAAGTGCTAGACTGTTCTGCGTGATACGTGCCATCACATTCCTTTTTGTGGTCCTCGCGGCGGCCGCACCGCCGCCTTTCTACACTGAGAAGACTGACTTGCTTCACTACTTCGACGCGCGCGGCGAGCGTCACCCGGTGGTGTCAAAGCGCGACTGGGCGAAACGCCGCGAACACATCATCGCCAACATGGAGTTAGTTATGGGCGAATTACCGCGGAGCGGCCGGGCGCCCTTGGCGATGGAAAAGCTGGAGGAGGTTTCCACCGCTTCCTACACGCGTATCAAACTGACGTACGTCGCTGAAGCGGGCGATCGCGTCCCCGCCTATCTGTTGATTCCAGCCAAACATAAAGTGCGTTTACCGGCGATGTTATGCCTGCACCAGACCACGCGTCCTGGCAAAGCCGAGCCGGTGGGGCTCGCCGGTAGCGCGAACCTGCATTACGCACAGGAATTGGCGGAGCGTGGCTACGTGGCGCTAGCCCCCGATTATCCGAGCTTCGGTGACTACCCGTATCACTTCGACTCTCCGAAGTATGTGAGCGGAACCATGAAGGGCATCGTGAATCACCGCCGCGCGGTGGACTTGCTGGCATCGCTGCCTTACGTGGACCCAAAGCGAATCGGTGCGATCGGGCATTCGCTCGGAGGACACAATTCGCTATTCGTGGCCGCCTTCGACGAACGCATCAAGGTTGTGGTCACAAGCTGCGGTTTCAACTCGTTTCGCAAATACTATGGCGGCAATCTGAAGGGCTGGACCAGCGCGCGCTACATGCCGCGCATCGCTACGATGTACGAAAATTCCCCAACGAAGGTGCCATTCGACTTCACGGAAATTCTCGCCGCGATTGCGCCCCGGCCCGTCTTCATCAACGCACCCGTTGGCGACAGTAACTTCGAGGTCTCCGGTGTGAAGGACTGCGTCGCGGCGGCGCTTCCCGTCTACGACCGGATCTTCCACGCACCCGAGCGCCTGGTCGCGGTGCATCCGGAAGGCGGGCACGATTTCGCACCCGCTGCTCGTCGCGAGGCCTACGCCTTCCTCGATCGCTGGTTAAAGCTACACTAAGAGTAAGGGCTCACCTATGAGAAGCATCCGCCTGGCGGGGGCAGTGTCCCTCGCGGCAGCAGTATTAGTTTTCGCCTCCGCCGACACGCCCACACTTTCGCGCCCGCGTGCCGGAACCCCTCAGATCCTTCGGTCCGCCGAAATCAAACCTGGCATGCGTGGATACGCCTGGACCGTTTTCAACGGCACCGAACCGGAAGCGGTCCCAGTGGAAATTATCGGGTTGTGGAAGAACGCCTGGGGACCCAAGCAGGACGTGATCCTCGGCAAGCTCGGCGGCAAGGCCAAGGCGACCAACGTCGCCGCCGGGATGAGTGGCAGCCCGGTCTACATCGACGGCAAGCTCGCGGGTGCCATCGCGCTTCGCTTGAGCGTCTTCTCGCCGGACGCCATCTGCGGCATCACGCCCATCGAACTGATGCTGGAGATCAACGAATTCGATGCGACCCGTCCCGCCGGTGCGCGCGCACCCGACAAACTCGCGCCGCGAGCCGAGTTGAACCTCCCGGCTGACTTGCTTTCGCAAACGGTGTCGGCCGGGGCCCAGAATGCGCCGCTGCCGGATGCCACCATGGTGCCCATCGAGACGCCTTTGCTGTTCTCGGGATTTCACGAAGACGTGTTGCGCGAGTTCGGGCCGTTGTTTCAGCAGCTCGGCGTGAAAGCCGTCCAAGGCGGCGCGAGTGGCGCGCTGCGGAATACCACGCCCGCGCCCGGCTGGCGAAACTCGCTCGCTCCCGGCGACGTCGTGGCCGGCGTACTCGTCTCCGGCGACATGAGCGTTACCGGACTCGGCACGGTCACTTACAACGACGGCAAACGCGTGCTCGCCTTCGGGCATCCGTTCTTCAATTTGGGGCCCTTGAACCTGCCCATGAGCAAAGGCGAAGTGCTGATGGTGCTCTCATCCGCTTACGCGCCAACGAAGATCGCGAACGCTACTGAAGTGGTAGGCGCGCTGCACCAGGATCGCCACAGCGGCATCATGGGTGTGCTCGGCGAGACGGCGCCCACGATTCCGGTCAGCGTTCGTGTGCGCAGCTTCGATGCCGATAACCAGATCCGCACTGAAAAACTACTGCACTTCCAGGTTGCCGTAGAGCAAAAGTGGACTCCGGCTCTGATGACCTTCACGCTCTACAATTCCATTTCCGGTCTCAACGATTTTGCCGAGGAAGCCACCTATCGCCTGAACGCTAAGGTCGACGTGGACGGCATGCCGAGCCTTTCGCTCGCTACCATGCAGGCGCAAAGTGAAATGCCCATCCCGGCTCCGCTGCTGCTAGCCGGTTGGTGGGGTGACAAGTTCGGCCGCCTGTTTTCAAACGCCGTGAAGATGCCGAAGCTCAAGGCAGTCAACGCGACCATCGACCTGCTGCCGCGCCGCCGCATCGCTACCATCGAGCGCGGCTGGATCGCCCGCAACGAAGTCTCGCCCGGCGAAGAGATCCCGGTTAAAGTCTTCCTGCGTCCGTATCGCGGCGAGCGCGTCGAGAAGAATTTCACCCTGCGCGTGCCCGCCACTCTTCCCAAGGGCGAGCATCGCATTCTGCTCAGTGACGCCGACACGCTCAACCGCATGAGCCTCACGGCCGGCATGATGAACCGCTACCTGGAATTGCCGCAGACCGTCGCGCTCATCAATCAGGAGCGCGCCAACAATAAGCTCTATGCCGCTTTCGTCGAAGCGCGCCCGGCCGTATACAGCGACGACAAAGCGCTGCCCAGTCTGCCCGCCTCCGTGCTCAACGTGATGCAGAACGGGCGCACTTCCAACCGCCATCTGCTGACCAGCGCCGAAAGCGCTATCGAGCAGGCGGCCATCCCGTTCGACTTCATCGTCAGCGGCAGTTATTCGCTCCGGATCACCGTCAAGTAAATCGAACACCATGCGCAAACTCATCGTTTTCTGCGCCGCCCTGGTGGCGGCTGCCGCTTACGCCAACGCCGGCCAGACGCATGTCTGGTCCACCGGTGAACGCGAAGAGTTTGAAAAGGGCGCCATCAAACGCCTGTCGCTTTCAAGCGACGGAAAGCTCGCGCTCGCCCCGCTGCTGAAGGAGATCTACGATTCCTCCTCGCCGTATCTGTGGGCCGTGGCGCGAGATTCCAAAGGCAACCTCTACGCCGGAGGCGGCGGTGCGGGCGGCGCGAAGACCAAACTCTATATGGTGCCTAAGGGCGGCGTGGGCAAGACGCTGGCGGAACTTGACGGCATGGAGATCTACGCGGTCGCCGTCGACAAACAGGATCGTGTTTACGCCGCCACTTCGCCCGACGGAAAAGTGTATCGTGTTTCCTCCGACGGCAAAGCCGAAGTGTTCTACAACCCCGGCGCAAAGTACATCTGGGCCATGGTGTTCGCTCCGTCCGGCGACCTCTTCCTTGCCACCGGTGACAAGGGCGAGATACACCGCGTTTCTCCCTCTGGTAAAGGCGCCGTCTTCTTCAATACCGAAGAGACGCACGCACGTGCGCTGGCTATCGATGCGCGCGCCAACTTGATTGTCGGAACCGAACCCGGCGGTCTGATCCTGCGCGTCACGCCTTCAGCCGAAGGATTCGTTCTCTATCAGGCGGCCAAGCGCGAAGTGACGGCCGTCGCTGTGGCCGCCGATGGCACCGTGTACGCGGCGGCAGCCGGCGCCGGTACCGTCGCCCCGCCGTTGATCGCTCCGATGCCGGCGCCTGTTGCCGCTCCTGCGCCCGCCGCCACAGTGCCAACCGCCGCGCGTGCCGTCAATGCGCCTCCGCCCACGTTCGCGCCCGGAGCTGCATCGCTTTCGGGCGGCTCGGAGGTCTATCGCATCGATCCAAATGGTTTTCCGCGCAAACTCTGGAGCCACCCGCAGGAAATCGTTTACGCTCTCGCCATCGACCAGGAAGGCCGCGCCATTGGCGGAACGGGGAACAAGGGCAACATTTACCGCCTGGACTCCGAGCTTCTCTCCACGCTGCTGGTCAACACCGCGCCCACGCAGATCACCGGATTGCTGGCCGGCGCCGCGGGCGAACTCTACGCCGTTTCCGGCAACGTGGGCAAGCTCTTCGCGATCGGTCCTGGCCTTGAGAAGGACGGCACCATTGAAAGCGAAACCTTCGATGCCGGGCTGCACTCCGACTGGGGACGCATCGAATACCGCGCTACGCTGCATGGCGGCCGCATCACGCTCGCAACACGCAGCGGCAACCTGAATCGTCCGCGGAAGAATTGGAGCGCCTGGACCGAGCCCGCCCAGAATCGCATCGGTTCGCCCGCGGCCCGCTTTCTGCAATGGCGAGTGACCATCGAACAAGCCTCCGATTCGCACTCCCCGGAACTCGACTCGGTCTCCGCCGCTTATCTGCCCATGAACGTCGCACCGGTGATTGAAGAGATCGAGATCACTCCGCCCAACTATAGGTTCCCGCCGCAGAGTCTCACTCTCACGCCGTCGCAGTCCATCACACTGCCGCCGCTGCCGCGCCGCAATCGTCCCGCCACGCCGCAGCTGAGCATCGGCTCCGGTTCGCCTTCGGCCACCTTGCAGTTCGCCAAGGGCTTTCTCGGTGCGCGTTGGGCCGCGCGCGACGAGAATGGTGACGACCTGATGTCGAAAGTGGAAATTCGCGGCGCCGCGGAAACCGAGTGGAAGCTTCTCAAAGAGAAGGTTGCCGACAAGCACCTCACCTGGGACTCCACGGCGTTTCCCGACGGCGAATACTACGTGCGCGTGACGGTTTCCGATTCGCCCGATAACCCCGCGGGCAAATCTCTTTCCACCGAGCGCGTCAGCGACAAGTTCACCATCGATAACACGCCTCCGGAAATCACCGCGCTTGCCGCCGAGTTGAGCTCTGGCGGCTTGAACGTTCGCTGGACTGCTCGTGATGCCCTCAGCATTGTTGAACGTGCCGAATATTCACTCGATGGCGGCGCGTGGACGTTCGTCGAGCCAACGACCAAGCTGCTCGATGCGCGCGAGCACAGCTTCACCGTCCACATCGGCAACGTCAAGTCGGGCGAGCACACCATTGCCGTCCGAGTCGCCGACGAGTTCGATAACGTCTCCGTCGCCAAGACCGTCGTTAAACCGTAATGAAACGTCTCACCGTGTGCCTCATAGCCGCCGCGTTGTTGGCGGCCGCGGCGATTGCCGCGCCTACTGATCTGGCCTCCGAATTCCGGCAGCCGCCGGACACCGCCAAACCCTGGGTTTTCTGGTTTTGGATCGACGGCAACATCACTCGAGAAGGCATCACGGCGGATCTCGAAGCCATGCAGCGGGTCGGCATTCGCGGCGTCATCATCATGGAGGTCGATGTCTTCGTGCCGAAGGGCCCGGTGCGTTTTCTGAGTCCGAAGTGGCGCGAGCTTTTCCAGCACGCGACGAAAGAGGCGACGCGTTTGGGCATCACCATCGACATGAATAACGACGGTGGCTGGTGCGGCAGCGGTGGTCCCTGGATCACGCCGGAGCTGTCGATGCAGATCGTGGTGTCGAGCGAGACGCGCACAAGCGGACCGCGCAAATTCTCCGCCGTGCTTCCGCAACCCAAAGCCACCGCCGGCTTCTATCGCGAAATCGCCGTGGTGGCTTTCCCAACGCCGCCCGCGGACACCCCGCGCATGCCGGAAGCCGGTGCGAAAATCACTCGCGACAAGTACTCGGTGACCATCGAATTTCCCCAGCCGTTCTCCGCGCGCGCAGCGTCCATCGAGCTCACGCGCTTCCGCGCCACCGCGAGCGGCACCATCTCCATTTCAGACGACGGCCGCGACTATCGCGTCATCCGCGATTTCACGGTTTCCTGGCCCAATGCATCGGTGAGCTTCGATCGCGTCGTGTCGCGGTATTTCCGCCTGACATTCGCGAAGCCGGTTCCGCCCGCGCCCGATGATCTCTCGCTCGGCGATGTCGAACTGCACGGCGACGCGCGCATCGAAGACATCCCCGGCAAGGCCGCGTATGTGAGCCAACCATCGTTGGCCGCCGGCGCTTCCGGCACGCCGATTCCACGCGCAAAGATTGTCGAACTCACCGCGCAAATGGATGCGAGCGGGCGTTTGAACTGGAACGTGCCCGCCGGGAACTGGACCATTCTCCGCTTCGGGCACACCACGAACGGAAAGATGAACCACCCGGCGCCAAAAGAAAGCCTCGGCTTGGAGTGCGACAAACTCAGCAAGCACGCCGTCGACGTCCACTTCGCCGGTCTGATGGGAAAGTTGCTCGATGACCAGCGCGCGGTGGGCGCCAGCGCTCTCGCTTACATGCACATCGACAGTTGGGAAACCGGCTCGCAGAATTGGACGCCCGGTTTCCGTGAGCAGTTCCGCGCGCGCCGCGGTTACGACATCGTTCCGTATCTGCTCATCTTCACCGGCCGCACCGTCGAAAGCCAGGAAGTCTCCGAGCGTCTGTTGTGGGATCTGCGGCGCACCATCGCCGACATGCTGCTTACGAACTACGCCGGCCATTTCCGCGAACTCAGCCATCGCAACGGGCTGAAGCTCTCGATTGAAGCTTACGGCAACGGCCCGCTGGACGATCTGCCGTACGCCGGTCTTGCGGATCTGCCCGTCACCGAATTCTGGATGGGAATGGAGCCGTGGTGGGTGACCAAGGAGATGGCCTCGGCCGCGCACACTTACGGCCAACCGGTGCTCGCCGCCGAAGCATTCACGTCGCGCGCCTGGAACGGCAAGTGGCAGAATCATCCGTTCCGCTTCAAGCCGCTAGGCGATCAGATGTTCACGCTCGGCATCAACCGCTTCGTCATTCACCGTTACGCCATGCAGCCATGGCTCAACCGTTGGCCCGGCATGACCATGGGGCCCTACGGAATCCACTTCGAACGCACCATCACCTGGTGGGAACAATCCAAGGCCTGGCTCACTTACCTGGCACGCTGCCAGCACCTGCTCATGCAGGGGCGCTTCGTCGCCGACGTCGCCTACATCGCGAGCGAGCGCGCGCCCAACGACGTGCACGAACCGCTGCAGAATCTGGCTACGCCCGCCGGTTACGACTACGACGTCATCTCCACCGAACTGCTTGCGAGGATGACGGTGCGCGACGGACGCGCAACGCTGCCAAGCGGCATGAGTTATCGCGTGCTGTTGTTGCCGCAATCGAATTCGATGCGCGTTGCCCAACTGCGCCAGGTTCGGGAGTTGGTAGCCGCCGGCGCGATTGTTCTGGGTCCGCCACCCTCGAAATCGCCCAGCCTCGCCGAATACGGCGCCGGAGACGCCGAGGTGCGCCGCATGGCCGCCGAACTGTGGGCCGGCTGCGATGGCCTGAGCATCACCGAACATCGCTACGGCAAGGGCAAAGTCGTCTGGGGTAAGCCGCTTTCAGCTGTGCTCACCGACGAAGGTGCGGCGCCGGACTTCGGCGGCGTGGGCTTCGAACCCGGCAAGCAACTGCGCTACATACACCGCGTCGCGGGCGACAAAGACATTTATTTTCTTGCGAGCGCGGAGCCGCAGGCCGCCACGTTCCTGGCGACGTTTCGTGTGACCGGCAAGCGCCCCGAATTGTGGTGGCCGGACACAGGCCGTGTCGAGCGCCTGGCGCTCTACGATGCGCAGCCGGCGCTCACGCGCGTTCCCATACGCCTCGGCCCGTACGGCTCCGTCTTCGTGACCTTCTCTCCCGGCGCGGCGCCGGACCGGCTCACCGCCATCACGCGCAACGGCGTCGAAGTGACCGGCGCGCTGGCATCGTCGGCGACGGACCTGCGCGGGCAGTCGGAAATCGTTCGTGTCGAAAGCACCAGCGACGGATACTGTCTGGAAGCAACGCGCCCGGGCGTCTATGAATTGGCGGCGGCGAGCGGTAAACCGCTGCGCGTCGAAATCTCGAACATCTCGCCCGCAATCGAAGTTGCGGGCCCCTGGCAAGTCGAGTTTCCAAAAGGCTGGGGCGCACCCGAAAGCGCGACGTTCGACCGCCTGATCTCCTGGACCGATCACACTGACGACGGCATACGGCATTTCTCCGGCACGGCGACGTACCGTCGCACGCTGACCATTCCGGCACAGATGGTAAGCGCGGCCCGCCGCATCTATCTGGACCTCGGACGTGTGGAAGTGATCGCCGAAGTGAAGCTGAACGGTCGCGATCTAGGCACACTCTGGAAGCCACCGTTCCGTGTGGACATCACTGAAGCCGCGCGCGCTGGTGAGAACGACCTCGAAGTGCGCGTGGTGAATCTGTGGCCCAACCGTCTGATCGGCGACGATCGCCTCCCGCCCGACGCCGAATGGACCGGCCCCCGTATGAAAGACTGGCCCGACTGGCACCTGGAAGGAAAATCAAGCCCCACCGGCCGGCTGACGTTCTCGCCCCGCAAGCACTGGAGCAAAGACGATCCGCTGTTCGACTCCGGCCTACTAGGACCCGTGCGCCTGGAAGCGACCGCGCTCGCGTCAGTCCGCTGACT
>CAZDIZ010000126.1:17268-18673 GCA_964505625.1 uncultured Solibacteraceae bacterium | reverse complement strand
CGTTTGAGGTAACATAAGGAATACTGCTACATCTGAGGCCGCGGCCCTACTGGTGTGTAGCGGGTCCGCACCAAATCACAAGAAGAAGGAAGCTGGCGTGGCGATAAAGATCGGTATACCTCGCGAGACGTACCCCGGCGAAAAGCGCGTGGCGATGGTTCCGCGTGCCATGGACGTGTTGGCGAAGAGCGGCGTGGAGTTTCTGGTGGAGGCCGGCGCGGGTGTTGCGTCGGGCACCCCCGACAAGGAATACGCCGACAAAGGCGTGCGCGTGGTGAGTTCCCGCGCCGAACTGTTCAAGGAGGCCGAGGTCATCGTGCAGGTGCGGACCCTCGGCGCCAATCCCGAGGCGGGCGCGGCCGACGTTGGGTTGCTTCGCGCCGGGCAGGTTGTAATCGGTTACGCGGAACCCCTGACGGCGGGTTCGGAATGCGCGCAACTGGCCAAGACCGGCGCGAGCGTGCTGTCCATGGAACTGATGCCGCGCATCACGCGCGCGCAGAGCATGGACTCGCTTTCGTCGATGGCCACCATCGCCGGTTACAAGGCCGTGCTGATGGCCGCCGAAACGCTCCCGCGCATGTTCCCCATGTTGATGACCGCCGCGGGTACCATCGCTCCGGCCAAGGTCTTTGTGCTGGGCGCGGGCGTGGCAGGCTTGCAGGCCATCGCCACGGCGCGCCGTCTAGGCGCCGTGGTAAGCGCTTACGATGTGCGCCCCGCGGTGAAGGAACAGGTGGAGAGCCTGGGCGCGAAGTTTGTTGTGGTCCAGCTTGAAACGGCGCAGGCCGAGGACAAGGGCGGGTACGCCAAGGAACTCGGCGAGGAGTTCTACCGCAAGCAGCGCGAGGTGTTGCTTGAGGTGGTACGCGAGCAGGATGTGGTCATCACCACGGCCGCCATTCCGGGTAAGAAGGCGCCCATCCTCATCACCAAGGAAATGATCGCGGCCATGGCGCCCGGCAGCGTGGTGGTGGACCTGGCCGCCGAGCGCGGCGGCAACTGCGAAGGCACCGTGGCGGGCAAGAACGTATCGGTGGGCGGCGTCACCATCATGGGCCCACTGAACCTGCCGAGCGAGGTACCGTACCACGCCAGCCAGATGTACGCCCGCAACGTCGCGACGTTCCTCAAGCACCTGATCAAGAACGGCGCGCTCA
This sequence comes from uncultured Solibacteraceae bacterium, assembly GCA_964505625.1. Taxonomy (GTDB): domain Bacteria; phylum Acidobacteriota; class Terriglobia; order Bryobacterales; family Bryobacteraceae; genus JAJFUV01. The sequence goes on along the minus strand of CAZDIZ010000126.1, from coordinate 17,513 downwards.
CCATCGATACGGCGGACGAAATTACGCGCGAGACCCTGGTCACGCATGGCGGCGAAGTGGTGCACGCGCGCGTGCGTCAGATCCTGGGGTTGCCGGTCGAGGCCAAGGCGTGAAAAAGGGGTCAGACAACTCTGCCCCACGACAGGGAACATAAATGACAGGGCGCTGTGCACGCGGGGCAGAGCAGTCTGACCCCTTTTTCAGTCGAAGATTCGTGAAGGGAGATCGAGGCAGATGAAGTTGGA
>CAZDIZ010000126.1:0-17168 GCA_964505625.1 uncultured Solibacteraceae bacterium | reverse complement strand
GACCCCTTTTTCAGTCGAAGATTCGTGAAGGGAGATCGAGGCAGATGAAGTTGGACATTGGGTCCTTGTATGTATTCATGCTGGCCGCGTTTCTGGGCTTTCAGCTCATTCGGGGCGTTTCGCCGCTGTTGCACACCCCGCTGATGTCGCTCACTAACGCCATTTCGGCCATTTCCGTGGTCGGCGCCATTCTCATCACCGGTGAGAAGGACGCCTCCATGCTGAGCAAGATCTTGGGCTTCATTGCCGTCACGGCGGCGATGACCAACGTGGTAAGCGGATACCTGATCACCGACCGCATGCTGAAGATGTTCAAGAAGAGGGAGCCCGAGAAGAAATGAACGAGTTCGTCATCCACCTCATGTACGTAGTTTCGGCGGCGCTATTCATCCTGTCGCTGCAATGGATGAAGTCGCCGGCGTCGGCGCGGCGCGCTGTTTTCGCCGGCGAGTTGGGCATGTTGCTGGCCGTCGTGGGCACTTTGTTGGACCACAACGTGGTCAGCTACGAATTGATTGCCATCGCCAGTCTGGTGGGCGCGGTGGCCGGCGTGCCGCTGGCTTACCTGATGCCCATGACGGCGGTGCCGCAACGAACCGCGATCTCCCACGCGTTCGGTGCTTTGGCTGCGGCGTTGATCGGCACGGCTGAGTTCTACGCTAAGCAGCCCAGCGGTTTCGTCATGGTGGCGCTGGTGCTCGAGATGCTCCTCGGCTACCTCACCTTCACGGGTAGCTTGATGGCGTTCGGCAAACTCCAGGAGATCCTCCCCACGCGGCCGATTGTCTACAAAGGTCAGAACTTTGTGAATCTGACGATCCTTGTGGTCGCGGTGGCGCTGGGCGTGGCCATGATCGTGGGCCCGGCACAACCGTGGATGCTGCCGGCGTTCGCCGGCCTGTCGTTGCTGTTCGGTGTGATGTTGATCATCCCCATCGGCGGCGCCGACATGCCCACGGTGATCGCGCTGTTGAACTCCTACGCCGGGTTGTCGGCTTGCGCCATGGGTTTCGCCATGGACAACAAGCTGCTGATCATCGCCGGCGCGCTGGACGGCAGTTCCGGGTTCATCCTCTCAATCATTATGTGTAAGGCCATGAACCGCTCCTTCACTAACGTATTGTTCGGCGGTTTCGGACAACTGCAGGTGAAGGCGGGGCACGCCGAGCAGAAGCCGGTCCGCAGCGCCTCGGCTGAGGAAGCCGCCGCGATTCTGGAGGCGTCCCGGTTGGTTCTGGTGGTTCCCGGTTACGGATTGGCCGTAGCCCAGGCGCAGCACAAAATGCGGGAGTTGTACGATCAGTTGTCCAAGCGGGGCGTGGATGTGCGTTTCGCCATCCATCCGGTGGCGGGGCGCATGCCCGGCCACATGAACGTCCTGCTGGCCGAAGCCGACATCCCCTACGACAAACTCCATGAAATGGACGACATCAATGGGGAGTTTCCGCAGGCCGACGTGGCCCTGGTGGTGGGCGCCAACGACGTCACCAACCCCGCCGCGCGCCATGACCAGGCCAGTCCTATCTACGGGATGCCGATTCTGGACGTTGATAAGGCGCGGACCGTCATGGTCATCAAGCGTAGTATGAATCCGGGATTTGCCGGCATCGACAATGAGTTGTATTATATGGACCGGACTCTCATGTTGTTCGGGGACGCAAAATCGTTCCTGGCCAACATCGTGAAGGAACTGGGCAGCAACAAGAACTAATACCGCACTAATTAGTACGGGGCGTCGTCCCCCAAGGTGGGCAAAGCTACTGGCTGCGAGTTTTGCCCCACCTTCACTGGGAAAATCACCCAAGATACGCAGGCGTGGTCTGGGCACCACTGGGAATCCTACTCTGCAACTGTATTTATGACAGTCAGTTGCATTGGGAGTAGAATGTGTTGAATTTTGGGCCACCAACTGCTGATAAAATCCACGGTCTAATGCTGTTCTTCCTTAACGAGGAGGGTACTGATGCTAGTAAAACTGCGATCGGTCAAGTATATTGGCCTTTTGTTCGCCCTCGCGGTGGTTATTGGTTCCGTGGCGCTGGTTAGCGCGCCGGGCCCCACCTACACGGCGAGCAACAAAGAATTCTATGCCGATCCGAACCTGATCAACTTCGTTCGCCCGGGGTTGGTGATGAAGATCACCTCGGCGGAGATCGCCGCCGATGGGACCATCAAGGCGGGCATAAAACTGACCGACCCGAGAGGACTCGGGTTGGACCGTCTGGGGATCACGACACCCGGCACGGTGAGCGTAAGCGTAATGGCTGCTTACATTCCCAAGGGTAAGACCCAGTACGTGGCGTACACGACGCGCGTGCAGACCAGCCCCATCACGGGGAACTCCGCAACGCAGGCCGGATCGGATTCCGGCGGGACCTGGGCGGTGACCGGTGACGGCGAGTATACCTACACGTTCAGAACCAAGGCTCCGGCCGGATACGATCGGACGGCCACGCACACCATCGGCATTTACGGGAACCGTAACTTGAGCGAGTTCGAACTGCCCACCAACTACGATGACGACTGGTTCAACTTCGTGCCGGACGGCTCGAAGGTGGTGACGGTTCGTGATGTGGCCCGCACGGCGACCTGCAACGATTGCCACGATCAACTGGCCGCGCACGGCGGTTCGCGCCGCAGCATGGAAGTTTGCGTCCTGTGTCATACGCCGCAGACCATCGATCCGGACACCGGCCAGAGTGTGGACATGCCCGTGATGACTCATAAGATTCACATGGGCAAGCAACTGCCGTCGGTGGTGGCCGGTACGCCGTACAAGATTATCGGTAACCAGCAGTCGGTACACGACTACTCGACGGTGGCGTTCCCGGCGGATCCGCGGCGCTGCGACGCGTGTCACGATGGCACGGCCACGCAAGCCGCAAACGTATACAAAGCCAACCGCGCGGCCTGCGGCGCCTGCCACGACAACGTGAACTTCGCCACCGGCGAAAACCACGCCAATCTGCCGCAGGTTTCCGATAACCAGTGCACCACCTGCCACACCATCGAAGGCGAGTTGGAATTCGACGCTTCGATCAAGGGCGCGCACACCATTCCGACGTTCTCCAAGGAATTGGCGGGCGTGAACTTCGAGATCTTCCGTGTGGAGAACGGCACGGCCGGCAAGAACCCCATCGTGCTGTTTGCCATCAAGGACAAAACCGGCAAGCCGATCGTGCCGTCGACGATGACCCGTTTGAGCATAATCCTGGCGGGCCCGAACACGGACTACGTCGCCTTACCGAACGGGTACGTTTCCGAGACGGCGACCGCGGCCGAGTGCAACAGCGACGCTACGGCCTGCTGGTACACATTCAAACAAGCGATTCCAGCCGACGCGAAGGGCAGTTGGACCGTGGGTATCGAAGGACGTATGGACCGCAAGATTTACGCTGGCACGCTGCTCGAACAGACCGTGCGTGACTCTGGCGTCAACAAGGTCCTGTACTTCTCCGTAGACGGTTCGACGGTGGTCCCGCGCCGCACTGTGGCCACCACAGCCACCTGCAACAAGTGCCACTCGTTCCTGTCGTTGCACGGCGGAAACCGCAACCAGGTGGAGTACTGCGTACTCTGCCACAATCCGGTTAGAACCGATTCGAGCACTCCCAAACGCACCATTGACTTCCGCGTGCTGATCCACAAGATCCACACGGGCGAGGAATTGGGAGCGCCTTACAAGTGGGGCTCGACCGATTACGCAGAGGTGCGTTATCCGGCTCTGAGTCCGAGCGGCGCGGCGGCCGACCGGCGCAACTGCGCCATGTGTCACACCGGAACGAGCGCACAATTGCCGCTTTCGGCGGGACATGCCAATGTGAACGATCCCAGCGCGTTCTTCAGTCCGATGGGACCGGCCACGGCGGCGTGCCTGTCTTGCCACGTGAGCGTCGAGGCTGCCTCGCACGCTTTGCTGAACACCTCCAGCCTCGGCGAAAGTTGTTCGGTTTGCCACGGCTCATCGAGCGAGTTCTCGGTAAGCAAGGCACATGCTCGCTAGAATCGCGCGTACCCTTCTCCGACAGCAAAAGGCCCGTCTCACGGCGGGCCTTTTGCCGATTTTGACTCTTCTGGCCGTGGCGCAGCAGCCGGCGGCCAAGGAGCAACCCAAGCCCCCCGAGCAGCCCGCCACTTTCGTGGGTACGGAGACCTGCCAGGGCTGCCACGAGGACGTCGTCAAGGCATTTCAGAAGAACCCGCACCAGGCCGTGGAGACTAGCGAGAAGCGAGGCTGGAAAGGTAAGAGCTGCGAGTCCTGCCACGGGCCCGGATCCAAGCACGCCGAGTCGGCTTCGGCCGCCGATATCTTCAATCCGGCCAAGGCCGCTCCGGGCAAGTCCGAAGAAAGCTGCCTGAAGTGCCACAAAAACCAACCCACGCACATGGGGCGCATACAGGGCGGGCACGGCCGTTCGCAGGTGAGTTGCGCGTCGTGCCACTCGATCCACAAGAGCGGGCCCACGGGACTGGTGGCGCGCAAACCGGCGGCGGTGAACAAGCAGTGCGCCGGATGCCACACATCGTCCTGGGCTGAATTCCGCAAACCGCACACGCATCCTCTCGCCGACGGTGGCATGAGCTGCGTGGACTGCCACAATCCACACGGCAGTTTCTTCCCGAAGATGGTGCGGACCATGAGCGCGAACGACCGCGGCTGCTTCAAATGCCACGGCGACAAACGCGGACCTTTCATTTACGAACACGCGGTGGTGAAGCTGGAAAGCTGCTCGACTTGTCACGAGCCGCACGGTTCGGCCAATCCCAAGATGCTCACGCGGCATGAAGTGAGCGTGCAGTGTCTGGAGTGCCACTCGAACATCGCGCAGCCGACGGGTGCGAATCCCTCGGGCGCGGTGGGCGGCATTCCGCCCGCGTTTCACAATTTGCAGAGCGCGCGGTATCGCAACTGCACCACCTGCCACATCAAAGTGCACGGATCGAACGTGAGCCGGACGTTACTGCGATGAGAATCTCCCTGATACTATTTGCAGGCGCGACGCTTTGGGCGCAACAGGCAGCCACGCCGCCTCCGCCCGCCGAAGAAAAGAAGGCGGAGCAGGCCGCGCCGGCCCCCGCTCCTTCCGCAGAGCAGTGGCTGAGCGGAAGCGTCGAGTTCGGCTATCGCTGGCGCACGGACGTGGCTGGCAACTTCAACGCTTACCGCAGCGTGGTGAATCTGGGTGAAGGGCCGAAGCTGCTCGACGCCGACCTCACCATACAAAATTCGACGCGCAAGGTGTTCGACCGGATGAACGTGCTGCTGCACGGATGGGGCGGTGACCCGTACAACACCGCGCGCGTGGATGTGACACGCGAAAAAAGCTACCGGCTGACCGCGGACTACCGCAACATGGCGTACTTCAACTTCCTGCCGTCGTACGCCAATCCATTCATTTCCTCCAGTGTGCTGACGAACCAGCATTCGTTCGACACCGCGCGGCGTTACGTGGATCTGCAACTGGATCTGTTCCCCGGCTCGCGCATCACGCCGTACATCGGCTACACGCGCAACGCGGGTTCCGGTTCCGGGTTGACCAACTTCGTCGCCGACCAGAACGAATACGCGGTGCGCAACTTCCTGGGAGACAAGACGGACGAGTTTCGCGCCGGCGTGCGCATGGAGTTTAACCGCTTCCATCTGACGCTCGAACAGGGCGGGCAGACGTTCAAGGACGATCAGCACGTCACCAACGCATCCACCATTCCCGGTAACCGTACGACCACCGTGCTGGGGCAACAGTTGTCGCTCGGCGCGCTCAACCAGGCCTATGGCATTCGCGGGGACGGCATCTACAGCAAGGTGCTGGCCACGGCGAGTCCGGCGAGTTGGGTGAACCTGTCGGGGCAATTCCTGTACAGCAAACTCAATACGAATTCGCATTACAGCGACACGGCCAGCGGCAACTTCGTCCTGCTGAGCGCATTGCAGTTTTACACCGGGCAGCGCGACAGTTTTGCTGCATTGGCCAAGCAGCCGCACACATCGGCCAACGCCGGCATCGAGCTGAAGCCTTTCCGGCGCGTGCGCATTCTGGAGAGCCTGACCACGGACCGTTTCCACAACGCCAGCTCCATCACGCTGGCCGAAATCGTTCTGCTGTCGCCGTCGCTCACAACCACCGGTGCTGCGTTAGGTCTGGGCGCGGCCGACCGGCTCGTCTACAACTACAACCAGCAGCAGGTGGACGTGCTCTTCGATGTGACCTCGAAGTTCACGCTCCGCGGCGGGCACCGCTTCGTCTGGGGTGACGCGCAGTTCCGCGCGCCGGAGCTGAGTTACGTGGGAAGCCTCGAGTCGAACGAACTGCGGCGGCACGTTGGTCTGGCCGGCGCGTATTACCGTCCGACCTCGAAGTTGTCGTTCACCACCGATTTCGAAGCTGCTTCCGGCGACCGCACTTACTTCCGCACCAGCTTGCAGGACTACACGAAGATGACGGCGCGGGCGCGCTACCAGGTTCATACGGCGCTGCAAATGTCGGCCAGCTTTTCGCTGCTCGACAATCAGAACCCGGCCACGACGGTGGCCTACGATTTCCGTTCGCGCACGAATTCGTTGTCGCTTTACTGGACGCCGGCCGGCGGAAAGTGGATCAGCGTGCTGGGCGAGTATTCGCGTTCGACGTTGCGCAGCGACATCACGTATCTGGTGCCGCAAACACTCACGCGCACGCGGTCGTTCTATCGCGATAATGCGCACAGCGCAACTTCGGTCATGGACTTCAATCTACCCGAGATGAACGGCGCGAAACCCAAGCTCAGCGTGGGCGGCTCGCTGTATCTATCGAGCGGAACGCGTCCGACCGACTACTACGAACCCCTGGGCCGCTTCTCGCTACCGGTGCACAAGACCGTGCACTGGTTCGCCGAATGGCGCTACTACGGGCTGGCGGAGACCTTCTACGCTTACGAAGGCTTCCGCACGCACCTGTTCACCACCGGCTTGCGAATCGCAAAGTAAAAAATCGCTCAGCCTGAACTGCGTGATTTTTCCGGTGGCGCCGGCTTGCGCGTCCCCGCTGGAAAATCACTCAGTTCAGGCTGAGCGATTTTTTGAGCAGGTTCTTGTTGAGGCGGCAGGTGACCGTGTAGCGTGGGTTGGGGATGCTGGCGACGTCGAAGTGGGTCGCGGTTCCCAGCAGCACGTGCGACTCCTCTGCCGTGAAGCCATAATCGTTGCGGAGCCAGTCGAGCATGTTGGCGGTGGCCTGTTTGAGCGCGTCTTCGAGCGGGCGGCCCGTGCCGAGCGCCATCAAATACTCATCCGATTCGGCGCGCATGGAAGGGATGGCTTTCTTCTTGTGCAGCGTGAATCGAAGCTCGACAGCGAGCGTGGTTTCGATGGCTCCTCCGGAAGTCTCTCCATCGCCCTGCGCGGCGTGCCCGTCTCCGATGAAGAAGTATGCTCCCGCGACGTTCACCGGTAGATACACGCGCGTGCCTTCCACCAGGCGGTTGTAGTCGACGTTGCCGCCGTGCGCGTCGGCGGTGATGGAAGACTGCGCTTCACGCCACGCGGGCGCGGTTCCGATGCAGCCGGGAAAAGGACGTAGTGGAACGCGATAGCTGCCCAAGCGAGGCGTGAGTTCGGTCGAAGCCGTCATGCGCTCCAGATCGAATGCCCACTTGGTGCCGCGGAACGGACCACGGTTGTCCAACAGGTAGCGCGGCGGCACGGCGGCATCGCTAATGCGGCTAGAGCCGAAGCCGTTGGCGCGGTTCAGCCTGATCTTAACGAGTTCGACTTCGAGCGAGTCGCCGGGTTCAGCGCCTTCGATGTAGAACGGTCCGGTGAGCGGATTCCATGGCGGCGTCACGCGGCGTCCGGTTTCATCCTGCCCTTCGGAATCGACGCAGGTGGTGGCGACGATGTCTCCGGAACGCACGCGCAGCGCGGGCTCCATGTAAGGCGAAAACTCGCGCGAGTAGGTGCGCGGCTTGAACTGATGCGTTTCGGCCGCGAGCGCCGCCGACAAGGTCATGACCAACAGCATTGTTCTCTTCATGACGAGTTAGTAGATGGCCCGGAGATCGCACACACGCACGCGATTGTCGCGCACCGGGACCAGATCGTTCACGTAGACCACATGATCGCGCAACTCGACGATGATCGTGTCGAGCGAAATCGGATAATCGACAATCTTGTCGCCACCGCGCGCGTCCCAGTTCCCGTTGTGCGGCCAGGGATAATCGTGCCGGAACTGTCCGGGGATATCGACTTCCACCCAACGCCAGCCGTCGAAGTTCACGAAGCCGTAGCCGTAGGAATCTTCCGAACCGCCGACGCCGGTCCAGCGCTCGCCTTTGGCGTCGGTGAACGCGAAAGTAATGCGGCCCCAACCGGAATTTCCGTTCACCCAAAGCCCCAAGCGGCGCGGTTGGCCGGCGATGCGGATTGGTTCACGGCGTTCGAGCACACCATACATAGGCAGCAGCGGACTGCCCGGAGCGGCATCGGCTTTCACTTCGATCGCGGCTCCGCGCACGGCATCGGTGGCGCGCTCGAAATGGAAAACACCCGGTCGGCGTGGATAGCGCGGATTGCCCTCTTCGAGTAATTCATCGCGGGCAGTGCGAGGCTGCCAGCGCGAAAGATCACCGAGCGAATCGAGAGCCACTGAATCGCCGGGCGGGTGCTCGTCGTAAACGGGCGCCGCCGGCGTCACGCGCGCAAGGCGCGATCTGGTCTTCACGTAGACTGGCGATTCGCTCAGTGTGACGCTGCGCGCGTCGAGATCCGTGCGGTTGTTCATCGCGTCGATCACCTCGCCGCGCGCTTCTCCGGCGAAGGTGAGCGCGGCATCACGCCTTCCTCGCGTGGTCCACATGGCGTAGATGTTCTCGCCATCGCCCGCGATGAAATGGAGCGCGTAGACGCTGGTGGACCCTGTATCGGCGCGGCCCGCGTAACGGGCGCGATCGAGCACGCTGGTCATGGTCGAGTAAGCCACGTAGCTCAGCTTGGGACTCGGCTCCGGCGCACGATGGCAAAGCCCGACCGAGCCCCAGTTGCTCCGGTAGTAGTCGTTGGCCACGTCGGTGATCATGGCACTCATGCCGAACAGCTTCACGCCGTAGGACAGACTCAGTAGAAAATCGCGCACGTAGTAGTTGGCCTGATCGCGTTCGCTCATGTAGCCGGGAGCGGTACCGTGGAACAACGCTTCCACCATGATGGTGTCCAGGCGCTGGTATCCGTAGCGCTTCTTCCACTCCTGGATGAAGTAGAGCGCGTTCACGTCGTCGATGTCCGGCGGACGTTCCGGCTGCATGCGGTAACCGCCGACTTCCAGACTCAACGCATCCAGCAGATTCGCCGGGAAGCCGCGCCGCAGAAATTCCTCGGTGAAATTGGGCCACGCGCCCAGCGCCAGCTTCTCTTGGGGCAGGGAAGTCTTGGAGAGCTTTGCATACGCCAAAGCGCGATTCCAGTACGCGTCAAAGCGCGCACGTTCTTCCGCGCTCAACGGCGCGGGCGGACGGCCGATCAAGGCGGCAGGGAAGCGCCAGTGGTGGTTGTCCGAGATTCTATCTTCCCAGTAGATCTGCCAATACGACGGATGGGAGCCGCGCGTCTTCATCTTCTCGATCATTTCTTGCGCGGCCGCGGCGGGTTCGCCGGGCACTGGCTGATCGCTGTAGTAGATGCCGGTAACGATGTCGGTTCCGGTACCGACGCCGTGCTCGCGCTTGGAAGGATAGCCCGCGCCGAGCGTGTGGCGCGCTCCGGCGCGGCGCATGAGTGCCGCTTCGATTTCGTTCGGCGGCGTGAGATGGCCGCCGCCCCAACTCCACAAACCGAACGGCGAGTCGCTCTCGGCCTTTCGCGTATCCGGCGGCAGCACGGCGTAAGTGGTGGCGCGCTCGACCAGCACGGCTCCGCGCGCATCCGTCAAACGAAACATCGCGTCGAACTTGCCCATTTGCGCGCGCGGCAACACGATATGCTCGGTTCTGCTTTCGCCGGGCAGCAAGTTGATGGTCGCTTCCTGCCGCGTCGCCGATCCGCGTGGACCGTTGGATTCCGTGGTGAGTGTGGCGGTTTGCGAAGCCGTTGTGGTGTTCGCGAGATGCACGTCGAACAGCGGAGCCTGCTCGGGTGTGAACAAATGTCCCAGCGCGGGCGATGTCACCACCAGGCGTATGGGCGATTCTTCGAGCGTCGCGCCGTAAACGCGGACGCCGCTCTGCGGACCGAGCGGAAGCATGCAGTTCAGATCCGCGCGCAACTCGCGTGTGAGTTCAATATCCAGCCACGGAACATCGGCGTCCAGCTTGAGCACCTCGCTCGGGTTACCTTGCGCTTTCAGCACGTCCGCCGCCAGCACATCCTGCAGCGCACCCGAACGCAGCGGAACTTCGATGAGCCACAAGCGGCCGCCTTTCGATTCGATGGAAGGCGGCATCCCGTTGCGAGGCTTTTCGTCGGAGCGCGGCACCGTGACTTCCGAATCAGCGAAGAACGCACCGCCCGCGCCGCGATATCGCGCCAGGCGCACGGTGAGCTTCGTGCTCAGAGCGCGATCGTCGCTCGACGCCGCCAGCAGCCAGAGACGGCGGTAGTAGCGCTTGGGCACGCGCAGCAGAATGGTGACCGGGTCGCCGTCCATGGCGCTGATGCTGTTGAACTGCTTGCCGTACAGGCTTCCGGGACCCGTGGGCCTCTTGCGCAGACGCAAAGCCGCTTGCGAAACGTCGATGCCGGAACTCCCGAGTTCGAAGGGCACGCCGTCAACCTGGAACTGGCCGGTAGGCGCGCCGGTGTTCGGCATGTTTCCGTATCCGTTGAGATCGACCGGCTGATAGCCGCCGCGCGCCGACCGGGTTTGTGTCACGCGAAACTCGCGCGCATTCGCGCCCGGTGGAAGGTGTAAGCGAACTTCGCTGATCCCGGTAGCGAGCGGAAGTTCGCCGACGGCGCGACCGTCGAACCAGAACCACACGCCGCGCGGAGAAACATCCGCGCGCAGACGGAAGTGCCGCCCGCGCCATCCCGGCATGTTGCGCGCGGCGGCTTCGATTTCTTCGTACGCGCCGCCGCCCCAGTCCTTGTGTGGGACGGGCTTCAGTAGTTCGGTGGCTGTTTGTACCGCCGCGCCATCGCGAACAAGGCGCAGCTCGATTTTCGAATCGGCGTCGTCGGGCGCGGCCTCCAGCGCGCCGCCCGCTTCCAGACGCACGGGCGACAACGGATGCGCAAAGGCGACCTCGGCTTCAATGGTGAATTCGGAGGCGGCCGGCGGCTTCAGCCGAAGAATAGACTCGTCCGCCGCGACGGCGCAGAGTCCCGTGGCAAGAATCGAACCCAGCAAGAATCGCACGAATACAGCTTACTTCTTGAAACGCTTGCTGCGCTCACCCATGGCATGTCCGACGCTGGATGCGACGTTTCCTTCAGCCGAAATCAGCAGGAATCCGAAGCCCTGGTCTAGGCGCAGGCCGAGGGTCGGGTATTCGACCAGCGTGCCGCACGGTACTTTGGCTTTCTTGGCCGCGGCCAGGACCTTTTGTATGGCGGCTTCCAGACGTGGGTCGTTTTCGTCGACGCCCAGGGAAAATGAAAGATCGCCCGGGCCCAAGAACACGCCGCTCACGCCAGGCACGCTGACGATCTGATCGATGTTGTCGACGGCCTGGCTCGATTCGATCGTGACGAACAAGAGCAGCTCGCCTTTCGGATCGAGCGGCCACAGATCGGCGCGTTCGGCGTATTCGCGGCCGGGCAAGCCCCAGTAGCGCGCGGCCCAACCGTAGCCGACGCCGCGTTCGCCACGCGGTTCCATGTCAGCCGCGCCCAATCTCTGCGGGTAGCGCATTGAGCGCACGGCCCACAGCGCATCTTCACGCGTGTTGATGTGCGGCAGCAGCACGCCGAAGAAGCCGATATCGAGCACCTGCTTGATCATGTACTGCACGTGCTCGCGGCCGTTGGCGGGCAGCCGCACCATGGGCACGACGTCGGGCTGCAAATTGCCCTTGGCCAGAATGCGCCGCTTGTCGGTCACGCCGAGCAGATACTCTTGCAGGCGGTTGATGTCGTAAGGGGTGTGCTCCATGTCGATCATCACGTAGTCCAGCCCGCTTCTGGCATGGTCGGCGGCCGAGCGTGCGGTGGTCGTGTTGAAAAAGCTGCCGATGGGCGGAACCCCTTTCTCGAACATCTCGATCACACGATTCAGCCGCGTCTGCGCGGCGGCCGGGCAAACCAGTAACGTGGCGAACAGCAGGTATCGGAGCATCAGAGGCAGTATATCGCGTGCAAATTCATCAATTCGCGATCGGCTTTTTGTTCCGGCAGTCCAGCAGTTCGAAGAGCAAGGTGTCCTGTGCCGGCACCGCGATTACGTTGCCGGTGGTGTTGGCTTCGCCACGAAGTTCGCGCACGCCACGAAACGTCCAAGCCTTGGAATCGATGCGCAGGCGGACCTCTTTCGCGGCGGGATTCACGACGTAGAGGAGCTTTCGATTCCCCAGTTGCGCAAGGCGCGCTTCCACACGCGCTCCGGTGCCCATCTCGCTCGGCCTCACACGCACTAGCCGCGCGATGCCGGCTTCGTCGAACAGCGCGTTGAGCAGCCGGCTGTAATCGTCACCTTCCAGCGTAGCGGCGGAATAATAGACAACGCCGCGTCCCAACGCAGTCTCCACTAGTGCTGGAGTCCCGTCCGGGTAGACGTACATGGCGTTTGCTGTTGTCGCGATTTTCTGACGCAGGCCTTGCGACCGCAACACGCCCACTGATGCCGCCAGTCCGCTTCCCCGCGGGGTCAGCTTCGCCACGGACTGGTCACTGAACGTCACGTGCTCGGAGGAGCTTTGGTAGTAGTCGCGCGACATGCCGCCCAAGTCCGCGCGAGGAACTTCAGTCGAGACAACGCGCAAGCCCATGCGCTCCAGGTACGCGGCCGGGGCGTTGTACTCATCGCCGATCAGCGACTCGGCGACAAACAGCGTGCGCCCGCCCCGCTCGACGTAGCCCAAAATCTTGGCCGCGACATCCGCCGGAAGATTTCTCACCGCTGGAACCAACAGGATCTTGTACTGATCAAGTTTGCCGCGCAGGATTTGGCGCTCGGTTACGAATGTCACGCGCGCGTCCAGGCACCGGCTGGCTTCATAGGCGCTCCGCAATTCGCGCAAGTACGGCGTGGTGGACCAACTGAGCATCTCAGGCGCCAACTGTAGCGTGGACGTCTTCGAGTACAGGATGGCCACCTCGGCCGGCGTGTCGACGAACGCCGCGAACTCGTTGTTCAGACGCCGCACATCCAGCGCCGCTCGCAACAACTCATTCACATCGGCAAGCGTGTACTGCCAGCCGTGCGCGAACGAGGTCTGGTTGTTGGAGTGAAACTCGGCGCCAGGTTGGAGCGGCCAGTGCCAAAGCTGAATCACCGATTTGCCGTGCAATACATGCGGCAGCAGATGATGCACCGCGCCAAGGTTCATCTCCGGATCGGCGAGCGGCTTCTTGTTTTCCGCGAAGGCTAGTTGCAGATCCATTCCGATGGTCGATCCGCCGCCTTCGTGAATGACGATGTCGTCCACCTCGTTGACGATGCGTTCCTCGTCGATGCCCGTGGTGCCGGAGATGCCCGACAGCACGCTGAAGCTGCCGCCGGCCGCCAGCGGCACGGTCGGATCGATCTTACGCACCAGGTTCCGAACCCAGATGAGATGGTCCGTGAAACGGTCCTGGTTGAAGCACGCCCAGTCGTACCACAAGCCACGGTTGGTGCCGGGCAATGGACGCGCGCCCTTCACCGGCGGCGCGGTCATGTCGCCGAACTGTTTGTAAGCGGTACTCCATTTCCGATTGGCTTCGGCGATCGTGCCGTGCTTCGTTTTGAGCCAGGCGCGAAAACCTTGCTGGCTGCGTTCGCAATAGCACATGTACATCAATTCGTAAGCCAGGATGTTGTAGAGCAGCTCCGGATTGGCGTGCATCCGTGGAATGTTGATGCGAATGTACTCGTCAATAGCCTGGCGGATACGCGGGCTTTCCAGGCAGATCACCGTGTTCTCGGGCTTGCTGGTGCCCATCGAATCCAGATCGCGGACCAGGTGCCCGCACCAGCCATCCCATCCCACGCGGTGCGTGTCCGGGTCCTGCTGAAACGCGGCGTAGACCGGCGATTGCTCGATGGTCCAACGTGAGCCGCCACCCACCGAATAACTCTCGATGTGCTGCATGGGGCTGGCGAAGAACTGCTGCAACAGGCGGCTCGGCGAGTGCAACGAGACGATGATCATCGGCTCGCCGCGTTCGTCGCGATAAAACCAATTGCGGATTGGGCGCCCCTTGAGCGGTGGAAACGGACGTATGAGTGGTTCGCCCACCTGCGTGTCATCCAATCGCGCCAGACGTTCGCTGCCGTCGATTTTGCGCTGTAGATCAGCGCGAGCTTCACGGCAGCTTCGCGCGACGTAGCCGAACATTGCGCGCTTGGTCGCGTCGTTGTTGAACCACGCCAAGCGCGGACGGATGTGCAGGCCGAGGTCCGCTGTAACCAGATGGCGCTCAGCGTAGATTGTCTCGATACCCTGCGTTTGCGCGGCGTGGATTATCTCGCCCAGCAGCGCGGCCTCGCGGCGCGCTGCGTCACGCAAGCGGCGTACTTCGACCGATTCCGGCACTTGGTCCGGTTCGGCCACCTGGCGCACCTGGAAGAAACGGTCTTCGAGCAACGTGACCGCGTCTTGCGGTTCGGTGCGTGAAGCGCTCTCTCGCGGTTCCTCGCCCTGAACCAACCGGAAACTGTCCAGATGCAGCGTGGTGGGCAGAGCGCCGCGATCGATGAAGAGCACAACGCGGCGAATCCGATCCAGCGCGATCCGCCGTTGGTACGTCGCAGCCTGCAATCCAGCGAGTTTCAGTTCGACATGATTCCATCCCGGAAGTAGCAGGATCTGACCGTCGGCTTCGTAGTAGTCGCGGCGCGTGCCGCTCGCGACACCGGCTTCATCGTAGATGCGCAAGCTCGCGGTGGCGATGTCCTGGCGCTCCTGGAAAACGTCGAAGAGCAGGCGGTCGTACCCGCGCCAGTCCGAGGCGAGCTTTGATGCCGCGATCTCCGCGCGGCGCGCCGTGAACCGCACTCGAGCCGAAGCGCGCCCGTGCGAGACGTGATCTCCAGCGATTTGCAGACCGCCTTTCCAATTCGCGGCGGATGCGGAGTTCTCGAAGTCTTCCAGCAGCAGCACTCGCCCCGGCGCGGCCATCGCGCCGCGGCTGAGTAGCGCGCAAGCGAGAAGGGTCAGTATCTTATTCCACACGGATTGCTCCTAGATCGTACCATCCATCAGATTGCCGGCCTTGAATTGCCAGCGGCACGGCCGGTGTGCCAGTGCGCGGATCGAGCAGCGCTACGCGAAAGCGGTATTCGCCTGCTTTCAAATCATCGGGAATGTAAATCGTCGAATCGTAAACGGTGTCGCCCGGTAGCCACGTCTTCACGTTCGCGGACGTTCGGATCACCATTGCGGCGGCGGCGGAATGCAACTGGATCGCGAGGATGTAGTCCGTGTATGGCGGTGCAACACCGGCGTTCAGCCACCACATGTGCATCTCCGCCATGCGGCCCGCGCGCGCCACGCGCGGATATTCGAGCTTGCGCAGGATAAGACGGTATCCGATTCGTTTCTGAAATTCCTCGAATGCCTTTTTCCACTCGGGCGGAATGCGCGTTGATTTGATGTTGATGGTGGAGGCGTGCCAGCGCAGCGCCTGATCGAAGATGTACTGCAACTGGCGGTCGGTGTATCCGCGGCGCTTCCAGGAACCGGGCGTGCCGCAAACTTCCAGCGACACCGGACTGCGCCGCCACGCGTCTTGAATGCCCGCTCGCACCACCTGCTGCGGGTAGCGGTCGTACATGTGACTGAAGTTCTTGGCCACCTGGCCGTCCAGGTCTCCCCAACAATCCAATCGCCAACCAGCGCCTTGCTCGACGCCGTACTTGAGCGCCGGCAGCGCGTCGAAGTTCATGAGCAACGGCGTGCGCCGGAACGACTCAAAGTAGACGTCGATAAGTTTCTTCTGCGTCTCCCAGTCCGGCAAGTACGGTCCCCAGCCCTCGCCCCAATAGCCCACCGTCGAAATGTCCACGCAGTTCAAGTAAGGATGGCCGTCGTAACGCGCGCCCGCCGCTCGCACCAGCGCGCTCCAATGTTTGACGTAAAGTGGATCGGCGCTATCCGGCGACCAGATCTTGCCATCCGAATCGGTGGGCTTGTTGGCGCGACGTGCGCCGCTTGCCCGAAACCACTCGGGCAGCGGGTCGTGAGGATCGTAAGGCGCCAGCCGGATGTCCAGCGTCTGACCGTGCTTGCGCGCTTCATCGAGCGCCAGGTCGATGATCTCCCAGCGATACTTGCCCGGTTCGGGTTCAAGCTGATGCCAGAACCAGCGAATATACGCCACCGAGGATTCCGGAAAATCCGGTTTCCTCGCGGCATCCGCGACCCTTTCCACCGGTCCGGCTTCCGACCAGCGAAGCCCCGGATAAGGCTCCTGATTGCGATATCGCTGAAACGTCTGAATGCCCGCGCCGGGAACAACCACCACATCGTCGATCTCTTGCGGAAGCACTTTCACCATGTCCGGGTCCGCTCCGGACAGAAGACAGCACAGTCCTGCAACACAAACGAGTCTGATCATATGCGAGCTACCGTATGCGTAACGCGGCGGCGAGGCCGCCGGCTTCTCGAATCCGTGCCTTTGCTCCGTACAAAGCGTATATGCCGGTCGTGTAGTCGTACCGCGAGGGCAGGGAAGTAAGTGACACCAATTCCCGCGGGGCGAGCAGCGCCGCGGCTTCCGGCAAATCCGTTATGCGCAGAATATTCAGCAGCGCCGGCCCTTGCCAGTGCGAGGCCGGCGGGTTGTCCAGAATCACCCGGCTGATGCGTTCATCCAGCGCCGCCGCGTAGAGACCCAGCGCTCCCATCTCCCCGCGGCCGAAAATCGAAATCGATTCCAGAGACAGCTTCTCTTCGTCGAGCAGGAAATCCACCGAGCGCAGGATGTCCCACACCTGCATGGATTCGACGGTCGCGCCCACCATCGCCGCCGTGCGCCGCAAGTTGGCCATGCGAAAGTTGTCCAGTGGATAGTCGACCGCGCGCGGATGCAGCACCAGGATCACGTGATTGCCAAGCGCCGG
>CAZDIZ010000125.1:11361-18741 GCA_964505625.1 uncultured Solibacteraceae bacterium | reverse complement strand
GCGCTGGGCGTCTTTCTGGCGTTTGTTTTCGGCGCCGCCAACGCTTACTTGGGAATGAAGGCCGGACAGACCGTCGCGGCCACGATTCCGGCCGCGGTCATCGCGATGGCTTTGTTCCGACTGCCGGCGTTTCGCGGCGGCGTGCTCGAGCAGAACATCACGCGCACGGCCGCGTCGGTGGGCGAGGCGCTGATCGCGGGCGCGATCTACACCATCCCTTCGTTCGTCATGGTGGAGATGGACGGCGTGCGTCTGTGGCAGGACCTTCCTTCGCACTATTCGGAAGCTTCGATGGTGCTCGCCACGGGTGGCTTGATCGGCGTGCTGTTCATCGTTCTGCTGCGGCACCCCTTGTGCGTGGACGCGAACCTGCCGTGGCCGGAAAGCGTCGCGAGCGCCGAAATCGTGAAAGCCGGCGACAAGGCGGGCGAAGCGACGCGCTACATTTTCGGCGCCATGGGCTTCGGCGGGCTGATACAGATTCTCAAGAGCGACAAGGGACTGCTGATCTTCCGCGAATACAGCGAAGGATTCCTGGCGTTCCCACGCTCGCTGGTGCAGCACTTCAACTTCCGCAAAGAGCCGCTACAATCGGTAGCGCACACAGGCGGCATTCCCTGGGCGACGCCGGCGCTTTCGCCCGCGCTGATCGGTGTGGGTTACATCGTCGGTCCGCAACTGGCCTCCATCAACGTGAGCGGCGGCATTCTGGCGTGGTGGGTGTTGATCCCGCTGCTGCTGTTTTTCGATCCCGATCTGGCCACGCGTTTGGGCGCGGGACACAACGTGGGTTGGGACGTCGCGGCATACACGGTTTGGTACAACGTGGTGCGTCCCATTGCGGTGGGCACCATGCTGGTGGGCGCCTGCTACACGCTCTTCAATATGCGCGGGTCGATCCTGCGAAGCCTGCGCGGCGCCTGGCAAGCTTCCACGACAGCGGCGCACGAAGGCGCCTCAGTGGAACGCACCGAGCACGACATTCCGGTGAAGTACGTCATCGGCGGCATCGTGGCGTTGCTGGTTCCCATCACGGCCATTTACTACTACTTCACGCGCGGATGGGTGGCTGCCGCAGCAGCTGCGATCCTGATGACGCTCACCGGTTTTCTGCTGTCGGCGGTGGGCGGCTACCTGGTCGGATTGGTGGGCAGTTCGAATCAGCCGTTGAGCGGATTGACGCTGTCCGCGCTGGTGCTGAGCGCGCTCATCATGGTAGCTATCGGCGTGAAGGGCGCGTCAGGCGTGGCGGCCGTGCTGGGCGTGGCCGCGGTGGTGGCGTGCGCGTGTTCGGTTTCCGGCTCGCTCATACAGGATCTGAAAGCCGGCCACCTGCTGGGCGGAACGCCTTGGAAGATGCAGGTGGTGGAAATGGCCACCGTGGCGCTGTTGAGCTTTTTCCTGATGCTGCCGATCATCGCTCTGCACCAGGCGAACCTGGCCACGGGCGGCATCGGTGGACGCGCACTACCGGCCCCGCAAGCGGGCCTCATGGCGCAACTGGCGAAAGGCATCGTGGGCGGACAGATGGCCTGGGGGCTGCTCGCAATGGGCGCGGCGTTTGGCATCGCGCTGGTGCTGTGCGGCGCGCGGGCGCCCATGTTGATCGCCGTCGGGATGTACCTGCCGTTTGAAACTTCTTCGGCGATTTTCGTGGGCGGCGTGATGAAGTGGATCGCGGACCGCATCGCGGCGAACTACGACGCGGCGGACAAAGCGCGCGTCGAGGAGCGCGGCACGTTGCTTGCAAGCGGCCTGATCGCCGGCGAAGCCATCGTCGGCATCGTCCTGGCGGTGACGTTCCTGGCCGGACTATCCTCCATTACTCGTCTATTCGCCGGCGCCGACGAATTCAGCTTCTTCCCCGCGCTTGGCGGCTGGCTTTCGCTTCTGGCTTTTGCCAGTCTGGCGTATGTGCTGATCCGCATCCCGACTCAGAAGAAATCCTGACTCGCACACGCAGCCCGGTTTGATGTCCCAGATCACCAGGTCCGCCGACTTTCCCGCGCCCACTTCCACCGCGGTGCGCGCAATATTCTGGTCATAGCGGAAACAGTGTACGCGGACCGGGCCGTTGCCTTGGGAAATCATATCGATCAGCGCCTGCGTGGGCGCGGCACGCTCTTCGTAGTGCACCAACTTGTCCGCCCAGAGATAGCCGATATTGTGGGCCATCATGGCGGCTGCGGCCGCATAGGGGACCCATTGAAGGCGAGTGCCGCGGAAGTGGCGGTACATGGCGAGGAGGCCTTTGCCCACTAGCAGTGCCACTCCCAAGCTCGCCAGATAAGTGTGGCGGCTCGGGACTCGCGGCATGTAGTTCACAAAGCTGTAGGGGACCAGCGCCAGCGCCATCCATACCAGTGCCGTCGCCAGTAACCACTTGTGCCGTCCGGTTTTCCAGAACCACGCCGCGAGCAGGCAGATGCTGCCCCATACCCAGAGCAGCCGTCCGTAGCTTCGCAACCAGACCGCCAGGAAATGCGGCCCCGGAGAGAACGTGCCGTCGCGGAAGAAGAAGTTGTCCTGGCTTGATCCGAAGATCGTGGAAGCGTACATGGCGGCGAGCAGCGCGAACGGCGCCAGAGCCAGCACCGCGCGCCGGAATGCGACGCGCTCCACAACCAGCACCAACGCCAGCAACGCCACCACGATCACGCCGGACTCTTTCGACAGCATGGCCAGTACGAACGACACGAGCGCGGCGGCGTATAGCCCCCAACGCTCCTGACCACTGCGCAGCCACTCGATCCAGATCAAGACCGTCAACACCGAGAAAAAGAACACCAACAACTCAGGCAGCGCCGAATACCACATGACGGCTTCCTGGTGCCGTTCGCGGAAGGCGAAGTAACAGGCCGCCACCGCCGATACGCGCCAGCCCACCGCCCGCCAACGGCCTAGCGCGAATACAAGCCAAGTGTTCAGGATGTGCAGAAGGAGGGAACTCCAATTGAACGCCGCCGGATTGAGTCCGAATAATCGCTCGGTCCAATACGTCACGAAATGCGATGTCGTGCGGCAGCGGTAAACCGGATCGCGCGTCAGATCGTCCCAGCCCGAGATCGGCGCGTACTGGCGCGCGGCGGCGATGTGGCTGAAATCGTCACTGATGAAAGGCAAATCTCTCGACGGCCAATAGGTCAGTATGGCCAATGCCGCCGATGCGGCCAACACCGAAACTGCAATCCACCGCCTTCGTGCCATTACCCGAGACACACTGCGCCCGGCGCGTCACGCTGGACACAACTCACCCTTCATCTTGCCGGAGGTGGGAATCCCCGTTAGAATCGCCTCACCCAAAACGGCCGACCAAGGGACTAATTTTATACCTGCAGTGGAAGATTGCCCATCCCACAAACACGGTATTGTTTCCCGGCTGGGAATGAACGGAGGTGGGGTGGAAGTGGCGGAGGAGAGGGGATTTCCTCCACCACTTCCGGGGCTGGGCTAAAACGCGAACTTGATGCCAATCTGGATGCGGCGGGCCGCGGCCGTTCCGGTGACTTGCCCGAACTGCGCGTTGGCCTGATTGCCGCTGGCATCCCAACGGCTGGCGGTGTTCAGCGCGTTGTACTGCGTGTGATTGAACGCGTTATAGAGCTCACCGCGCAACTGAATGTGCCGGGATTCGCTCTTGCCCCAGCCAATGTTTTTGTAGATCGCCAGATCCCAATTGTTTAGACCTGGTAGACGGATGGGATACTTCGGTGAGTTGCCGAGCCCGTAGTTGTTCGAGATCAGCGGCGAACGGAACACCGAGGTATCGAAGTAGCGCAGGAAGGTGCGTTCGTCCGAAGACAGCAGCGCGCGTCCCACAACGTTCACGCGGCTGTCCAGGCTGGTGCCACCGGTCAGATCCGTCGACTTCACGAAGCTGTAGGACACCGTCGACGGCGCGCCGGAAATGAAGCTTGCGACACCGGACACCTGCCAGTCGTCGAAGGCCCGCCGCATGATCGAGTGATTCCACAGCTTGCTCGCCTTGGGCAAATCGTAGATGAAGTTCGCCTGAACGACGTGCGTGCGGTCGAAGGAAGTGACGTCGGTGTTCCACGACGCGTTGTCCAGGAAAGGCGCGACCGAACTGCCGCGTTCAATCGACTTGGACCAGGTCCAAACCAACGCGTAGGTCAGGCTCTTGCCGAAGCGCCGCTTCAACTGCGACTGCAGCGAGTGATAGTGCGACGGCGCGCCGTACTGCAGGTAGCTGATGGTGCCGAATCCGCGGTAAGGACGCAGGAAGTTGACCGGCAGCGGTTGCCCGGGATTGGTCGAATCCTGACTCGACGCCAGGAAATTCGTACCGTACGGAGTGGCGTTGATGTCCTGGCTCTGCGTGAGGTGGCGTCCACCGGCGCCGACGTAAGCCACGTCGAGGTACATGCCGAGGCCGAGGTCGCGCTGCACGCCGAAGCTCCAGTTCATCACCGTGGGAGGCTGGTAGTCCGCCTGCACCATATTCACGTTCGTGGGGCTGAGGCTCAAGGGCGTGCTGAGCAGGCTCGTGATGGTGGTGTAGTTCGCCGTGGGCGTCTGCACCAGCGGCGGCGCTTCCACGTAAGCAAGGAATGTATCGTCCGATACGCGGTCGAAGAAGATCCCGAATCCGCCGCGGAGCACGGTCTTGCCGTCGCCGAAAGCGTCCAAGGCAAATCCGAAACGCGGCGCCAACTTCACTCCGGGACTGTTCTGCGCCGTACCGGTATAGAGTTGCATGCCCTGGTACGGAGTGCCCGAACCGGAAGCGAATGTGCCGATCTTCACTTGAGGCACCACTTCACCGGTAATCGGATTAATGCCGACGCGCGCATTGGTAGACGGGTCCTTATAAGGCCGGATGAGCTGCGGGGCAAGCGACGCGCTGTAACTCGAAGGATCGAACAACGCGACCTGTTGGCCACCACCGACCTTGGTCGGTGTCGTGTAGTAGAAACGCACGCCGACATCGAGCGTGAGCCGCTTCGACACCTTCCAGTTGTCCTGCGCGTACCACTCATACTGCTGGTAGCGCCCGTGGGCAACCGGATGGGTGTTGGACTCGGTGTAGGAGTTGATGGACCCCAGGATCGCGTTCGAGAACGCGTAGTTGGTGTCGTAAGGGTTCACCTGGTTGCGCCCGAAGTCGTATGTGCCGTTGAAGCTGCTCTTGCGCGCCGTGTTGCGGGCCACGATTTCGGCGTAGAAGCCGGCCTTGAGCTGATGGGCGCCCGCGACCTTGCTCAGGTTGTCGCCGATGGTCCACAACGTACCCGTTCCGAAAAACGGGAACCGGCTCTCATAGCTGAGCGAAATCGGATTCGTAACGCCGCTGAAAGTCACATTGGGAAGCAGGTTCAGAGGATTGGCTTCGGGATAGAACTGCGGCAGCGACACGCCGAGCTTGGAACGGTTGTTGGCATCGAGCGTCTCCTGACTGATGCCCAGGAACTGATTCTGCCGGCTGACGCCCACGTTCAGTTCGTTCACCAGCGTGGGACTGAATGTCTTGATCAAACTGCCGGAGAGGCTCTTGGCGTGCAGGTCGTAGGAATTCGTCAGATGCGGAAAGGTATTCCCGTTCACGCAGCAGACTTCACCGGCTTGCCGTTCGAGGCTGTTGACGCCGCGAGCGAAGAACGTCATGGTCGGGGTGATGTTCCAGTCGGTACGCAGCAATTCGAGGTGATGGTCGTTTTCGACCGTGTTCTGCCAGATGTAGTTGTAGTTACGCGTGGGGTCGGTCGCATTAGGCAGCGGGAAGAACTTCAGCAGCGCCTGCCCTCGCGCATCGATCCGGCTGGCGGGAACCAGATTTCCCGCGAAGACTTTCTTCTGATTGGACGGATCGTAAATCGAGATGAGCGCGCCGTTGGTATCGAAGCTCTGCGAGAAATCGCCTTTGCGCTCGAGTTCCGTCGGCACGGTCTGGTAGGTCAGACTGCTCGGGACGGTCCGGGGCAGGAACTCCTGCGACCAGAAAAAGAACAGCTTGTCGCGGTTGCGATTAAAGTTAGGTAGAACAACAGGCCCGCCCACGTAGTAGCCGGGATAGTCGTAACGGTAGCGCGGGCGCTTGACGTTGTTGCGGTTGTTGAAAAAGTCGTTGGCGTTCAGCGCCTCATTGCGCTTGAAGTAGTACGCGCCGCCGTGAAACTCGCGGGTTCCGCTCTTGGTGACCGCGTTGATGGACGTTGTGGAGCGCCCGTACTCGGCCTGGTAATTCGAGAGCATCACCTTCACTTCCTGCAAGGTCTCCGGCGCCGGCGTCATCAGCGCATAGGCTTGGTTGCCGGTGTCCATCTGCACGGTGCCGTCCAGGGTGATGGCGGTGGTGTTGGCCCGAGCGCCGTTGATGTTGATGCCCAGGCTGCTATCGCGCGGTGCTTCGCGGTTGGTGACGTCGATAACGCCGGGCAACAACTTGAGCGTGGCCATGTAATCGCGGCCCTTCAAAGGCATTTCGGCGATCTGGCGTGTGCTAATCTCGCCCGAGCGTTCCGAGCTCTGCGTTTGCAGTCGCGCCGCTTGCGCAGTGACCGTGATGCTTTCGCTTACGGTTCCGACCGCGATCTGGATCGGCCTCAATGTCACACGCTCGGTTGCGGCCACCAGGATGTCCGGCTGTGTATAAGTCTTGAAGCCGGGAGCGCTCACGGAAAGCTGGTAAGTACCCGGCAGGAGATTCAGAAACAAAAAGGTCCCGGCCGCGTCGCTCTTCACGGCGCGGACCTCGCTGGTCTGGACGTTCTTCAAATGCAGGTTGGCGTTGGCAACGGCCGCGCCGGATTCGTCCTGCAGGCTCCCGGAGACTTGTCCGGACAAGCTCTGAGCGTGGACCAGACCCGTGGTTAACGAAAAGCATAGCGCCAGCATGGCAATCCACGCGAGCGTTGTTCTAAAGCTGCACATTATGAATTCTTCTCCCGTATCGGCAATGGAGGCGGAGCGAGACGTCCGGCTCGGTATCAGTATGCGGTCGAGACTCGATGCGGGCAACGAGATTCTCGGATAGTCGCCTGTGAATCTCCTTCTAACACAATAGCTAAGCGGGAAGCCGGGCCTCGGCCGGCGAACAAGTCAAGCCGTATGTGTTAGTTTGATATCTGATGAAAGATGGGATTTCCGCGCCCGCGGCGGAGGAGATAAGGGCGCTGGCCGAGCGCATCGCGGCCAGTTCCTCGTTTCAGCGGTCTCCACGCTTGCGGGAACTACTGAAATTCATAGTTGAGTCCGCGCTGCAGGAGCCGCCGCTGGCGCTCACCGAGCACCAAATCGGGGTGTCCATCTTCAACCGGCCGCCGCAGTACGATTCCTCGTCGGATACCATTGTGCGCGTGCAGGTTTCGCAACTGCGCAAGAAGCTGGAACATTATTACCTGACCGAAGGACAAAACGAGC
>CAZDIZ010000125.1:0-11261 GCA_964505625.1 uncultured Solibacteraceae bacterium | reverse complement strand
ACTCGCCGTTTCGGCGGCGCACCGCAGCAAATCGACTTGGTCACCTGGCGCGTGCTGTCCAACTAGGATGTGATTCTCGGTGAATCGCGGTGTGAAGCGGGTTAGTTCCGCGATTCTCGGATAATTCACTTGAGGGCACCGAGGCAGTCAGCCACCATGGGAATGTGAACTCAGAGCCCGGCCGTCACGCGTTTCCGGTTCCACCCGACACTTCCTCTCAACTGCGTTGCGCGAGAATTGTGGGCACAGCCACTTCAGGCCCCATCCAATTCAACACGGGAGAATTCGACACCGGGCTGATCTGTATTCGCGGGCGTGCATTCCTGGTGGTCGAGGACGAATTGTACGAGATGACTCCTGATGATGTTCTGTACGTGCCGCGCGCCTCGGACGTCCGTGTGGACGCGGACGGCATCGGATGCGAGTTGATCGAAGTGACCGCACCCGCCGTCGCCGGCTACGCGGTGCAGTTCGTACCCTGTAACGCTGGTTAGAGGCGGATGGAGATGCCCGCGGAGATTTCGTTCTGCCGCAGCAGGCCGGTGCCGCCGAGATCGAAAGGCTTTCCGGTCTGGTACTGCCGGAAGTCCACGCGGAAGCCGAACAGGTCGGTGACCTTCAGCTTGATACCGCCGCCGTAGTTGAAGCCCATCTTATTCGTACCCTGGCCGGAGGTAACGCTGGCGCCGGGCGGAACGAAATTGCTGAAGTGGCCGCCGACGGTGGCGAACGGACGCACGCGGCTGCCTTCCGGCGTCGCGTAGACCAGGAAGTTGTAGAAGCCCTGGTGGATGGCCATGCCTTGGCTGGTCGAACTCGTGGAGTCGCCGTACTTCAGCGAGGTGCGATTGTAGGCGTATCCGACTTCATGTCCGAAGAACCTCTGCGGATTCAGAGTGAAACGGAACGCCAGACGGAAACCGTTGTCGAGCTCGTAGTTGGTGCCAGAATAGTTGCCCAGCACCTTGTTGCTCAGCGCGGATGCGCCACCGCTAACCGAAACCTCGGCCATCTGGGCCGAAAGCACTCCAGCAAACACGAACAACACCGCGGCAGCAATGAATCTCTTCATTCGTATCCTCCTGATATCGGTCTATAGCAGTACGACGTGGATTTCGCCCGGTCCGTGTACACCCCGCACCAGGATTTGTTCGATGTCGGCCGTGCGGCTAGGGCCTGTGATCACGACCATGGAACTGGTCAGCTCGGCGGGGTCAGGCAGGGTATCGAACAGTTCGTCCAAGCCGGTCAACAACTTGGATTTGTCTACGATGGCGATGTGGACAGGCGGCAGCAGGCTGATCATGCGCGCCTCGCCGGCCGAAGACAACATCACCAGGCTGCCGGTATCCGCCAACGCGTAGTCCGCGCCGGTGATGCCGAATTCGGCCGTCGAGCATACTTCGCGCAATTCCGGCTCTGAACGAAAACCGGAACGCATCCCCGGAAGTCCCGTAATACCGCACTCCGCCAAAAGCGGAGAATTACTTGCGACAGCGGGTTTATCTCCCACAATCCGGGCGACGTAGCCGCGCGCATCCTCCGGATTCGCCGCGCGAAACGTTTTGCCCGATAAATCTTCGATGCGCGCGAAGAAGGTTTGGATTCGAGTTTCAAGATCCACTTCGGGGATTGCGATGCGGGCCGGAGGCACCGGCGCCGGCTCCTGTTCCGCGCCGCGGCCGAGCGCCGTGCGCACTTTGTGAAGGATGTAGTCTCGGGCCATCAGTGCTTCTCCGTTTTCACGCGCGCGCGCCACAGTTGGCGGAAGCTCTTCTCAGGCAGCGGCGGCAGATCCCGCTCCTGCAACCATGCCTTCAGTGGTCCCACGCGCATGAACGGCGGCACCTTGCGGATCAGGCCGCCCGCGGCCGGCGCGGGCAACGCCACCGAGCCCATCATGCCGCCCAACTCAAACAGCTTGGGATGCTTCATCAGCCAGGCCCAACCGCGGAAGATCAGGTGCTCCAGCCAGTTCTTGCCTTCCTTTTCCTTGGCCTTGTTGACGTCCGCGCGCAGCGCCAGCAGGATCTTGGGGATTTCGATTTTCACCGGGCAGACATCGGCACAAGCGCCGCAAAGGCTGGAGGCGAACGGCAGCCAAGGGCTTTGCATCACGCCCTGATATTGCGGCGTGATGATGGAACCGATGGGACCGGAGTACACCCACGGATAGCTGTGTCCGCCGATCTTGCGATAAACGGGGCAGTGATTCAAGCACGCGCCGCAGCGTATGCAGTAAAGCGATTGCCGCTTCTCGCGATCGGCCAACAGCTTGGTGCGGCCGTTGTCGAGCAGGATCAGGTAGAACTCTTCGGGGCCGTCGATCTCGCCCGCGCGGCGCGGCCCGGAAAGGAACGATGTGTAAACGGTGAGCGGCTGACCGGTCGCGCTGCGGCCCAGCAGTTTCAAGAACGTCGCCAGATCTTTCGCGCGCGGGATCAGCTTTTCGATGCCCGCCACGGCCACGTGCACCTTCGGAGCGGTACTGGTAAAGCGTCCGTTGCCCTCGTTGGTGGCCATCACGATGGCGCCGGAATCCGCCACCAGGAAATTCGCGCCGGTGACGCCGATGCCGGCATTCAAGAATTTCTCGCGCAACACGGCGCGCGCGATCTTGGTCTGCTTTTCGATCACCTCTTCGCGCTCGACGCCCAGCTTCTGGGTGAACAAATCGGCCACCTGATAGCGCGTCATGTGCAGCGCGGGCAGCACGATGTGATAGGGCTTCTCGCGCGCAAGCTGGATGATGAACTCGCCCAGATCGGTTTCGACCGGCTCCAAACCGTGGTGTGCCAGGCGTTCGTTCAAATCGAACTCCTCGGTCACCATGGATTTGGATTTCACGATGAGGTTGGTGTTCTTCTCGCGCGCCAACTTCACCAGAAAGTCCACCACCTCGCCGCCGTCGCGGCACCAGAGCACCTTGCCGCCGTGCTCGATGACCTTCGACTCAAGCTGCTCCAGGTAGTAATCGAGGTTCTCGATGGCGTGGCGCTTGATGCTGTTGGCCTGATCGCGCAGGTCCTGATACTCGGGCAGCACATCCTCGTTGACGAGCGATTTGCGCTTGCCCATCAGCCGCCCCGTCGACGTGTAGACGGCGTTCTGCAAATAGTCGTTGGCGAGCGTTTCCTCGATCTTGACTAACGGAAAAGCGGGCATAGGCTTTGATTACCTGCTGGCCAGCACTTCGGCGATGTGCATGGTGGAAATGGAATGGCCGGCGCGCGAAAGCGTGCCTTGAATCTGCATCAGACAACTGGCGTCCAGCCCGATCACCGTATCGGCGCCGGAACGCACGATGGCTTCCACCTTGGTTCGCCCCATGCCGCCGGAGATTTCGGGCATCTTCACGGAAAACGTTCCGCCGAATCCGCAGCACTCTTCCGGCGGGTCCACCTCGCGCAGTTCGAGCCCGCGCACTTTGGATAGCAAGCGGCGCGGTCCGTCCTTGATACCGAGCGTGCGCAAGGCATGGCAACTGTCATGGAACGTGGCCACGCGTTCCAACTTCGCGCCGACATCATCCACCTTCGCTACTTCGAGCAGGAACTTGGTGAATTCCCACACACGGCTTTCCACCTGGCGCGTCAGTGCCAGCCACTCCGGTTCCTTCTCGAACAGGTCGTGGAAATGATGCGTGATCATCGACGTGCAGGAACCCGACGGCACTACGATGCATTCGGCGTCGCGGAACACGTTCAGAAAATGGCGCGCGACGGTGCGCGCTTCGTCGTGGTAGCCGCTATTGAAGGCCGGTTGGCCGCAGCAGGTTTGCGCTTCCGGAAAATCGATCTGGTAACCCAGGCGTTCGAGCACGTCCGCCATGGCCACGCCGACTTTGGGATACAGTTCATCGACAATACAGGTGACAAACAGCGAGACTCGTCTACCCATGAAACCAGAATTGTAGCATCTCGAAGGATTACAATAGCTTTGATCATGTCGCAAGCCGCTAATTACACCGCCCGGAAACTGGTTGTCGATGGCATGGAGGTGATACGCCTCACCGACGCCGCGCGCGCCACCGAGGTCTCCATCGCCCCGTCCATGGGCAACAACTCCTACGAGATGAAAGTGAACGGCACCAACGTATTCTGGATGCCGTTTCAACTGGCCGAGTGGCGCTCGAAGCCGGCGTTCGCCGGCAATCCCTTCCTGGCGCCGTGGGCCAACCGTCTCAGTGAGGACGCCTTCCACGCCAACGGAAAGAAGTATCTGATCAATCGCGGGTTGGGCAACATCCGCCCGGACAACAACGGCAAGGCCATACACGGCTTGTTGATGTATTCGACCGCGTGGAAGCTCACGTCACTGGAAGCCGACTCGGCGGGCGCCGCGGCCACCTGCCGTTTGGAGTTCTACCGCTACCCGGATCTGATGGCGCAGTTCCCGTTCGCGCACACGCTCGAAATGACCTACCGGTTGCGTGACGGCGCGCTCGAAGTGGAAACGGTGCTCGAAAATCTGGCGGCGGAACCGATGCCGGTATCCATCGGCTACCATCCGTACTTCAAGATTCACGACGCGCCGCGCGATGCTTGGAAAGTTCACGTGGCCGCGCGCGAGCACGTCGAGCTTTCGAACCTGCTGGTGCCAACCGGCGCGCGCAAGCCGGTCACGCTACCCGATCCCGCGCCGCTTGCCACCACCGAACTCGACGACGTGTTCACGAACCTGGTACGCGGCTCCGATGGCCGCGCCGAATTCTGGGTGGAAGGCGCCAAGCAGCGCATCACGGTAGTCTACGGACCCAAGTACGATGTCGCGGTGATCTACGCGCCCAAGGGCAAGGACTTCATCTGCTTCGAGCCCATGGCCGCGGTGACCAACGCCATGAACCTCGCGCATGAAGGCCTATACAAAGAACTGCAATCGATCCCGCCCGGAGGCAAGTGGTGGGAGAGCTTCTGGGTGAAAGCCTCAGGCTTCTAACGAGTGCCACACAAGACGAAGCCGCCCGGCGCGAGCAAAGAGGATCGCTACCTCGTCGAGGCGGTGGTGCGTGCCTGGCGCATCTTGTCCGTATTCGAGCGGGCGGGCGAACAGCTCACGCTCAAGGAAATCGCCCGGCGCGCGCGCCTCTCACTTGCCACGGCCTTCCGCCTGCTGCACACACTTGAGCATTGCGGCGCCGTCGAACGGTCCGGCGACCGTTTGTACCGTACACGCGTCGCGCAGGTAGCTCGCGCCCGCTACCGGTTCGGTTATGCCAGCGAAGCTGAAGACCCCAGCTTCACGCAGCCGTGGAACACCAGCATCGCCGAAGCTTGCGCAGCCGAGAACATCGAACTACTGACCTACGACAACGCAGTGGATTCCTCGGCCGCCGTCGCCAATGTCGACCGCATGATCACCGACAAGGTGCACCTTGCCATCGAGCACCAACTCAACGATCGCGCGGCGCCTGTGGTGGCGCACAAACTCGCCCGGGCGAAGATCCCGTTGATCGCCATGGGCGCGGCGCACCCGGGAGCGATCTACTTTGGCGGTGACAACTACCAGGCCGGTCTGCTAGGCGGACGCGCGCTCGGTGAATTCGCCAAGCGGCGTTGGAAGGGCCGCGCGCAGCAACTGTTGTTGATCGAACTCGAAAGCGGCGGGCCGTTGCTGGCCTCGCGTGTGAAGGGCATGGAGTGCGGGTTGCTGGAAGTGCTGCCGGAGTTCGATCTGACGCGCGTGGTGCGCCTGCCAAGCAGCGGACTCTACGGCGCCACGCTGCAGTTGATGCGCGAACATCTTGCGCGGACACGTGCGCGGCGAATCCTGGTGGGCGCGGTGAACGATCCGTGCGCTCTGGGCGCGCTGCGCGCACTGGAAGAATCCGGATGGGAGGAAGATTGCGCCGTGGTGGGGCAAGGCGGCTCGGTCGAAGGCCGTCAGGAGTTGCGGCGTCCGGGCACGCGGCTCATCGGCACAGTGGCTTTTTTTGGCGAGACCTACGGCAGCCAGATCGTACGCATCGCGCTCGACCTGCTGGCGGGCAAAGCCGTGCCGCCGGCCGTCTTCGTCAATCATTGCCTGCTTACACGCGCGAACGTCGATCACTACTACCCGAACGACACCTTGCTCGCGCAGCGGCCCGTGCGGCTGGACTAAGCGGCTCTCTTCCCGGTCATCTGCTCCAGCATGATCAGACACAACATCAGATAGCGCGGCAGATGATAGTTCTCGATGCGGTCTGAATGCCGCGTGAAGGTCATCTTGCGGTCTCCGCTGAACATGTAGAGCGGCAAGCCATGCTTCTTCAGCGCATACCGTTCCTGAACGTGCGCGTACATGCGTGAGAACATCTCGGCGGCCCATTCGGCGCCGGTCTGTTGGAAGGCAAGCAGCGCGCCTATCAACACCTCCAGTTGCGCCCACAGGTACTTCTCCATGCCCCACACGTAGCGGTCCACATCCGCAAGGTTGTCGAAAACGCCGCCGTAGACGTGATCCCAAGCCACGTCGACGTGGCGCCGGAAGCGCTCAGCGGCGGTGTTGAACAGCGCGCGATCCTTGCGCCGCAGCGCTTCGTCCATAATCATCCAGAACGTCTCCATGGAATGTCCCAGATAGGCCTGGCGGCCGAACGCGTTGGTGGGCGGAGTGAAGTCGTGGTTCAGCAACTCCCAATTGAGACGCCACTCGCGGTTATAATGCGGACCGAGCACGGCATCGGTAGAGCGGCGCGCGATCTTCTCGAGGTCGGCGTCCGCACGCACTCGCAGCATCCCGGTAGCCACGCGCATGCTCAACATCCACACACCCACAACACGAGCGCCGGGAAACGGTTGATCATTGGGCGCGAGATAGCGGCCGCGGCTGACATCGGCAGCGTAGTCGGGCCGCTCATATTCTTCCATGCATCGCAGGAGGATGCGTTTGGCCTCGTCCCAGTAAGCACGCTCACCGGTTGCCTCGGAGTACTCGGCAAACCCTTCCGCTACGAACAGATCGCTGTAAACTTCCGGATCAGCCGGCGTGATGGGCTTGCCCGCGCGGTCGTACTTGAGCGGGCGAAGTTGGCCTGCCGGCGGACGCGTGCGTTCCAGGAATCCCGCGGCCTTGCGCGCGACGTCCAGAAAACGCTCGTCGCGGCCGAAGTGGTTGTACAAGAACGCGTACACCCACACGCCGCGGCCCTGATACCAGGTGACTTTTTCGCCGCTCAATCGCGTTCCGTCGCGGTCGGCATTGCAGCAGAAGCCGCCCAACTCATGGTCGATGATGTACCGGTCCATGAAGGGCACAAACTCGTCGAACAACTCGCGCTGGAATTGTTCGCGCAATTGGATGAGTGGGAGGCCGGCTGTGGACACTTGCGCAAGTGCCGGCCCCGCTACCGCCGCGGTCAGGAACGCTCTCCGGTCCATGGTTTTCTCAGTGTACTGAAACCTTTATCAGGTCCGTGATCACCTTGCCATCGCGTTTCAAGCGGCCCATGGTGTAGACGGTGCCGTCCTTGCCCACGGCAATGGAGTTCACCCACGTCGGCCGCTGTCCGTCCGGCAGGAAGATGGGACCGTGATCGGTGTACTTGGCGGTGGGGATGTGATAGGTCACCAGATGCAAGTTCTCCTCGCCCTTGGCCTCGCCCGTCGCGGTGCTGCCCTTCCCTTTCACGCGCTTGCCGTCCACATAGATCGGTCCGCCGGTGAGATAGTTGATCGTCTCGCCGTCTGGTCCCAACGCGAAACCGAGATAACCGTAGCTGAACTGATCGTACATACCGCTGCGCTGGCTGGGCAGGCTGGTGAGACGGCTCAGCACATCCACGCGCGAAGCCGCCGGATCGAAACGGAACAGGTAACCCGAATTACCGTGGACACCATAAACGGCTTTCCCGGGTGCGTACCAGAATGTCTGGCGCCAGTTGTAACCCATGTGCCCGGGCGAAGTTGGGTCGTAGAGTCCGAAGTAGTCCTTGCGCAGGTCCTCGTCTTCGTTCTTGATGAATCGGTTTTCAGCGGGGTCGTAACGGAAGATCCAGCCCTCGCCGGTGGTGAAGAACACGCTGCCGTCTTCGGGCCGCACGCTCATCGAGCGGCACAGCGTGCGATAGTCCTTGCCGCGTCCGAATTCACCGGCGCCGGAGATCGGCCCCAGGTCGCGCACCTTCCCGTCGGCCAGATCCAACCGCACGAAGTAACCCGTGGGCCAGGTGATGCCGTAGAGCCGCCCGCGCTGCGTGTCCATAGCCATGGTGAGGATGCCTTCCTGATGCGGCGCGATCCCCAACTCCTCGAACTTGTCCTTGGCCATGTCATAGGCTACGAAGTGACCGCCTTGATACGGCTGGTAACCGGCCGTGGGAACACCCACCGTCTCCATGCCTTCCTTGATGGTGTAGTAACCGATGTGCGTGGCGAAGTAGAGCTTTCCGTTAGCTTCGACGAAATTGACGTGAACCTTGCCCTGTGCGACAACCTTCTTGTCCTTTTCGCCGCAGGCTTCGGTCAGGTCGCCGACGTGGCGGACTTTGTCTGCGGCCGGATCATACGAGTACATCTGGCCGGCCACATCGATCTTCTCCGAGCACAGCACGTAGTAGATCTTGCCGTCGCTAGCCGTGCCCATTCCGTTGTAAGTGTCATGCGCATAGGCAAAGCCCGAATCATAGGCCTTGGCGGAGAGTTTCTCCACAGCCGCCGGGCGCTGCGTGTTGCAGCCCATCAATACAGTCAACATAGAAATCCAAATCAGATTGCGTTTCATGAGTAGTCGTTTCACCATTTCGCGTCGACACCTGGCATCAGGATGTCGGCGATGGCACGTCCCGTGAGCGCCGTGGCCACGTCTTCGTCGGAATGTGGCGCGCTGGTTTCCGCCGCGTCCACGCGCGCTCCGCGATGCAACATCCCGAAACTTGCGGCGTTGGCCGGATTGGTGATGTAGCGGTCGAACTTGCGGATGGCGGCGAGCGCGCGTGGGTCCTTCTCGACGTG
The DNA here is from genome assembly GCA_964505625.1 of uncultured Solibacteraceae bacterium. Lineage (GTDB taxonomy): Bacteria > Acidobacteriota > Terriglobia > Bryobacterales > Bryobacteraceae > JAJFUV01. Next base: position 2,328 of record CAZDIZ010000125.1, on the reverse strand, counting down.
GTTGTACCACCAGGTGAGGACGTTCACCGCGCCGGCGGAACGATGACGGTCCGGATAGGGGCGGCGATTCCAGGGGCTCTTGTTGGTCGCGGGCCGCAGCATCGGTTTGGGATTCCCCCAACTGCCGTCGGAGTTTTGCGTGTGCAGCACAAACTCGATTACGGGTTTGAACTTCTTGCGCACCTCGGCCTGCCACGCCTTGTTTCCGCAATGCAAATCGAAACTGAGGATGCCTTCGCCCACATAGGTCACATTGGTGTAGCGAAGGCGTTCCCACAGATTGAAATCGTTCTCGGGATCGCCTTTGACGTTCGGATCGGCGTACTCGCCGGGCAAGATGTACGGAATCACACCGTCTTTGCGAATGGTACCGAGAACCCAGTTGACGGCATCGTAGCCCCACTGGCGGTACTTGTCGAGCCCGGTCTTGGTGTACATCCATATCAGCGTTTCGCCGCCCACCAGCGCCGACGAAACCGTGTAGTCGTCCGCGTAAAGCCGCATGTTGGTGCCATCGCGGTTGGCGCGGAACCCTGTTCCCAGCGCACCCGATGGCCGGATCAACTTGTCGCGCTCGATGGCCTCCGCGAAACGCTTGAGCGCGGCGAAGTAGCGGGCGCGCCGCTCCGGATCGGCGTGCTTGTCGAGCGCCAGGATCTCGCCCAACGCGTTCCCCGTGTCCGCAAGATAGATGTTGCCGTAGCCCGTGCCCCAGTAGCCGTTGGGCATCTGTTGGGTGAGCAGCTTGTCGCCGTGTTCCAGAGCGATGTCCAGGTAACGGCGGTCGCCGAGGATCTGATACCCGGCCACCAGCGTGCGCATGTAGTAGCCGGCCACGAAGATGGTCGGCATGTCGCGCTTCTCCTTCACGATGTAGTCGCACAACTCGCGCAACTCGCGGCGCGTGGCGGCGCAATCGTTGCAGAAAGGACTTGGCGAAGCACCCATAGCCGCCATTAGCGGCAAGCAGACGAGAGCGAAGAGACGGAACATGACACCTCCGGAGAACCGCAACCCCATTGTAGGTTCTGGCGGGCGCAGCGCGGAGGGTATTCTCGCGGACCAACAACTTTCGCGGAATGAAAACCACCAGCAACAGCAAACGGGCGTGGCTCCCAGGAACGCATTAGCGTTTGGAGACCACGCCCGCCGGTGGAAACACTATTTTCGCGGTGCGAAAACTACACGTACTCCCAATCGCGCAGCCAATGATAATCCGGCGTCAGCTTGGCCCACATCTGCCGGCCGGCATGTTCGAGTTCGGCGCGTTCCTTCAGATCCAAACGGCGCCGCTCCTGAATGGCGCGCACCACGTTGTCCACCTGCTGCGTGTTGATGAGGCCGGGAATCGGCGCGGAGATCGCCGGGTTCGAAAGAATGTAGCGGAGCGCCAGGCGCGCGCGCTTGTCGTCCTCTTCACGGTGCGGGCTGTTCAGCGAAGCATCTCCGACAAACAGCGTGTTGTTGGCGAACGGCTTGATGCCCAGCACGCCGACGTCGAATTTCTTGACGGCGTCGAACACGCTGTCATCCGGCAATTGCTTGCTGTTGGCGGTGTAGGGGAACAGCACCACGTCCATCACGTCCGGATAGGATTCGACCAGCGACTTGAGCCAGACGCGATTGTGGCTGCTGACGCCGGTGTGGCGCGCCAACCCGCGACGCTTGGCCTGTTCCATGGCCTTCATGGCGCCGCTTTCGATGGCCTGCAACTCACCGAGGTCGTCTACCATCTGCTCGGGCAGCGTGATGCGCCACAGATCCACGTACTGCAAGCCGGATTCGCGTAGACCCTCTTCCAGCCCCTTGATGAGCGCATCGGCGGCGCGGAAGGGGCCGAAGCGCGACTCGCGTACGCTCCAGGAATAGCCGAAGTAGATCTTATCGCGGCGTGCCTTGAGCACCTTGCTGTAAGCCAGCACTTCCGGGCCCGCGCAGGCGTCAATGTAGTTGATGCCGGATTCCAGGCACCGTGTGATGACTTCGTCGCGGTTCTTCAGGAACGCCGGGTTATTGACGTTGACGCTATCGGCCTGCGAATAGCCGTCGCCCTTGAAGCCTCCACCGAGCATGGTTGCCACACGCTTCCAATGCCCGCCCATGCACACGGCCGACACGTGCATGCCGGTCTTCCCCAGACGGCGATACTCCATCTTGGGGTTGTAACTCGGAATCTTCGATGTATCCAACTTCGTGGGACGCGCGGCAGCCACCTTCGCCGCCACCGCACCACCGATGAATTCGCGCCTATTCATAAAACTCTCCCGTCAGCCGATTCTCTCAGACAGTACACATTACTCGCTGTAGGGCAAGCTTTCCAGCTTGCCG
>CAZDIZ010000124.1:0-19045 GCA_964505625.1 uncultured Solibacteraceae bacterium | reverse complement strand
TGCTTCTTGACGATCTTGACTACGTCTTTCGCCAAGCCTTTGGTGGCGCCTAGCGAGTCTCCGCCATACGCGCCCATCACCACTTTCCCGTCGACTTCGGACTTGTAGAGCGTCGTGCCGGCGGGCAATTCCTTGAACTCCACGATGGCTTTGATGCTGGTAGCCCCGATTCCCGGCAACGTCCAGTAACGCTTCGCCCGGCTGCCTTTCTTGAAACGGGTGATCTTGCCGCAGAGTTCCATGTCGGCGTTGGGCGGCTTGGCGCCGTTCCCGTCCACCACCGTGATTTCCTTGAAGCGATTCGTTTTGCTTAACTGAATCGTCAAGTTGCGCCGAAGTTCCTGCGCAAAATCAGGCGACAGTTCCGTCCCCGCTGGGGTTTCGAAGGTGGTGATCACCAGGTGGTTATATACTTTGCCGTCCCGAGCGCCCGCCGACGGACAGAACAGTCCTGAAACGAGTACCAGGCACGCCATTGGAACGAGAGTTCGCATCGTCATTGCCGTTTTCTCCTTTGTGTACAGAGCGGCTCCCGGGGGTCTCTCCGCGCAAGTGCGAGGCGAGACGGCCACCGGCGGTCCGCGATCATTTCACCTTGGGCAGTTTGGGAAAAGCCTCGAGCATCTTATAGACCGATTGCCGGATCGCGTTGCTCTTCATCGCGCGTTTGAACATCATGCCGTCCAGGCCATACATGGATGCGTGGCCGGTCCCGATGTCGCTCCACGCTACTCTTCCGCGTTCCTTGTCGAGCAGAAAGATCATGATTCGGGCGTGTGCGGAACTTCCGAAGGTCAGCTTCGACTCGACGTCTGTCGCGCACACGACCAGGGCCCATCGCTCATTCTCGGGCCCGATCTTCTTGATCAAGTCCGCGCCGGCCTTCTTGAAATCGTCTTCCGTCAGGCCACGCAAAACATCTGTGCCCCGATCGCCGGCGACGGCCTGGTAACGCCGCTTGGAGAGGATCTTCATCACGTCTTTCTGAATGCCGTAAGCGTTGATCTTCTGTTTCTGGTCTCCCCGGCTGTCGATCACCGGAAGTACCGCTATCCTGCGCAATTCCGAGAAAGGGTAGGTTACCGGCGCCTGGTCCATTGCGGAGAGAACGCACCCGGCGAAGAGCGATACCCAAAGTAGACCACTCATGGACGCTCGCACCATGGTTGACTTCGGTTTCATTGACACAATTCACCTCACCTTGTTCTTGAGATCCTTATACTGACTCGTTGCGAATTGGCGGAACTTCCCACTGGTCGCCCCGGGAAGATCGCGCCGGAACGCCTGCCCCTGCCATACAACCTGTCCCGTCCGGCAAGAGATCAAAGCGGCCTGCAAAAGAAGAGTTGTCATCCGGGGGGTCATCCGATTGAGATCCAGCTTCGGATGCAGTGCCCATGAGGTACTACTGCCGACCTTCGCTTTCATGTACTGCACCAATACCAGCACTTCCCTGGTCTTCCCGGCGACGGAGGCTCTGCGCAGCGTGTCTCGCGTTTCATCGCTCAGAATCCCGCGTGCGAGACGCGAGGTATCTTTCTCCAGGAGTCCCGCGGCTTCGCGGGCAACGGGATCCGCAATCGCTTCCTGATCGGCGACACTCATCTCCAAATGCCCGAACTGTTCCGCAGCGACGTTGCGAAGCTGAGCGGCATACGCCGCCGCTCCAAACTGGTCCGCGGAGAGCGGCGCATCGGTACTGTAGTCGGCAAACGACAGCACTGGACGCAGGATCAGAACGTCGCTTCTCTCCGCGCCCGCGGCGAGCGCGGCGGACAGCACGCAGATGAGATACGGCGCTGTGAGACGCATGGTTGCCCCGATTCTCTATTTCACGGCCATGGTGACGGTATTGCTGACCTGACCGGCCACCGTGGCCACCACCGTCACTTCGTTGCCTACCGGCACGCTCGCGGGTACCGTCGCGTTGATTTGGTACAACCCAGCGAAGCCTGGCGTCACTCCCGCATACAGCACTTCGGCTTTCACTCCGCCGATGGTCAGCGTCGTCTCATTCACCGTCCGCGCTGCCACCGTCGCCGCTTCGCCTTCCTTCACCGCCGGCGTCACCGCGCCGAGCCCCGAGCAGTAGATCACGATCACTTCGCCGCGCGAGGCCGGCGTCGCCGCTTCCGCCATCGTCAACTGGTCGGACTTCATGATGATGCCCTGACCGGTCCCTTGCATGTTCTTGGTGAAGATCCCCGGTTGCGCCGCCGCCACCGTGAACGGCTCCGGCACCGACAGCACTGAACCTCTCCTCACCACCACCTGGTGCTGTGTGTTCGGCGTCAAGCCATACGGCACCTGCGCGTTGATCTGACCCGCGCTTGAATAGAGCAGCGGCAACGCCTGCCCGCCCAGCATCACTTCGGTTCCCTCCAGCGTCGAGGGTAGTGGGTAGGAACCCGCTCCGCTGGCCTTGTCCGCCATGTTCGCGCCGAACAACGTGACCAGCCCGCCCGGTGCCACCGGCGCCGACGCCGCGAAGCTCGCCGCGTGCAACAGCGCGCCCGGCATGACGATGGGCGCTGAACCCGACCGCAGCGTCCCCGCCAACTGCGCCGTGCCCGTCTGCATGGTCTGCTGCGAGCCCAACCGTACGTAGGCCGCGCGCACCGTCACCGTCACCGTGCTGGTGCCTTCCGGCAGGTTCGCCGGCCGCCACGTCCCGGACCACTGTCCGTTGCCCTGGTGCGTCAACCGCACCTCGGGATCGCCGTTCGAAAACGACGCCGATGCAACCGTTGATGCACCCGTTTCTGGCACCAGCAGGTTGCCGCAATCGTCCGCGATCTTCGCTTCGATCGCCGCCGGCTGCCCGACCACTAACTGGTAGCTGTCGCGCAAGGATACAAACTGCACTCGCAGATCCGGCGATTGGCACGACGACGCCCACTTCTCAACCAGCGCGTCCTTCGAGCCCGCCACGGCCTGCGGCGCCACCACATTCAATACATTCACGTTGGCCGAACGGCCATCTTCGAACAGCAACGTCAGTACCCCGCGCCGTATGCCCGCCGTCAGTCCCTTGTTGTCCGATTGAACGTCGATCTGTCCCGGATTGTTCGGCGCCACCGTGGCTTTCAAAGGAGATTGGCTCAGCCACGTTCCGCCGTCGAAGGTCAACTGCGACGACGTAAAGCTCACCGGCTGGCTGATCACGTTCGTCACTTTCAGCGCCTGCGCTCCCGGCTTAGCTCCCGGCGCGCCGATGAAGATCAGACCCGTCGGACGGATCTCCGGCCCCGGATTCGAGCCCCGCGGCAACACCGTCACCAGCACCGTCACGGTCTGCGGCGAATTCGCCGCGTCGCCCGTGATCACGATCTTGCCGTAGTGATCGCCGGGATCCAGCCGCGATGTGTTCACGCTGATCTCCAGCGGCGACACATCCAGCAGCGGCCGCTCCACGCGCCCACCGCCGGAACTCAGTTGCAGCCAATTGGCGCCCGATAGCGTCACCGCCTGCGCCGTCCAGTTCAACTCCCCGGCGCCTTCGTTAAGGATGCCGATGGTTTGCGGCGCCGGATTTCCACCACCCGCCACGCCCGTGAAGGTGAGGCCGGTCTGCGACAGCAGTATCTTCGCCGTCCCAGGGCCCACCGTCATGGTGACCGGAATGCGTATCGTCTTGCCGCCGCCCGTCACCACGATGGCCGAGGAATATGTGCCCGGCGCCATACCCGACGGCGATGCCGTGATCGTGAGCGTCTCCGACGTGTCATTGCGCACGCTGCCGCCGTTGGGACTTACCTTCAACCAGCCAGCGGTGGCCGCGGACTCGACAGCCACCGTGTAACTCAACCAACTCGAACCCACATTGCTTACTACCCGTTGCACCATCCCGTCCGGTCCATTCGCCACCAGCGCGAACGTGATCGCATCCGACTGGACGCTGATCTGTCCGGTTCCAGCCGTCTGCGTCTTCACCGTAATGGGGATCTTCACTTCCGTGGGACTCGCGGCGGAGGCCTTGATCGTGACGTTGCCCGTGAATGTGCCCGGAGGCAGCCGGGATGGGTCCACGGTCACCACCAGGGAGCCAGGCGCCGAGCCGCTGGTCTGGCTGATCTTCAACCAGAGCAACCCCGGTGCGTCTGTCATTGTGGCACTGGCCGTGTAAGCCAAGGAGGTGGCGTTGGTATACAGCGAAAGTACCTGGTAGGCCAAATCCGCACTGCCGGCGCGGAGACTGAATGATGATGTACTGGGCGTCACGGTCAACATCGGCGAAGAACCCAGCTGCGTGACGGTGCTCTTCAAGCCAGCGACCATGACAGTGGCGGTGCGGTAGGCGGCAGATGTGTTTTGGTCAACGGTGAATCCGATAGTGTCGGTGCCTCCTCCAGACGGTTCCGTTGTGATCCTCAGAAAACTCGCGTTGCTGGTGACAGCCCATGGGCAGCCCATCGGCGCACTGATTCCCAGAATGCCCCCAGCGGCCTGAGACCCCAGAAGTATCGAGGGTGGACTCAGGAAGTAGTCGCAAGTCTGGGACGGCGGAGGCAAAGGGGTGCTGTCACAGGTTCCTGAACACCCAACGTTCAGGCTATATCCAAATGTGTTGTTTTCATTCCCCGCCAAGACGCGCAGCACGTGCAACCCGGAACTGTTGAGCGTCAGCTCTCTTGAAAGTGTTGAGTCATGCCCCCAGTAGCTGCAGCTGTTATATGGGCACGTGGAACAATCGGTGTAGATCTCCACCCCGGTAGGAGCGTAGAGAGTCGCACAATGGCTGGCGTCATTTACGGTCCTACGCAGAGTCACAGTCAACTTATCACCGGCGGTGCCGTGCAGAGCGTAATAGTGCCAGTCCCACTTCGTTCGCAGTGCGCTCGAAGCCGGCTGGAAATAGGTGAGGGGTGCTGAACCCGCCGGTAACGGTGATAAGCGCTTTAGTCCAATTGAATAGGGATATGTAGCATCCGCATTGGTGTTCGCAACTTCGATGATATACGGGCCGGTCCTGTTCAGAAGGAGGTCGCCATAAATGCTGGTATCATACCCCCAATAACTACAACTGTTGTATGGGCATGAGGAGCAGGTCCAGGACGATGTCTCTCCGGCAGGATCCGTCACGCGGAAACAGTGACGCGCAGTCCAATAGTCTCGCTTCACTGATAGCCAAACTCGCTCGCCCGCCCTGCCGACAAAACGGAATTTGTCAACGTTTCCGAGGGACTCGATCTCACAATCGACGACCTCTCCGTACGCGACATCTGTGATAACTCCAGGAGTCGAATTGCATTTCTTGAAAGTCATGGTTTGGGCGTACTGGAGTGGAACTGATGCGATCTGTCCACCGTCGGCCACGACGATGGCCTGGATCTCGTCAGCGGAGAGGGCGCGGTTGTACAATCGGAGCTCATCGACGGCACCCTGAAAGGTGCCGGAAGTGCTACTGCTGACGTTTTCCTTCCCAATCACCCAGTTCGCGTCTGAACCCGTATTGGGCGCAGGACTGAGCGCCCCGAACTGGTCCAGTTGACCATCCAGGTACAGCCGCACGGTGTTCGTGGCTGGACCCTCATACACTGCCGCGAAATGATGCCACTTGTCGTCGTAGATGTTGCTGATCAGACTCAGATAGCCTTCGGAGTAGCCATTCTGAAGCACGGACGCGGAGAACTCCATCGTTTTCGGTCCACTCCCCTGGGTCGCCGTTGATCCGTACACGAGAATCAACCCATTCTTCCCGGAGGCAATCTTCACCCAGGCCATAATGGTCCGGGCACCGCTACCGGACGGGAAGCCGTTGCCGGGATTCGCGCCCCTGATCGCGGCGCCGGTGGCGAATGTAACCGCTCCTCCCACCTTGCCTGACACGCGCGTTACGGTACCGGTGATCGTCCCGGTGTTCCCCATGCCTGACGAGTCCTGAATGGCCGTCCCGCTGGCTTCGTCGAACCGCCACCAGCCGACCAATCCGTCGGTGGCGGCAGCCGTGGCGACGGATGCGCCAACGGTTCCCATCGCGGCAAGCAACACGCAAAGTGTGATGAAACGGGCAGTCAGGTCAAATCCTCTGGTACGCATACGGCATCTCCTTTAAGCACGCTTACGTGGTTCCGGCGAGCGCATGTTCCTCATCGCGCATCGCATTCGACATCTTCAGTAGTTTGGGCGGACATCGCCCCTCCGGTTTTCCGCGCTCCGCGCCTCGCGAATCTTGACAACTTGAGCAGTATTGGCGCAACTCCGGAGCAATTGATAATATCAGAGTCTTAATACCAATACACCGTTCGTCGTACCGGTACGCTCGGGGATTCAACCGAGGGCGGCCAGGCCGGCGATCGTCAGCACAACCCTCAACCCCAGAAAGATCACACCTGCGACGGTCCAGCCGCGCTCGCCGCTGGAGAGTTCCTCCACGGTCTGGTACCTTCGCTCCTCCCAGGCGATGCGACTGCCGTTCAGCCCCATGACAACTGCGATTGTCCAACCGATCGCTTCGACTACCAGCGCACCGGCGACGCTCGCCCGCGAAATAGGCACAAGGAACACGCCACTGACGAGGAAGAGAATGCCTAGACCCACGCGGCCGTGGAAGAAGCACCACAGGGTGGTGATACCGGCCGCCCCAAAACTGAACGGCAGGGACTCGGGGGCCGGCGTCGTACCGCACCCGAAGGTTGGCGTGGAATCCGCCGATTCCAGCGTTGGTTGCGTCGTATCGTCGTTCATGAGCGTGATCTCCGTCAATGTCAAGAGGCGCATGCCGGAAGGAGCGTCCAAGGCCGCTCCTCCCGAGCGTGTCGCCGAATCTACTTCCGAAACTGCTTGAACAGGCCGACGTTCAACAGGATTACGTTGTCGGAGCCTTCCGAATACCGGTAGTGGCGGTACTGGAACTCGGGCCGCAATCCCCAACTCTTGCCCGCGAAATACCGGACGCCCAGGCCGCCGCCGAAGTAGCCGCCGTTGGCCAGAGATTTGCGCGTCGACGTACTCACTCCACCACCGGAAGCCGAAGCGCTGATCCAGGAATGGAACCCGCCGCCGACCGCGGAAACGTACGGTGCGAAAGCGTTCTTCGACGGCCCCACGGAGACGTGCAAGCCTCCACCGAAGTTCATAGCTTTGGCGCTCGCCTTCGAATTGACCGAGATGCCGCTGTAGCTTCCCGAGAAGCTCTCCGAGCCGAGAGGCACGTAGCTGAAATCGCCGAACAGGTGCAGTCTATCCGACGTGTTCTTTCCGACAGTGGCGCCGAGAAACCCGTGCGAACCGCCTCCGTCACCCGTGAAGGCGAACAACCCGCCATAGCCGGCCACCTCCGTCGCTCCGGCTTCCTGCCCTTGCCCCCATGCCAGTGAAGCAGCCATCATGACGACCCCCGCGAGGGCCAACACACTTCGAGTTTTCAAGAACGTATACATATGCTTTTAGCTCCTTTTATCTGTTGTCGTTTGCGCGGGTTTTCCGAAGCGAGGCGTGCGTTTTCCGCCTTCTTCTCCCCCACTGCGGGTGGGCCGGCCGGCCTCATCCGCTCTCAACGATAATGAGACGGAAAGCTTCTAGGGCTTTTCCCCGGTCGGCGCAAAATTGTGATGCAATAGCGGAACGGCGCTGGGGACAAAGACGCCCGGCGCAGTCAAAATGGAGAAGCGCTTACATGCAGTCGAAGAGACTCTGCGTGAACAGGTCCTGTGCGACGCGGCCGGTGAGGCCAACGCGGAGGTGGAACGGATCACCGGGGAGTTGCGCGCGTGGCACGAGATCCAGCAAGGAACCGTTGCCGAGAGCCGGCGCAATCTGGACGCGCGGTTGTCGTCACTACGCGAATTGGAGGCGGAAATTGAGCGAGTTCGGAGAGCGCTGGAACAAGCTCAACCCGACACTCGCGACCACCTAGCGGTCGCGGCTTACAACCAGCGTGTAAACGAATGCAACGGCCTGGTCGCCAGCCACAAAGAGCTCGCATCCCAGTGCTCGGCGAGCGTCGACGCTTACAACAAACGGGTGGCCGCACATAACCAGGAGGCCGAGGCGCGGCAACGCGAGGCGGAAAGACTGCGTGCGAAGGTGATGCAGCGATTCGAGTCGCGGCGCGCATGGCACGAAGGTCGTGGGGAGGAACGCTTGTGGCGCGAAATGAACACGCTATACGCCGAGGCGCTTCGCCGGCAACGCCGCGCGCCCACCCAGGAGATCGACGAGCAAACACGGCGCCTACGCGCCGCGCGATGGGCGATGGGTAGCCACGTCATGCGGGCGAATGGGGAGGCGCGCAACAACGTATTAATCGTACCGGCGCGTCTTTGCAGGAGCGAACACTGTTTTTTTGTGATGGACACGGGCGCGTCGTTGGTGACGCTCACTCCGGAGTTGGTGGAAGCCCTGGGGCTGGCCGGGTGTGTGGGTGAAGAACTGGATGTGTCGTTGCCGGGTGGGTTACGAACTAAGGGACCGAGGTTGACGATTCCCAGCATACTCGTGGAAGGAGTCGAAGCTACCGGCGTGGACGCGGTTATGCTCGATGCGCCAATCGCGGGAGCGGACGGCTTGCTGGGGATGAGCTTTCTGAGCCGGTTCGAAATCGCGCTCTCCGACGAGCAGCCTCGGAGATTGAGGTTACAGCCAAGAGACGCCGGTACGCCAGCGCCCGCGCCGCCGGATGTAGCCATCCTCTGGGACGACGCGGCGGATCGTTGGTGGGCGGACATTGTCGCCGACGCGCTCACCGTGATGGGCTATCGCCCGCGTCAAGCCGGTGGGACGCGCCACGCGGAGGACCAGTTCTGGCCAGGCGTGCGTTGCCTGATCCTGGTCGTGGGATCGGATCCGAAAGCCTCCTCCACGCGATACACCAATGCGCGGGTGGCCTTTGCGAAGCATCTCGGCTGCCCGGTGGAAGACGCGCCGATCATCTGTGCTCTTGGTCATAGCGCCGACGCGGAGTCATTACCGGAGGTTCTGCGTAATTACTCCACCGTCAGCATCAGTACCCTATCGTGGCGCGACCTCCTCGGAAGCCACGTGCGCGTGTGGAGTGGTTCCGGCGCGGCGTAGCGTCACCGGGAAAGCACCGATGCAATCCAGGGATTCAGTACGGCGACGTAGATCACGATCAACGCGATGCCACAAGTGAGCGGCAATGCGACAGCCGTGAGGACAAGGCGGTCCAACTCAGGCCGTGCATCGCGGGCGAGTATCATGCTGCGCCGTTTGACGAAGCCGGTCAATGCTCCGATGGCCATGCCGGGCAGGCACCCCAGCGCCGCACCTACGGCTGCGGCTGCTAGTATGACGACAAAAAGGTTCATCTTGCTGTACTTGAATAGAATGAACCAGACCGCCGCGGCGGCCATTGATCCGAGTCTGGGAATCGCGCAAACGGCAATCGCCCCTATGAAGAGGAATACCGTAAAAGGATCGACTGAAGCAAGCGTGACGGTTGTGTCCAGAAGTTTCAATCCCGCTCCCGCGATTGCGCCCCACTTCAAACCTTCCTTGGCGTGAGTCCACACGGGTTCGTAAAGAACGCGCAGGCCAAAGTGCTGTTTGATCTGGTCCGCCACGGTTCCTTCAACCTGGCTCCACGCACCGTCTTCCGCTTTGCTGTGAATCTTCAGTACTGAGCCGGCGTTGAAGGAACCGTCCAGCAGTCCCTGTCGCAACTTGGGCACAAGTTCGTCTTTCCAGATGACGGTCTCGTCTCCATCTTGACCCACCACGACGGCCAACCAGGAGGTCTTCTCCTTGGCGGCATCGAGTGGCAAATGCTCGGCACAGTCCATTTCCGCGGAGGCAGGGGCCTCCATGCAACGGTCCAGATTTGGCTCGCTCACGTCTATCTCCTCCCTGGCCGTCATGTTCGACGGTACGAGAGTTTATGAGACGGAAACGTGGGAGTGCGTTTACCGGAACTGGATGAAGAAGCCGCCCTCAATCTTGTAGAACGGATCGGTGTACTTGCCTGTTGGCTTGTACATCTTAGCTTCGAAGCGGAACCCTATGTGCTCCTTCGTGTAATAGCGGATCCCGCCGCCGAAGTTGGCGGCGAAATTCGACTCGCCCTTGATGGTGTCGTCGATCGTTGCCCCGTCGGGGAACTTGATCTTGAGCGCCGCGTCTCCGAAGCGCAAGGCACCAATCCCGGCCACAGCGTACGGTACGATCGGCGATTCGCCGAGCGGGAGGCGCAGGTGGACGCCGCCGTGAAAATCGGAGACCGGCACGTTGTAGCGGACCGATCCGGATGAGAACTTCGACTCGCGCTGAATACCGGGGAAGTAGCTGTACTCGGCGTAAGGCATGATGACGCGTGTCACCGCATAGGCCACATTTCCACCGCCCATGACCCGCCAGCTGTCCAGCCCGAAACTGCTACCTACAAAACCGCCCACTTCAGTTGTCCCTGCGTGGACGATGGGAGTCGTTTTTTCTTGAGCCCAAGTGCCACCGGAACACCCGGTAAGCAGAAATGCCACGACGACTTTCCGTCCAAGATAGTCAAGTATGCGCGAGTGCATGGTGCCTCCAATCAGAGAAAGAACTCATAAATGTATAGCACAGGTGAGCGCAGTGTCGCGCGGTGGTGGTGGAAATCACAGTGGCAATCGACTACCTGTTCGACCTAGCTATTCGTACTAGCCCTTGCACGGCACCTCCGGATCTCATATTCTCTTCATAAGCGGTTAACCATAGTGTCTTTTGCGAAGCCGCATAGGAGTATTGCTCTATGTTCGAATCGATTCTCGACACCTTCGGCGTCATGGGAACCATCTTGACCGGACTCATCGCGCTCTTCTTCATCACCCGCATCCCGTGGTGGACGGCGAAAGCCTGTGTCCCCGGTCGAGAGTCTGTTGAAGCGGTACAACGCAGTTTTCCGGTCTGGCGGAAGAAAGGATCGGATTGGATTGCCAACTTTCCAGAGTTGTCGGTCAATGGTTTTTTCTGCACCGTACTGTGGCCTGTCACGGTGGCGCTGAACCTACTGCTTCTGGCGCAGGTTCTTGAGATGTTCTTCCCGGGTGGTGCACGAGTTGATATCCCTAAATTGGGTTCTTACACGGTGCTATCTCTGCTTGCTGGCTCGCTCTATTCGATAGCACAGACAATGTTCGGTGTGGTCGCCGGCGAAGTTGGAAAGGGAAGGAAGGCATTGGCTAGCCTCTTTGTCCTTCTGCTGATTCTCACGATAGCCGTGGAGATGGGCTTGGCGGGTTACCGTGCACGCGAAATCGAAAAAGGCATGGAAAGCGTCGGACCAACGATGGTGGATCAGACGTTCTCACAAGGCATCATCCTGACTATGTTTCTGTCGTTCATCGTCCCTGTGGCGCACAGTGTTCTTGGTTTCGTCGCCTTGCCGCGGTTCATAGGCCCGTTGGTCGGTTATGTGCCACGCTTCGCCTGTGGCCTGCTGGTCTGGGTGTGGAGCTTCTTCGCGAAGTTTTATTTCGGATTTCAAAAGTTGCCTCAGACCTTGCCTTTTACGGTGAGTGCGCTGTTGGATGAATCCCGGACAGTGGCAACCTCCACTCGAAAGCTTGCTGAGGCGGTCAAGTCGGCGATTGACGACGCTGTCCGGTTCCGTGAAATCGAAAAACGGTGGAGCGAACTGCAGTGCGACGACGATGTTTTGGCCGCCGAAATCAAGAGGATCCCTGAAAAGTGGAGAGTGGATGCCGAGAGTATCGTCGACGATCTAAAAGGCGCTTCCGAAGTGCAGCAGTTCACCGCCATCGACCAGCGGATTCGTGAGTTGCAGGCCCGGGTTGATCAGACTCCAAGGTTGACAATGCAGCAAGCTGATGCGTTGATCAACCGTTACAGAAGGCTGGGTGCGGATGTCGCGAAGTGGAATGTCGAATTGGCCGGGTTGAAGGCGCGTGTTCCGACGTTGACAAAGTCCTTTGACGAGTTGGTCAAGACGGTTGACTCCATCGAAGGCAAGACAAACAAACAAGCACGAATCCTTAGTCCCGAGGTAGCGCAGGCTGACGAACCCATATTGAACCCTGGCGACGCGGAACTGAGGATGATTCACCAACAGGCGATGGACTTCGGCAACCTTAGAGCGCAGAAGGAGGCGGGCGCGCGCCATGCCGCGTGTATGGCCACCATAACTCTGGTTCGCAAAGAACTGGCGGAGACGCGAGCAGCAATCGCATCGATTCCCAATCAGGTTGCGATGCTGGAGACGAAGGTTGTGGACTTGGAAACCAGAAAGCCTGTTACTCCAACCCCAGAAGATCTTAAGCAAAGAGAGGAACGGCTTCGCCGGGTACCAATGGAGGTCATGAACACGTCAACGACGTTCATCGTTACTATCAAAGGGCTGAACAAGCAATACCATGATCGAACGCGAGGATTGCGGCAAGTTCCTAAGCAGCCAGAAAGGAAGTTCTGGTTACTGCGCTTCTTCGGATGGTGCGGAGAGAGATGGTCCGGCTTTATTGATATGATCGTGCGCTCGGACGCGGAATCGAAATCGACGGAACACAAGCAGCCATCCGGCGGAGCCTCTGAGGCTTCGACGCCCGCACAGGGTCAGGAACTCGAAGTACGTTCCGTGGCGGAGGAAGTGAAATGAATCGTCTGTTGTCTTGTTTGTTCGTTATCGCCCTTGCGGGAACCGGCATCGGAACTCTGATACAAGAACCTGTTCGAGCCGCATCCTCCAAGCGCCTCTTCATCGTTTTTCTCGACGAAACCGGCTCGTCGGGGGTGGAGAATCCGTGGTCCCAGGCCGTTGGGCTGGCGTCGGAGCTGGCGCGAAGGATCGGTCCGGACGATGCGTTTGTCCTGATCGGGATCGACGACCATGCCGGCGATCCTGGCGACGTACGGATTCCGATGCAGGCGATGGACCCCAATCCGATCCGTGCAATGGGCATGAAGCGCCAACTCGCACTGCAAATAAAGCGACTTACCGTTCGTAACCCGCAGTCCAAGAACACGGACATCTTGGGCGCGATAGCCACAGCCTCTCAGTTGGCTCTGCGACATACCGAATACCGTCCAATCTTGGCCTTTTTCTCGGACATGGATCAGTTTCCGAAGCTGCCGACGGTCAGTGATGTTCGCTCGCTTGGAATCTCGTTCCCCGCCAACGCCGAGGCACGGGTCTTCCTGTTCAATGCCGTCGCATACGCAAATCGCAACAAAATGCAGGTTGCCCCGGCGGAAATCCGGTTGAAGCAGACGTGGCTCAGTGTATTTCGGGCCGCCCGCGTGAGAGCCGAAGATCAGGATTTTGTCCCCATGGCGGACACGGTTGCCGTCTTCAACCGGCTCTATCCACCTCAGATGTAGGTCAGCCACATTCGGTGAGGCAGGAGGCGCACGTGCTCAGATGGTGGCTGTTCAGAATCCGCATGTGGACGGACGTGCAGAAGTCGCGGCTACGCATGGGCTTGTTCATGCACCGCCGTGCCGCACGAGCCTCCGGCATCGCGGCGGCAATCGCGGCGCTCGTCAGCCTAGCGTTCTTCGCTTGGATAGCCTGGCCACGGCCGCCGGTATGTTCCGGCTTGGTCCGTGCGCAAGCCTGTGAACTGATGGAGGCCGGTCGCTACACTGACGCTCTGGCCGACATCGAGGAGCATCGCAAGAGGGAACCCGAAAAGTCCATCTGGGCGGGACTGACGGACTTGATGCTCAAAGAGATGACCGTCCGCCTGCGCCTGCATTACCTGGCGGGCGGAAAAATGCCCATAAAGAAGGTGCAAGCTGGGAAATTGGCCCTCTCAACTTCCGACAAATACTACTACGTGGTCGATCCGAGCGAGTCGTGTTACCTGTATCTGTTTCAGATTAGCAGCGCGGGAGAGCTTCGTCAGTTGTTTCCCAACAAAGCACTCAGCGGCGCAAGGAACCCCATCCCCGCTGGCCGGCAACAAATCCCAGCCAGTCCGGGACGGCTCGAACTGAAACCTCCGGCTGGGCAAGAACGGGTCATCTTCGTTGCGGCCAGGTGGGCGTTACCCGAATTGGAGAGTTTGGCTAAACAAGTGTCGCAGACAAAGGACACGAATATGCGGCAAGAGGTATTCAGGCGGTTCCTGGCCCGCGTGGCAAACGAGAAGCAGCATACAGGGCAACTCGGCGGGTTGGTCTTCGCCGAGGCTAGCTTCACTAATAGCGGCCTCTGAAAATCAGCACTGGCTGGTGTCGGGAGGAAACATGTCCGAGAGTAGGAGAACATCGTGGGTGGCTTTGGTCGTGGCATTGGCAAGTTGCGCGTGCGGATTCGCGACGGACCTGCGCACCGTACAGCAACTTTACGATGGTGGGCATTTTGTTGAGGCCTGGCAGCAAGCTCGCCAGGTAGTGGCGCGTCAACCGTTGAATGCCGAAGCACTCTACTGGAGTGGCCTGGCCGCTTTGCGCTGTGGCGCGATTAAGGAAGCAGAATCGGCGCTGACTCGCTCGGTGAAACTCCGCCCCGACTACTACGCTGCCGCGTTCGCGCTCGGCGAGGTCTTTGAGAAGGCCGACCGCATAGCCAAGG
Source organism: uncultured Solibacteraceae bacterium (assembly GCA_964505625.1). GTDB lineage: Bacteria > Acidobacteriota > Terriglobia > Bryobacterales > Bryobacteraceae > JAJFUV01. The sequence goes on along the minus strand of CAZDIZ010000124.1, from coordinate 4,578 downwards.
CCATTGAGTGGTATGAAGTTGCTTCAAGGTTGGCCCCCAAAGCACCTGAGCCGCTCGCGCGGATCGGAAAGATCTATCAGGACAACGGCGCCTGGGGCAGGGCTTCCGCCTACTACGGGCGCTCACAAGCGTTAGGTCCCACCAGTGGCGTCACCGAAGCGCTTGGCACGATGCGCCAGGCGCAGCGAGAACAGGCACGGGGCGTCGTGTCGGCCGAAACATTTCGAAGTCTAGCTGGTGTTGCACGTGGCGTGAAGCCGTTGCCCGCGCAACCAGTCTCCACAGCCTTGCCGCAGGAACCGGCACAGATGGCTTTTAGGATCTCTTTTCCCCGTGACAAATCCGAAGTGAGCGACCTTTCGATCGAAGCTCGCGCTCAGTTGGACGAAGTATCGAGAGCGCTACTCTCGCCAGAGTGGAAGACGCGCCGGCCAATGGTGGTCGAAGGGCATGCGTGCAGCTGCGGTTCCGCAAGTCAAAACCTGGAGTTGGGGCGCAAGCGAGCGGAGGCTATTCGCCAATACCTAGTGTCGAAAGGGGCACTAACGAGCGTCGACTCAGAAAGCACTTCGAAGGGGGAATCCAATCCATTGGAGCCGAGCTCCAATCCAGAACTCTCGCAATTCGCTTGTGAGCGCAATGAGAGCCACAACCTGAATCGACGGGTGGTTCTGAAAGAAAAGCGGTCCGGGGCGGTCGCTCAGGTTTCCTTCTGGTACCGCCCGATTGGAGGCGGGGAGTTTCGACCGCTCACTAGCGGTGCGGAACTCAGGAGCAAGGATCAGATCAAAGTCAAGGTGGAGAGTTTTGAGCCGGTTCATGCTTATGTGTTTCACCACGGTTCTGCCGGCGACTGGGCCGTGTTGTTCCCGAACAAACGCGTCACCAATGGTGACATCTCGGCGAATCCGCTTCCCGCTAGTACCCCACTCTGGCTTCCAGGAACCGGTGACGGGTTGGAACTCGACGATATTCCGGGGAAGGAACAAACGCTGGTGTTTGTCAGCCCTGGTCCAGATCCGGAACTGGAGCGAGTTGCTGCTCGCCTTCGCGGAGAGGTCCCCAGGCAACGGCCAGCATCACTCAAACAACCGACTCCGGACTCTGCTGAAGGCGCCACGTCAGGCAGTCATGAGGATTCTCGGGTTCCACCAGAGAACGTGACAGCTCCCGCTGCGTCTGGAGATCAAGAAGGAGAATGGGATATTATTACCCGTAGCCTCAAGGGAGTAGCTGCTTCAAAACCCGGTAGCATCCTGTTGAAGCTTCGTTCTTACGCCAGCGTCAGTTTTGAACACCGGGCGCGCCCATAGTCCATTTCTGAGCAAACGACTTCACTGGCGTTGATTCTTCGTCGGCTTCCCGGTATTCTAGATCTTCCTGATATCGTTGGAAGCCGCTCGCGTGAAAAATCTTAGCAAGGTCACACCGGACGCCGGAGAGAATACTCCGGTTGTGACTAATTGGGAGGACGTACTCTTCCCGGACGACTATAGGCGTGTTCAGGCTCTTCTGTGTGGCGATGAACCAGCGGAGCGTTGGTTCCATGACTGTTACGGTGCCCAGGTATTGCAGACGGCATTGAGTTGGTGCCGCCCAAACTGCGTGCGCAGCGGATGTCGACTCAAGACCGGGCGTTTGGCTAGGCTGATGGAGGCGGTTTTTGGTAGCGATTGCGATGAAGTGTCCGACGCGTATGCTTTTCTTTGGGGTGAGCTGAAGGGCAGGATTCTCCGGGGCTATAGAGGGCGCGCTTCGCTACGATCATTCCTCTTTCCCATCTTCAACCGCGTTTCGCGCAGAGACGGCCACAGGAGAGGGTGTAACTACTACACTCTTTTTGCCAGCTACTTAGCGTGGAAGCGCGGCAAGTATGTCGCCCCCAAATGGGTTATGGCCCTGCCAAAATTCGACCGGGATGTGCATCGCGAGGCGCTGTACGGAAGAGACGGCCGTCAAGCCGCTCTGCGGCTGAAATGCGAACCGGCAGATGTGGAAGAAAGCCTGCAGCGAATTGAGGAGGCCGCCAGGAAGACGGGACCGGAGACCTTGTGGGCATGGCTATTAGCGCTTAATGGTGGTGAGGTTTCCCTAAATCAACCGTTGGCGGACGACGAAGGACAAAGAACCGTTGGCGATACTATCGCCAGCCACCTCTATTCCTCAGAACGCCTTACCGAAAAGTCGGAAGCGCTACGTCTGATTGCCGCAGCACTGGAGCAACTCTGCAAAGCCGACCGCGAACTGCTGTACTTTCGCTGCCGGGAGCGCTTGACCGGTCAAGCGGTCGCCCTGAAGTTGGGGACGGAGATGAAGAAGGTCTATGAGCAAGAGCAGCGGGCGCTAGAGGCATTCAATCGTTGCATGTCGGAGCTCAATCCGGACTACAAGTCCTTAACACACAAGGATTTGCGCGAAGGCTTGGGGGGGCTGTTGGGGTCAGTCGGATAGCCGGGTGATCGGGTATGGAAAACTGTCTTTGCCTTTACCGTCTAACTTTAATTGAGGACGAGGCTTCGTTTGTATGGAATGCCCGAGTGACTCCAGCCTGATCGCCCACGTCGACGGCGCAGGTGGGGAAGCCGAGCGTGCCGCCTTGCAGCGACACGTAATGGATTGTACCGCTTGTCAGCGCCTGATCGCGGACTATGAGACGCGCCGTGCCAGAATCGCTGGAGCCTTCGATCTGATGTCAAGCGCTCGGTGTGAAGCCTGTCCGGATGTCGAGGAATTAGACTGTTTCGTGGAACGTCCGGCAACAATCTCTTCACCCAATCGGGCGGCGATCGAGAAACATGTGCAGCAGTGCGTAAACTGCTCTGAATATGTGGCGGGGCTTCGCCGTTGGTTGGCACTTGCGGATGAGCCGCCGGTTTCGCAACGCCAACTCCGTAACATCATCGAGAAAGCTACGGCTCCTGGGCCGAAGTTGACACGCATTCGTTGGGGGATGCCGGTAGCCGTTTCAGCGCTGACTGGCATCATGCTTCTTCTTGTTTCCCGTGGTGTGATTGAAATGCAGCGTGGAGGTGGACAGCCTGAACGACTGGGTGACGCCGGTGCCGATAACATCGAGAGCCGACAAACGGAAACGCAGCGAACTACATCGGCTCCCAATGTGGGGGACCAGCCTTCGCGCCAATCTCGCAGAGAGGCCGTGGGGACACTTTCCCCAAATGCGGCGGCATCGGCCGCATCGGAAACGGAAAGAACACGTAGCCTTGGTGGAACAAAAAGTGGTGCGACGCTTACGCTTCGAGTGAAGACTCGTGCCGGTGTTGAGGACCTGCCCCTTCCCTCGACCCGAGAGCTTAGTTTGGCTTCGGGATGTGAGTATGGTTTTAGGTTGGAGCCGCGTTCATCCGCGCGGTGGGTCTATCTTTTCCAGGTGGATTCAGCGGGCACCGTATCTGTGCTCTTTCCGAACACACGTTTGGGCACTTCGGCGAACCCCGTCGTTGCACCCTCTGGATTGTCGCTGCCATCTGAATCGAGTTGGTACCAACTCGACAATATTACCGGCAAGGAAGAGGTTTACGCCTTTCTTACTGACTCCCCGTGCCAGGAGTGTCAGCAGATCGTAACGCTCGCAGGCGAAACGACGGGCAGCGCGGCGGAAGCTGCATTGAAGGAACTTTCACGTCGCGCGGCCAGCAGGAGGGACTCCTCTGCATACCTCAGGATGGTCGTATTCCGATTTCTTCATCGTTGAGTCGAGTGAGGCGCTTCACAACGCGTTTTTGCGTCGTCGATGGCAGTAACAGCGTCTGGCGGTCACCTTGCCGCGCACGGCTCACCTCCTTGTTTCTCGGGATGTACTGGTTTCTTTCAGGATAACAACGCACAAGCGCTGTTCGGATTGAGAAGCTGCAGCCTTCCGCTGCTATCGTTCATACGCTGTGCAGCCCATACGCATCAATGAGGCTTCACGTGTGCGCCGAACGAGCAATGCGGCTCGCTTACACGTTCCGCTATCGTCGCAATAGAGGGTGAGCGTTTGGAGTAAGGTTCAGGTACACAGAATAACTTCTTGACGCGGAGCCGGACGGGCAAAACGCCTTGTGTCTCGGCTATGCCGGAGTGTGCTACTGTCTTTAGGTCATGGCGCAACACGTAACGGCATATCGGGTTCAGGCATTCGACTACGAATTGACGGTACGCCCTTCTCAAGGAGGTTGGCTGGGGTTCATCCGTGAATTGCCTGGAGGCCAGATTTCCCCGGTCATGGACAAACCTGGAGAATTGGAGGCCACAAAACGCGCCACCTGTAAACTGGCCCAATTCCTCAGCGGTGCGGCAGGTCAATCCGTGATGGACCCTTGCGAAGACCTCTTGGACCAGTGGCAGGAAACCACACTGCCTGAGGCTTGAATGGCGGCTGTTTGAGCTGAGAGGAACACCACCGAAGCTGTAACCGAAACTGTAACCACGAGACCGAAAATGGGGGAATGCAGGGGAAAGTCGTTTTGAGGAGAATTAATAACTTGGAACCCCATGAAAGTCCATGAAAAAACGTGATTTACCTTGAGGTGCTAGCGGGAGCAATCTCGTGGGGGTTCAAGTCCCCCTCTCCGCACC
>CAZDIZ010000123.1:16329-19126 GCA_964505625.1 uncultured Solibacteraceae bacterium | reverse complement strand
CGTGCCGACATGCAGCCCGCGACGGCGTGTGAGAACCCGGCTTGTACGTCGGCGCGCGGTGTTTGCCGGCTGCGCAGGCATTCCAGGAAGTTCTTCATGTGCGCGACGGTCGGATCGGGCTGCCCCGGCTCCGGCGCGAAGTTGATGGGCTTGTCGATCTTGTCCGGCAGCGTGCTGCCTTCGCCGGTGATCAGGCACTTGTCCATGTCGAGCATGCCGCGCGTGCCGAACCACTGGTCGCGCGTTCCGGCGCTGGTGGTCAGGCTCATGCCGAAACTCACCAGGAATCCCTTGGGGTATTCGAGCAGAGTCTGATAGACGTCGGAAGTCTCGCGGCCATCCTTCCACAAATACACGCCGCCATTGGACACCACCGAACACGGGTACGGATCTTCCATGAACCACGGCACCAGGTCGATGAAGTGGCACATCCACAGACCCGCGATGCCGTTGGTGTTGTAGCGGAACAGTTGCCACTCACGCAGCAGCCGCGCATCGAAGGGCCGCGCCGGCCGCCCCATCATGAACTTATTCCAATCGACGTCGGCCGGATTCACCTTGTCCACGTCGTTGCGCTTCCAGCGTTGCTGCTGGAAGTTCATCGAGATGTCGACGCGCGCCACTTTGCCGAGAATGCCAGACTGCATGAGCTTCGCCGCCGCCATGTAGCCGGGATCGCTGCGCCGTTGCGTACCCACCTGCACGACGCGATCGCTCTTCTTCACCGCCAGATAGGCCGCCTTGGCGTCGCTGAACACCACGCCCATCGGCTTTTCGCAGTAAGCGTCCTTGCCCGCTTCGACGGCCTTCTTGAGCATGATGCTGTGGCAGTAATCCGGCGCGGCGATCAGCACCGCGTCGATGTCTTTCCAGCTCAGCAGCTCTTCGTAGTCGGTGGTCGCGCGCGGTGTGACGCCGAACGATTTGGCGGCGCGTTCGACGGCCTTCTCGCGATTGGGCCGGTAGACATCGCACACGCCGGTGATGGCGAAGTTGAGGTCTTTGTTCTTTTCGAGTGCGCCCATCAAGGCGCCGCCGCGGCCGCCGGCGCCGATCAAACCAAGGGAAATGCGGTCGTTGGCCCCCCAGGCGACGGTGGAAGCTGCCGCGGCGCTCACAAAGGAGCGGCGTGTCACGTTCAATTCGCTCATCCGGATTCTCCTATGAGGGGCCAGTGTATCAGATGGTCATCGCGCCGAAGCCGCCGTCCACGCGCAGGATGGCGCCGGTCACGAAGCTGGATGCCTGTCCGGCCGCCAGGAACACAGCCGCTCCGACCAATTCCGACGCTTCGCCGTAACGGCCCATCGGTGTGTGGCCCAGAATCGACGCCGTGCGCTCGGGCGTCAACAGCTTGCGGTTTTGTTCAGCGGGAAAGAAGCCCGGCAGAATGGCGTTCACGCGCACACCCTGCGTGGCCCACTCGCGCGCCAGAAACTGCGTAACCTGGTTCACGCCGCCCTTGGAAACGCTGTAGGTGAACACCTTCGAAAGCGGCGGGCCGCTGGAAGCCGACGAGATGTTGATGATCGAGCCGCCCTTGCCCGCGTCCACCATAGCCTTGCCGAACACCTGGCAGGCCAGGAACACGCCCTTCAGGTTCACATCCATGATGCGCTGGTACTCGTCTTCGGTGATCTCAAAGAACGGTGTGCCCGAATTGATGCCCGCCGCGTTCAACAGGATGGTGACGGGACCGAGCGCGGCTTGCGTTTCGGCAAGCGCTCGTTCGAGATCGGCCTTCTTGGTCGCGTCGCCCTTCACACCCAGCGACTTGCGCCCCAACGCACGTATCTCATTCGCCCGAGCCTCGGCGGCGTCGCCGTTGAAATCGAATACAGCAATATCGGCTCCCGCGCGTGCCAGACCCTTAGCCATCTCGCCGGCCAGCACACCACCGCCGCCGATGACCACGGCCACCTTCCCGTCCAATGAGAACATTTCCGTTTGACCCATAGATTGTTTGAAAACGGTTCCTTTCTACTACCATCATACGGCGACAACGAGGGGTTGAGCGTTACCGTGGGACCAAAGTACTGTGACCGTGTACGCTCGAAGTACCACCTTTTGGGTCTTGCCGCACACTGCTTACCACGCAAAACTGGTAAGCGCAGATGATTCGTGCTGATCGCCAGATATGGAAGAGTCGTGAGGTCTCCCGTCTGCTCGCTCTGTTCGAAGCAGAGCGGCACTACTATCAGGAGATCGTCTCTGGACTCCCCAACGCGCTGCTGGTGATTTCACCGGCGTTGCGCGTGGTCTCCGCGAATCAGCGTTTTCTGGAGCTTCTCGACGTTTCAAGCGACGACGTACTGGGACGCTCCCTGACCGACCTACTGCCGGTGCCCGGACTCACCGAACACATCGCCGCCGTTCTCAAGACCGGCGCGCCGCGCCGTAACATCGTGTTGGAAGCTCCGGCGAAAGACGGCGTGCAGTTGCTGGTGGCCGGCATCAGCGTGCTGAAACCGGCCGAAGACGAGGAAACCGGCGTCTTGCTGGCGCTCGAAGATTTGAGCGCGATGGGGCGCTTGGAGGCCGTGCCCAAGGGCGCGGAACCAAGCTACCTGGATCTGATCGACGATCTGGACGCCATCGTCTGGGAGCGCGACGCCTCCACGCTGCAATTCACCTACGTGAATCGCCGCGGCGAAGAGATCCTGGGCTACCCCGCGAAACAATGGATTGAGCAGCCCGATTTCTGGCAGCAGCGCATTCACCCGGCGGATCGCGACCTGGCGCTGGCCTTCCATCGCGCCGCCGCCGCGCACGGAGCCGCGCACGAATGCGAGTACCG
>CAZDIZ010000123.1:14451-16229 GCA_964505625.1 uncultured Solibacteraceae bacterium | reverse complement strand
CAGGAGATTGCCAGCGAATTGAAGACGGGTGATCCGTTGCGGGAAGACGCCGAGGAAATCCTCCACGCGGCCGACCGCGCCACGGCCGTCACCCGAACGTTGCTGACTTACGCCCGGCGGCAAGTCGTAGAACTCCGCGACGTGGATTTGAACGCCATGCTGCGCGCGCTCGAAAGCCGTTTGCGCGATACGTTGGGCGAGTCGATCCAATTCGAGATGTCTCTCGATCCCGAACTGGGACCGATCAAGACCGACCCGATGCAACTCGAGAAAGCCATCGTAAGTCTGGTTGCCAACGCGCGCGAGGCCATCCCCGCTCGCGGTGAGGTGCGCATCTCGACCGGACGCGTCGCGGTTTCCGATGACAGCGCACCCGGCACACTCGCGCTCGAACCGGGCGACTACGCCACGCTCGCGGTTTCCGACAGCGGCCGTGGCATGGAGCAGGAGACGCTCAACCATTTGTTCGAGCCGTTCTTCACCACCAAAGACCCGGCAAGCTCGGCCGGCCTGGGCCTGGCATTAACCTACGGCATGGCCAAGCAATGCGGCGGCGACGTCGAAGTGGAGTCCGCGCCGGGGCGGGGTACTACGTTCCGGATTTACCTACCGATGAGCGCCACTACCGCCGCACCTGTCGAAGCGCAACCTGTCGTGGCTGAACCGGTGGCCGAAATGAAAACCGTGCTGCTGGTCGAAGAAGAGGGCGGCATCCGCACACTGGTGCGAAAGATTCTGGAACGCAGCAGCTATCTGGTGCTGGAAGCGACCGACGCCGAAGAGGCACAACGGATTTCGGCCGCGTATCGCGGCGTTATCGACCTTCTCATCACTGGCATGGTGTTGCCCGGCGCATCGGGGCGCGAGCTTGCCGATCAGCTCGAACGCACCCGGCCGGGATTGAAGACCATCTACGTGTTCGGCTACACCAGCCGTGACGTGGGACTCGCGGCCGAGTTGCCCGAAGACACTCAGTTCCTGCAGAAACCATTCTCACTCGACGCTCTGCTGAAGAAAGTGAAAACCGCAATCGAGCCGCCGCCCGAAGCGCAAGCTGCCGCGCAGTAGAGGTGGCACAATAAGGAGCGGATGCTACGGTCCTTATTGGCTGCTACCGCCGCGGTCTGCATTGCGGTGGCGCAGGCTCAACCGCGCCCTGTTGCTCGCGCGCAGGCAACTCCACAACCCGATTACCAGGTGTCGTTTCAACGCGACGGCGCGGAAATCGCCCGCTACTGGTTCAATCCGGCGCGGAAGCGCCCCTTTGTCTTCCCCGTTATCGGCCCGGCGGGCCGTTCGCTGACCCGCATGGGGCACCCGCACGAACCGGAAACGCACAGCCATCACAATTCGGTCTGGATCGCTCATGCGAGCGTAAACGGAATCAACTTTTGGGCTGACCGCGACGGCACCGGACGCATCATCCATCAGCGCATCGAACGTTTCGACGATTCCGGCGAACAGGCGTCCATCCTCACGGTTAACGCGTGGACCGCCAATACCGGCAAGGTTGTGGTACGGGAACGGCGCCTCACTACCGTGCGCCTCCTCGCGGCCGGCGAGTGGATGCTGCTCATCGACATGCAACTGGAGCCAGACGGCGAAGACGTCTCGTTCGGCAAGACGCCCTTCGGCATGATCGGCGTCCGCATGGCCAAGACGATCGGGGTGAACGATGGCGGCGGCATCATACGTAACTCCGAAGGCGGCGTAGACGAGCCTCAGATCTTTTGGAAACCTGCCCGCTGGGTGGACTATTCCGGCCCCATCGCCACGGG
>CAZDIZ010000123.1:11841-14351 GCA_964505625.1 uncultured Solibacteraceae bacterium | reverse complement strand
TCGTCACTGCAACGCGTGATTTGCGCTTTGCCATCCGTAATGACGCTTCGCACCTTGTGCAAGGTGATGATCTCTCCATCCAGGACGATGGCCACCCTGCCGCCGAGGTGCGTTCGCGTGAGATCTTCGAGCGGCTTCACCTGCTTCCGCTCGAGCGTCACGCTGAGCATGGTCCAACCGCGATCGCTCTTGCCGGCTTCCGGAGGCCCTTCCAGAATCAGAGGCACGAAAGAGGCGGTGTCGAGCGCGATGTATCTGGGCGGTTGGTTCCGATCCGCCTCGGAGTACTTCGCGTCGTAGCGAAGCACCCGGGAAGACGCCCGGACTGCGCGCGCCTCTTCCGGCGTGGCGCCTTCCGCCAACACCGCATATACGCCGTTCGGCAACGGGCTCGCGGCGTCGCACGCCAGACCGATCGATCCAACTATCACTGTGCGTAAGAATACACTTCTGCTTTGTTTCATTGCGAGATCTCCTAATGAATGGCCAGACCACGCCCCGAGCGGTCCCTACACAAAACGGCGGGAACGCCGCGAGGCAACCAACTGCGTCCGCTTAGGAGGTCCGGGGAGGAGGACGGCGGTAAAGAGGACAGAACAGCAACGTGGCAAGCGGGGTCGCCTCGTCACTCTCTGGTTCGAGTCTGGGGCGCGCTCGGCGTTCGGCCGGAACGCGTGAAGTGGCGCTCGGCAGGCACCAACCGGGCACCGCGAAAAGATTCGCTTCCTGCGCGGACAGGATGGCTTCCTGCGTTGCCGGGCTCGGTGCTGCGAGGCTCTTTGAAGCTGACGCTTCACTCCCCGCCTGATTCAGGACCAGCGCACAGCCGAACGCAATGAATACACTCGCGATCAGCAGAGCGCCGGCGAGCGTCGGGTTGGCGGCCACGGTTCGAATTGCCGCGCGCAGTCTCATGACCCTGTTTAGATTGTAACCGCGCCCGGTTGACGCTTGTTCGACCCCGCGGCTATAGTGGCGTCAGACCACTATGCGTAGACGAGACTTCGTACGCGCGGCAAGCACTGCCGCTGCTGTGACCGGCGCGGCGGCCGCCCAGAGCGCGCTGCCCAAGAAGGCCAAGATCACATCTTCGGTGATGTTGTGGACGCTCAAAGGTACGACCGAAGAGCGCATCGCAACCGCCGCCAAGGCCGGCATTCAATCCATCGAACTGGTTTCCGAGCACGTGCCCTGGACCGAGGCCGATACCGCGCGCTACAAGAAACTGGTGCGCTCATACGGCATGGGGTTCGACACGATCCTCGCGCAGCCGGATTGGAAGAAGCGTCCCGTCTCGATGGTGGATCCGGCGCACCGCGACGGATTCCTCGCTGACGTCAAACAAGCCATCGCATACGCGCATAAGCTCGAAGTCCCCTACATCATTCTGATGAGCGGCGACGACATCGCTGGGCGCACGCGCCAAGAGCAGTACGCGAGCATGGCCGAGGGCGCCAAACGCGCCGGCGATCTGGCCGCCAAGGCCGACCTCACGCTGATCGTGGAACCGCTCAATGCGAAGAAGAGCCACAAGGGGTTCTTCCTCACCACCTGCGCTGAAGGGTTGAAACTAGTGAAGGAAGTCGACAACCCGCACGTGCGGCTGCTCTACGACATCTTTCACGAGCACATGCAGACCGGCGACGTTTTCGCCACTTTGACCGAAGCTTTGCCCTATACGTGCGTCTTCCACGTGGCGGATGCTCCGGAACGCAACGACCCCGGCCTGGGGCAGATCGACTACCCAAAGGTGTACAAAACCATCGCCAAGGGCGGCTATGCGGGCTACATCGCCATGGAGTATCTGCCGAAGGATGAACAGGTTGCGAGCCTGATTCGCTCGGTGGATCAAATGCGGGCGGGGCTGGCGGCGTGACGGGGAAGTTTGCACGCATCCGCCCCCTGGTGCGTCATTTACAATAGGGAGTTGTCTGTGTCCCCAAGGGAGGTAGCCATGCAGAGGAAACGACGAGGCTTCTCATTGATGGAGTTGCTCATCGTCATCGCGATCATCTTGATCATCGTGGCCATTGCGGTGCCTAAGTTGGACAAAGCGCGCATGTATTCGCTCGAGATGGCCGCCATGCGTATGATCGGCACGGTGCACACCGCGGAAACACAGTATTACTCGCAGTACGGCCGCTTCGCCGTGAACATGACGGAACTTGGCCCACCGGCCAGCGGCCAGGCCAGCCCCAGCGCCGCGGACCTGATTCCCGGCGATCTCGCCAGCGGCACAAAAAGCGGCTACAACTTCGTCCTGGTGGGCGGTCCCAACGGCTACACAATCAACGTCAATCCGACCGTGTACAACAGTACCGGCCGCCGCTGTTTTTTCTCGGATCAAACCATGGTGATCCGAGAAAATTGGGGGCCGGAACCGGCCACCGCCAACAGCAAGGAAATTAAGTAGCCGGCTTCGCCACCGTGCGACGGAACATCGCAGTGCTCTTCGCGGCGGCCGTCGCGGCATTCTTCGCCGCGCGCTGGTGGATGCGGCCCAAACCCGA
>CAZDIZ010000123.1:0-11741 GCA_964505625.1 uncultured Solibacteraceae bacterium | reverse complement strand
CCTCGATGCGCCTCCGTCTGACGCGGCCCGCCTTTCTTGAAGCGCGTCCCAGCGCCTCCGCCACCGAACACGAGCTGCGCGCGTTGGTCTGCGCGCAATGCCACGCCGAGTACTATCTTGCCGGCGAAGCGCGCAAGGTGACGCATCCGTGGGCCAACGGCCTCAGCGCCGATGCCATCGAGCAGTACTACGACAAACTCGCATATCGTGATTGGGACCACGCCGAAACCGGCGCACCGGTTCTCAAGGCGCAGCATCCACAGTTCGAGATGTGGAGCCAGGGTGTGCACTCCCGCAGCGGCGTCGCCTGCGCCGATTGCCACATGCCGCGCGAACGCCGCGGCGCCATACACCTCACCGTCCACGCGACCGCGAGCCCGCGCCGGACGATCGAACGTTCCTGCCTGCCGTGCCACCGCGCGGATGCGCGGGAAATGCTCGCGCGGCTCGATGCCATCCAATCGCGCACCAACAAACTCGCTGAGCGCGCGCTTACGGCTCTGCTGGCGCTATTCGACGACGTGCAGCGCGCGCGCCTGGCTGGCGTAGCGCCCGCCGGGTTACGCGAGGCACAAGCGCTGCACCGCAAAGCGCAGTGGCGCTTCGATTTCGTCCAAGCAGACCGCTCGCGTGGCTTTCACGCACCGCAGGAAACCGTGCGGCTGCTCGCCGAAGCCATCGACTACTCCCGCCAGGGACAGCTCGCGCTTCAGAAGCTGAAACCGAACTCCCCGTAGACGTTGATCCAATGATCCCGTGTCCGTGCGGCCGGAGCGCTGCCGAGCGGCTCTCCATCGGTGTGTCCTCGATACACTTTCGAGGTCACCCCAAGACGGAAGTGCTTACCGCGGTCAAGGAAAGTCGTGGCGCTCAACAGCCCGTAATAGCCCCAACCGTCGCGCGAGGCGCACACCGGGCAATCCACCTGATAGTAGTCGCTCGGTTGATGCAGGCGTTCGCTGTAGCGCATGTAGGCGCCGCCTCCGCCACCGGCAAACAGAAAGCGCCCGCCGGCCAGCGGCAGAATGGCGCGTCCGCCCATCGGGACCATGAACTGGTAATCGCGTATGCGGTGCGTGCCGATGGAACTCTCGTAGTAATCCTTCACACCGGCGGCATGAAAGACCGTGTCGAGCCCCACATCAAGTTGAAAGTTCGGATGGAATCGATAGCCGTAGCCGACGGCAATGGCCGGACTATCGGAGAAGTAAGAAACTAAGTCGCCTCGCGGCCTGCCAACCCCGGCGCCGAAGGTGAAATTGTGCTTCGGATACCAGGACTGCCCAAGCAGCGGGATCGTCAGCAGAAACACCAAGTAGCGTGACATCGCCCCGATAGACGCGCGCATCCCGGGCGGCGTTCCATGACTCGGGGACTGACCACTGCGTCCCAAGCCGCGAAGCGGCGCGTGGACGCCAGCGGTCTGTCCCCGAGTCCCTCGTGCTATAAATGGATCAAACGCACACCGGAGGTGGTCGTGACTGGGACGACTTGGGTGAAGAGATCCTTCGTGTTTTCCGCCGTCGTGGGCGTAGTGTGGCTGCTGGCCGGTTCCGGCCGCGCCACTGAACCGCAACTACGGCAAATTACCGCGGCGGATTGTAGCTATACCGCCAATCCTGACACGTATCTGTCGCGGGAGTCGCGGGCGCGCCGCGATGTCTTCGAACGGACCAGCAAACTGTCGGCCAATATGGCTCGTGCCGCGCGCGATGGAACCGTCGACGCGGCGTCCTTGCCGCACCGCAGCTTCATCGATTCGGAAATCCTCGGTACGCTCACCGAGCGCGGCGTACGCTCTGCGACGCTCTCGACCGACGAGGAGTTCATACGCCGCATCTACCTCGATCTCACCGGCAGGATTCCCACGCCTGAGGCGATTCGGGCTTTCGTCGCGGACACCTCATCGAGTAAGCGTGACATTCTGATCGAACGGCTGCTATGGTCGAGCGAGTTCACCGACAAGTGGACCATGTGGCTCGGCGACCTGGTGGAGAACACCTCGAGCTCCAGTAACATCAGCCGCGGGATTACGGCGCGTAACGCATTCTTCTACTTCCTGCAAGGCGCGGTGGGACGCGACGAATCGTTGCGCGACATCGCCTGCAAGTTGATCGACGCCTACGGCAACAGCTTCGTCAACGAAACCGGCGCGGCCAGTTTTCCGCTCGGCGCCACCACGCCGATGGGGCCCAGCCAGGACACCTACGACACGATGCTGGTGAAGACCGCTACGGCCTTCCTCGGCATGGCGCATTACGACTGCATTCTCTGCCACAACGGACGCCGCCACCTGGACACCGTCAGCGTGTGGGGCAAGGATGCCAAACGCGTGGACGCGCAGCGCATGTCGGCCTTCTTCGCGCGCATGCGCCTCACGCGGCGCAACGTGGCCACGGGTGACTATTTCTACGGCAGCTACGATGTCTCCGACGTAGCCAGCGGCAGCTACAACCTGAATACAAACTACGGCAACCGCACCGTCCGCGCGCCGGTGGATAACGTAAGCACGCTCACGCCCGTCTACCACTTCACGGGCGCGGTCCCAGCCCACAAATGGTGGCGCACCTCATTTGCCGAGAACATGGCCACGGACCCCATGCTGGCCCGCAACCTCGCCAATCGCATTTGGAAACAGCTTTTCAACATGGGCCTGGTGGAACCGGTGGACACGCTCGATCCCGGACGCCTGGATCCCGCCAATCCTCCGCCATCGCCATGGACGTTGCAGGCCACGCATCCGGAGCTGCTTGAAATGCTGGCCAAACTGCTGGCGCAGCAGAATTTTTCGCTGCGCGCGTTCGTGCGCGAGTTGGTGCGTTCGTCGGCGTATCAACTCAGCACGCGTTACGACGGCGAATGGAAGATCGAATACGTGCCGCTGTTCGCGCGCCACTATCCGCGGCGTCTGGACGGCGAGGAAGTGCATGACGCTATCGCCGCCGCCACGGGCGTGATGCCGGCCTACACCGTGCAAGGCTTCGGCGACAAATACGCCTGGGCTATGCAATTGCCCGACACCGCGGAGCCGCGCTCGAATTCCTCCGCCGCGGCCTTCCTCAACGTGTTTCTGCGCGGCAATCGCGACACACAGAAGCGCAGCCAGGCCGGCTCCATCCTGCAGGAACTTTACTTGATGAACGACACGTTCGTCCTGAATCGCGTGCGTGTTTCCGCGTCACCCGTGCTGGCCTTGATCGCCAAGCTACCCAGTGACCAGGCCGCCGTAACCGAACTCCACTACACCTTCCTTGGCCGCGCTCCGTCGCCGCCGGAACTGCGAACGTCGCTCGATCACTTGGCCAAGGCCAAAACCGCGGCCATGCGTAATGCTGCCATCGAAGACCTGGCTTGGGTCCTGGTCAACAAAGTGGATTTTCTGTTCAGCTACTGAGGAGACGGTCGCGATGAAAAACCATTTCGAAAATTCGAATGCGAAGCCTCACGGCGCGGCCTTCTGGCGGCGGCCCGTTTTCGGGCGCAGGCTGTTCTTCCGTCATGCCGCTACGGCCTTGGGCGGTTACTTCCTGTTGCCTCGCCGGCCCGGTGAAACCGTGGCGCGCGCGGCCGTCACGCCGCTCAATGTGGCCGACAACTGCATCTTCATCCTCATGTCGGGCGCACCCAGTCACACCGATACCTTCGACTTGAAGGAAGGCGCATGGCTGCCGGCTTCTTACAATCCCACGCGCTACAACGACGTTCTCTTCCCGCAGGGTCTGTTCCCCAAGCTCGCCGAACAACTCGGCTCGGTGGCGCTGTTGCGTTCCATGCGCGCCTGGGTTCCGGTACACGGTGTCAGCCAGGTATGGACGCAGATTGGCCGCAACCCACTGTCGGCTATGGGCAAGATCGCACCGCATGTGGGGTCCATCGTCTCCATGGAACTCAGCCCTCGCAATACGACGCAGATACTGCCCACGTTCCTTTCTCTCAACACCGGCAGCGGACCGGGAGAAGGCTACTTTCCGCCCCAGCACGGGCCGTTCTACGTCAGCCCCGGCGGCGGCGGTTTGCCCAACACCACGCATCGTCCCGACGGCCGCGACAATCAGGAACGCTTCAATACGCGCTATGGCCTGCTGGAAACCATGGACGCCGAGTTGCGCTCGACCGACGCGTTGGGATCCGCCCCGGCGCAGGTGGCCAGTTACAGCGCCGCCGCGCGTACGCTGATGTACAACACGTCGGTGAACCAGATATTCACTTTCGATGCGGCCGAGCGGGCCCGCTACGGAACCACTTCGTTCGGAAACGCCTGCATCACAGCCCGCAATCTGCTTCGCGCGAAGCTCGGCACGCGGTTCATTCAGATTACCGTCGGTGGCTGGGACAATCACTCGAATATCTACACCGGCGCGCTCAACGCGGCAAGCGCGACTTCGCTCGCACACCAGTTCGACAACGCGCTGGGAACGCTCCTGGCCGATCTGGCTGCCGACGGACTACTCTCGCGAACTCTGGTGGTTGCGTTCGGCGAATTCGGCCGCACGGTGGGCGCGTTGAATGCCACCTCCGGACGCGATCATCATGTGCAGCAGGCGGCGCTGATCGCGGGCGCTGGCATCCGCGGGCTCAAAGCGATCGGCGCGACCGATGCGCAAGGCCGCAACACCGCCGAACCCGGCTGGAAAGCCGCGCGCGACATCCGCGACGAAGATATCGAAGCAACCATCTACTCCGCGCTGGGTATTGATTGGACCATTACGCGGCACGACGACCCGCTAGGACGTGGCTTCGACTACGTCCCCTTCGCCAACCAGGGCGAGTACGAACCGGTTCACGAACTCTGGAGTTGATGCGGCGCTATTCGTCGCCGCCGGTGGAAGGTGCGGCTTGCTCGCCGCCTACAGGTTTGGTGCTTTCGCGCTTGCCGATCTGGCTGATGTGCACGGTGGGCGATTCCCAACGGTAGCGCCACGTGCCGCGCGTGCACATGCGCAGTTCACCGTTGCGGGCGAACTTCATCAGCAGGTTGCGGTCGTGGTTGGCTTCCTCAGGCCAGAATGTGCCCCTCAGTTTTGCGGAGCACGATGGCATCGGCTTTTCCGGCGTCGCCGCCCGCGCGTTGACCGTCACGGTTATGAGCGCACCGGCGAGAACGGCCTTGACTGGGAATGGCACACTCCCATGCTAGTCTCGGCGGGGCCGTAAGCAAAGGGATAGCAGTACCAAATACCGCGTGCAGTTACCCGCGTTGGTACTAGGCTTTTGCCGGCTTGGAACGCCAGGCGAGCCAGGCGCCCAAACTCGCCAGAAGCGTCAGCGCAACCAGCCAGATGGCCAGGGTGATCTGCGACTTGCTGGTGAACGTGAACCTCGAGAACATGAACCCCTTCACCAGCAACACCAGCACCAGCAAGTTCCAGAGCAGGTACACGATCTTCGCTTTGCCGAAGACCGACGCCAGTGTCGTCAGAACGGCCACCACGCCCAAGGCAAACATCCAATAAGTAAGCGCCGACTTCTCCCACGGCAGGATGCCGATCTGCAGATTGTGCTGACCCGACCCCCACGCCAGGCTCGATACGCCCAGCAGGAAGAACGCCAGGATTGCGTTGTAAAGGTAGCTGTAAACGCGCATGATAAACCCTACGGACAACACTCCGGAGCCTCCGTTTCAGATGAAGCCATTATTTTATCAAGTTGCGCCTCAACTTTGGAAGACGCACACCCCGACCCTTCGGGAGTTTGACACGGTTTCAGCGATGCTGTCAAAGTAGAATGGATGAGCAAGAAACGGGCCTTGATAACGGGAATCACGGGCCAGGACGGTTCCTACCTTGCGGAATTCCTGGTTTCTAAAGGATATGACGTCCACGGCATCGTCCGCCGCGTCGCGCTGGAGGATCCGGAAAACCGCTTGACGCGCATTGCCAGCGTGCGCGAGCAACTCACACTTCACGCGGCCTCCATGGAGAGCTACGCCAGCATCCATCAAACGGTCGCCAAAGTGAAACCCGACGAATGCTACCATCTGGCGGCGCAGAGCTTCGTCAGCTATTCGTTCGACGACGAGTTCTCCACCATCAACGCTAACATCAACGGCACGCATTTCCTGCTGGCCGCGGTGAAGAATATCGTTCCGGAATGCCGTTTCTACTTCGCCGGTTCCAGCGAGATGTTCGGCAAGGTCGCCGAGGTGCCCCAGCGCGAAACCACTCCATTCCATCCGCGCTCCACTTACGGCATTAGCAAGGTAGCGGGCTTTGACCTGACGCGCAACTACCGCGAGGCCTATCATCTTCACGCAAGCAACGGGATTCTCTTCAATCACGAATCCCCACGCCGCGGCCATGAATTCGTCACTCGCCGCATTACCTCCGGCGTAGCACGCATCCGCGCCGGCCGGGCCAAGGAACTTCGTCTCGGCAACCTGGAAGCCAAGCGCGACTGGGGACACGCGCGTGAATATGTGCAGGCCATGTGGCTGATGCTCCAGCAGCCCGAGCCGGACGATTACGTTGTCGCCACCGGCGAAACCCATTCGGTGCGCGAGTTCGCCGAACTCGCCTTCAAGTTCGCCGGCATGGATTATAAAGACCATGTCGTCGTCGATCCCGAACTTTACCGGCCCGCGGAAGTAAACCTCCTGCTCGGTGATGCTTCCAAGGCCCGCCAAGCGCTCGGTTGGATGTACAAGACATCCTTCCAGGACCTGGTCCGCGAGATGGTCGAAACCGATTGCCAGGTGCTCGGCGTAAAGCTCTAACTGCTTGACGGAATGCGAGAGGCATCGCTGGATGCCTCTCGTGCTAAAATACTATGGTGTTTGCGGCCACGTGCTACGGGGCGAAGTGGCGGCGTGTCAAGAATGAATCGAAACTACGGATTCTTGCTCACCAATCTGGTTCTTAAGGACTTTAAGGTTCGTTATCGGAACATGTCTTTGGGGATCTTTTGGTCTCTGCTAAACCCGTTGGTAATGATGAGCGTATTAACGTTCGTCTTCACACGGATTTTTCCCAACTACACAATTCGTGAATTCGCCGTTTTCGTCCTGTGCGGGCTAGTACCGTTCAATTTCTTCAGCCTTGCCTGGGCCAGCGGAACGACGTCTGTGGTTGAAAACAGCCCTCTGGTGAAGCGCGTACGTTGCCCGCGCGAAGTTATTACGATCGCATCGGTGCTGGCGAATTGTTTGCATTTCGCCATTCAAATCGGATTATTGATGGTCATCGCCGTCCTGTTTGGTAATCCGATTAACCGGCATTGGATGTGGCTGCCGTTGGTTTTCCTAATGGAAATTGCCTTCGTCTGCGGGCTGGCGCTGATCACTTCCGCGTTGGACGTCTATTTCCGCGATGTGCGCTATGTGGTCGAGTCCTTGAACTTGGTGCTGTTCTGGCTCGTGCCTATCTGGTATCAACTGGACCGCGTTCCGGTGGCCTACCATTTTCTCTACCAGTTGAATCCGGTCACGGCGGTGATTTTGGCCTGCCGCAAGATCATGATCGAGTCAGTCGCGCCGCCTACCACCCTTCTGATTAAGCTCCCCTTGGTCAGCCTTTTTGTGTTATGGGTAGGGTTTGTTGTATTTGGCTGGCTCAAGCCGCGTTTCGCGGACTACCTATGAGGTCCGGGATCTATGGCGATTGACCGCAGCGATAGCGTAGCCCACCTGGAACCACAACTGGCTCCGGGTGATGAGTCCGTCGAGAAGACGATGGGTTACGCCGTCGAAGTGCATCAGGTCAGCAAGATGTACTCGCAGAGTGTGGGCCGCGGCCTATTGCGCGAGCGCTTGGCGGCCATCTTTCGCGGTGCCCCTGCACACCCCTTCTACGCACTGCGCGACGTTTCATTCCGCGTGCGCGCCGGCGACAGCTTGGGGATTCTGGGAGCCAACGGCGCAGGCAAGAGCACGTTGCTCAGCATCATCTCCGGCATTCGCTATCCCGACACGGGTAGTGTCAAGGTGAACGGTTCCGTCGCCGCACTGCTCGAACTCGGCTCGGGCTTCCACTTCGATCTGACCGGCCGCGAAAACGTCACTCTGAACGCGTCCCTGCTCGGATTGAGCCGAAAACAGGTCGCCGAGCGGTTCGACGACATCGTCGCGTTCTCCGAACTTGAAGACTTCATCGACGAGCCGCTGCGCACCTATTCGACCGGCATGGTCATGCGCCTGGCGTTTTCGGTCGCTGTGAACACGAACCCGGACATCCTCATCATTGACGAAGTCCTCGCGGTCGGTGACCAGCGATTCCAGACCAAGTGCATCAAGAAGATCTACGAACTCAAGGCGGCCGGCCACACGCTCATCTGCGTGTCGCACTCCGGTTCCTTGATCGAGACTCTTTGCGACACCGCGGTGCTGCTCGACCACGGCCGCGTCGTCACCCAAGGCATGGTGCGCGACGTGGTTCATGTTTACGAGACACGCGGCCACGTCCGGTCCACTTCAGCCTGACTCCTCCCCGGCCCGTAACCACCTCAACAGGTCACTGAACGACCAGGGACAGACCACTCTGCCCCCGATGCAGGACGCTGAAAACGCAACGTTTGTCGCGTGGGGCAGAGCAGTCTGTCCCGTCTTTCAGTGACCTGTAGTCTCTTGAGTTTTCCACAACGCTGTGCTAATGTACGGTTACCTGTCAGAGGGGAAACTCCGTGCACAAACTGAAGGACTTTCTGCAATCACGCGACCCGGCGACCGTGGGTCCGGACGCGAGTGTCGTCGAGGCCGCCCGCCGCATGGCTGAACGCCAGGTGGGTGCCATCCTCGTCCTGGAGAAGGACAAATTGATCGGCATCTTTAGCGAACGCGATGTCATGACGCGTGTTGTCGCCGAAGGTCTGGACCCGGTTTCGACACCTGTGCGTTTCGTCATGAGCACGACGCTGGCCACCATCGAAGAGTCCGCTACCGCCGAGCAGGCCGGTCAAATCATGGACGAAAACAAGTGCCGCCATTTGCCCGTCATGCGCGAGGGCAAAGTGGTGGGCGTCGTCAGCATGCGCGATCTCATGCACCACGAGATCGAAGCAAAAGCCGACGAAATCCGCCACATGCAGGCCTATATACAGACCAGCCAGTAGCGCGCGGCATCCAGCGAACTCCAAGCCGCATCCAACCAAGTAGGGATGCGCGAATTCCATGCCAAACTCGTTGCGCTGAGCGACTTAGCGCCTGAAGTCCGTCACTTCGTCTTTGAAGCCGCCGAGGCCGAACGGGTCCTGTTCACGCCTGGCCAATTCGTTTCCGTCACTGAACGGATCGAGGGCAGGGAAGTGACCCGAGCCTACTCGATCGCCTCGCCGCCCGACGGCAGACAGTTCGAACTGTGTCTGAACCGCGTGGCCGACGGCCTAGTCTCTCCGCATCTGTTCGATCTGCGTCCGGGCGACAGCGTGCGCGTCTCTGAGCCGCTCGGGCACTTCGTTCCGCGCGATCCGTTGAACGACTCGTTGTTCGTGGCCACCGGCACCGGCATCGCGCCCATGCGTTCCATGCTGCATCACTTGCTCGCAAGCGGCACGGAAAAGCACCTGACGCTACTGTTCGGCGCGCGCTATGAAGCCGGTCTGCTCTATCGCGACGAATTCGAGGCGCTCGCCCGCGAGCATCCCAACTTCCGCTTCCTCCCCACGCTGAGCCGTCCTGGTGAGGCTTGGAACGGGCGCGCGGGCCACGTCCAAGTGCATCTGGATGAAGCGCTCGGCGGTTTCACCAGTCCAGACGTTTACATCTGCGGCCTCAAGGCCATGGTCGACGACGTGCGATCTATCTTGAAAAATAAGGGCTTTGACCGCAAGCGTCTAATCTACGAGAAGTACGACTGATCCGCGCGCCTATCTTACAATTAAAGTAGATGTCCACGCGCCTCCGCGTTCTCATTCTCGCTGTGGCTTTGCTACTGGTCTTCGGTGTTTCCGTTACCATTCTGCTGGCTATCATCCCCGGCCCACACACCGAAAAGGACTTCCTGGTCGCCGGAGGTGTCGCCACTCTGGTGACCATGTTGACGCTGTTCTTCGTGATCATCACCACTTGGGTCAAGGTGCCGAATGTCTTCTACCGGAAGCGTAAACGCACCGATGAGGACGAAACGTCTTTCATACCGAGAGACTTCTGACTAGCCCGCCGCCTATAATCGACCGAGGAGGCTGGACGTGGTGAGACAACTCTGTCGGTCGATTCTTCTCTGCGCTCTGTTGGCGGCGTTCGCCCCAGCGGCGGATCGTGATCTGGAAAACGCATTTCGTACACCACCGGATTCCGCTGGAGCGTGGGTCTACTGGGTTTGGTCCGACGGCAACCTCACGCGCGAGGGCATCACTGCCGACCTTGAAGCCATGCGCCGCGCCGGCGTCCGCGGCGTGCTCATCATGGAGGTCGAGCAGGACATCCCACCGGGTCCGGCGCGCTTCTTCAGTCCCGCATGGCGCGAACTGTTTCGCCACACCGTGGCCGAGGCCACGCGCCTGGGCATCGAAGTCAGCGTGAACAACGACGGTGGTTGGTGCGGCAGCGGCGGGCCATGGATCACGCCCGAGCTTTCCATGCAGGTGGTCTCCTGGAGCCAAACGCGCGTCGCGGGTCCGCGCCACTTCGAAGGTGTGCTGCCGCGGCCGAAAGCGGTGCGCGATTATTACCGCGACATCGCCGTGTTGGCGTTCCCGGCACGTCCCGCGCCCGCCGCCACGCCGAAGATCACTTGGGGCGCTCAACGCACGGCGTTCGATGCGTCGAAACTGCTCGACGGCAATTCAGCCACCGTCGCCGAATTGCCGCCCGTGCCCAAGGGCACGCCGCTTCAGATCAATCTCGATTATGCTCAGCCCTTCGCGGCACGCTCGCTCACCTTGGGGCTGGATACCTGGTACGCCAGAATCGACGCGACTGTCGAAGTCTCCGACGACGGCAACACTTTCCGTCCAATCGCGAAGTTTCTCGCCGCATGGCCCTCCACATCGGTGAACTTCGAACCCGTGTCAGCGCGGCACTTCCGTGTTTCGTTCGACGCTCGACGGGCGCAGCCCACGTTGAGCGAAATCGAGCTCAGCGCGGATCGCCGCATCGAAGCCGTCGCGCTCAAAGCGCTGTTCATTCATCACCGGCAACTGCCTTCGTCCTCCGGCGCCGATGTGCCCATCGAAACCATCCCCGCGCGCGGCCGCGTGCTGGACGTGACTTCCCATCTCAAGGCTGACGGAAGCTTCACTTGGGACGCCCCACAAGGCGACTGGATCCTATTGCGCGTCGGCCACACCACCACCGGCAAGACCAACCATCCGGCGCCCAAGGAAAGCGTTGGCCTGGAGTGCGACAAGATGAGCCGGCGCGCCGCCGAAGTGCACTTCAACGCCTTCATGGGCAAACTGGTCGAGGATCAGCGCGCCGTTGGCGGCAATGCGTTGCGCTACGCGCACATCGACAGTTGGGAAGTGGGCTCGCAGAACTGGACGCCCGCGTTCCGCGAAGAATTCCGCAAGCGCCGTGGTTACGATCCGTTGCCGTTCTTGCCCGTGGTCACCGGCCGCGCCGTCGAAAGCGAGGACATCGCCGAACGCTTCCTGTGGGATTGGCGCCGCACCATCTCGGACCTCATACAGGACAACTACGCCACGCACATGGCCAAGCTGAGCCACGAGCACGGGCTGAAGCTTTCGATCGAAGGTTACGGCGGCGGCCCGCTCGACGACATTCCCTACGGAGGCCGCGCCGATCTTCCGATTGGCGAGTTCTGGTCCGGCAAGGAACTGTACGAATCCTGGGTCGGCGAAGAACCGCATCC
>CAZDIZ010000122.1:17957-19515 GCA_964505625.1 uncultured Solibacteraceae bacterium | reverse complement strand
CTCACCATGTCGCCGTCGGCCGTAGTGGTGCGTCCGCGGTGCGTCACCGTGAGGCTGTCCTTGCGGAACCCCGTGGGCACGAACGCCGCCACGCCGGCGAGGTTCTGGCTGCGCGAACGCAGGGTTTCGACCACCTCATACGAGAACGAACTGCGGTTATAGCCGGAAACGCTCCGCCGAATCTGCGGCGGTGTCTGGGTCTTTGTGTAGTTGAACAACACCAGTTGCTCGGGCGACTTCACCGGCAGGTATCGCAGCATCACGGCATTGAACACGCTGAACAACGCCGTGTTGGCGCCGATGCCCAATGCCAGGCAGCCCACGGCAACCGCGGTGAAGCCCGGACTGTTCCGCATGCCGCGCAGCGCGTAACGGATATCCTGTACGAGCGTCTCAATCCACGGCAATCCCCGTTGATCGCGATACTTGTCCTTGGTTGACTCGACTCCGCCGAACGTGATCCGCGCCTGCCTTTTTGCTTCCTCGAGCGGCATACCGCGGCGCAGGTTGTCTTCGGTCAACATGTCGAGATGCAGCTTCAGTTCTTCGTCCAACTCGAGTTCGCGGCGGTTCCGCGCGACGTTTCCCGTCAGACGGTGCCAGGCGCGACGCAGGGCCTTCACCGCTCTTCTCCTCGAAGCGCGAAGAATCGCGCAACGATTTCGGCGGTCTCGCGCCAGTGGCGCTGCTCGGCCGCGAGTTCTTTCTTCCCGCGTTTGGTAATGCGGTAGAAGCGCGCCTTGCGGTTGTTATCGGAAACGCCCCAAGACGACTCGATCGAACCTTCCTGCTCCAGTTTGAGCAGTACCGGATAGAGCGTGCCGTGATTCACCGCCAGACGGTCGCCGCTCACCTGCTCAATGCGCCGCGCGATGCCGTAACCGTGCTGCTCGCCCATCGCGTCCAGCGTCTTCAACACCATGATGGCCAGTGTGCCCTGCCAGACTTCGCTCTTCTCTTTCATGCGCCTTTTCCTATGGGAATCCCATATAAGTATGACGCAACTCCTATGGGGAAGCAACAGGAAGAAGGGAATCTAGTTCGACGCGCCTTCCCACTTGCTCACGACGGCGGTGGCCAGGCAGTTGCCCAACACGTTCACCGACGTGCGGGCCATGTCCATGGCCGCGTCGATGCCGAGCAGCACCGCCACACCTTCCATGGGCAACTTGAACGTCGCGAGCGTTCCGGCCAGAATCACCAGCGACGCGCGCGGCACGCCGGCCACGCCTTTGCTGGTGAGCATCAGCGTGAGCATCATGAGCAGTTGCTGGCCGAGCGTCATCTCGACACCGGCCGCCTGCGCCACGAACACACTCGCCAGCGACAGGTACAACGTGCTGCCGTCCAGATTGAAACTGTAGCCGGTGGGAATGACGAACGCGACAATGTGCTTGGGCACGCCGTAGCGTTCCATGTTTTCGAGCGCGCGCGGCAGTGCCGCCTCGCTTGACGCGGTGGAGAAAGCAATCAGGAACGGCTCGCGCGCGGCGGCCACGAAGCGCCGCAACGGAATGCGCGCGATGGCGATCACCGCGCCCAGAATCACCACCACAAA
>CAZDIZ010000122.1:12336-17857 GCA_964505625.1 uncultured Solibacteraceae bacterium | reverse complement strand
ACACTCGCCAGGCTCATCGAAGCCTGCGGCAATGCGGCGTCGGCCGCGCCGTGTTCGAGTTTCATCCCCACGCCGGGCCGCACAAAGTTGACGAAGCCGAGCCCGAGGAACAGCGCCGCCGTAGTGACGATTTCGAAGTAGATGATGGCCTTCAGCCCGATGCGGCCCATGGTCTTCACGTTGCCCGAGCCGGCAATCCCATACACGAGCGTGCCGAAAATCAACGGCGCGATGATGGACTTGATCAGGCGAAGAAAGATGTTGCTCAGCGGCGCGAGTTTCACCGCCACTTGCGGCGCGGTCAGCCCGAGCGCGATGCCCGCCGCCATGCCAATGAAGATCCAGACGGTGAGCGAAAGCCGTCTCAACGTTCCCCCCACTTGAGCTTGTCACGCAGCACGTCGAAGAAACGCATCTTGGGCGGCCGCACCAATCGCAGCGCGTGCGCCGAACTGTGGCAGTTCACTTTGTCGTCTCTTTTGAGAGGCTGTCCGACCTGTCCGTCGATGGTGAGATACGCGGCATCATCGTCGGCGCGGCACAGCAAACTCACCACGCTGGTCTCCGGTACGATCACGGGACGATTGGTGAGCATGTGCGGACAAATCGGCGTCACTGAAAGCGCGCCCACGGTGGGGAAGATGATCGGGCCGCCGGCGGAAAGCGAATACGCCGTGGAGCCAGTGGGCGTCGACACAATCAGTCCATCGGCTTTGTATTCGCACATGAACTGGTTGTCGATGTAAGTCACGATGTCGATCATGCGCGCGATGGACGCTTTGGTCACCACCACGTCGTTGAGCGCCCGGAATTCCGCTACGGGCCGCTCGCCGCGAACTACCTGGCAATCCAGAAACCGCCGTTTCACAATGCGATGTTCGTTGTGGAAAAGGCGTTCGAGTTCGGGGAACACTTCCTCCACGCTCATGGCGGTTAGAAAACCGAGTCCGCCCAAGTTCACCGGCAGCAGCGGAGTTTCCCGTCCGCCGATGGCGCGCGCCGCGGCGAGTAGTGTGCCGTCGCCCCCCAACACGATCACCAGGTCCGCGCCATCCGGCACAGTTTCACGCGGAAACGACTCCGTGCGGTTGGCGTAAACGGCGGTGCTTTCGTCGCAGCGAATGGCGATGCCGCGCGCCTCCAGCCATTTGATCAGTTCGGGAACCAGGCCGGTCGCCTGCTTCGCACCGGGTTTGGAAATAATGCCGACGGTCTTAATGGTGAGCATATAGCAGGAACTCCTTGTTGCCTTCAGTCCCCAGGATCGGACTCTCCATGATATCCGTTTCAAAGCCCAACGCTTCGACTGCGCCGGAGACCTTTTGACACACCGCTTCGTGCAACGCCGGGTCGCGCACAATGCCGCCCTTGCCGACCTGCCCGCGCCCCACCTCAAATTGCGGTTTGACCAGGATCACCATCTCACCCGAAGCGTCCAGCACGGACGTCATCGCCTCCACGATCAACGTGACCGAGATGAAACTCACATCGCAGACCGCGAGCGAGACGGTCTCGCCGATGTCATCTCGAGTGAGATAGCGCGCGTTGATACCCTCGCGAGCAACCACGCGCGGGTCGTTGCGCAGTTTCCAATCGAGCTGCCCCTTACCGACATCGATCGCATGCACACGCGCCGCGCCGTGCTGCAGCAAGCAATCTGTGAATCCGCCGGTGGACGCGCCCACATCCAGACACACGCGTCCGTTTGCGTCGATTTTGAATTTCTCCAACGCGGCTTCCAGCTTCAAGCCGCCGCGGCTCGCGTAGCGCAGCTTCTCCAACAGCTCGATGCGGGACTCGGCGTCCACCGCGTGGCCCGGCTTGTCGAGTTTCGCCCCGTCCACCAACACCGTTCCGGCCATGATCAGCGCCTGCGCTTTTTCGCGCGTTTCCACGAGTCCACGTTCGACCAGCAATCGATCCAGACGGGACTTCGCTCGCGCGCTCATGCCTTGCGATGTACGATGAGGTCGGCCAACTCGCGCAGCCACACCGCGCGCGCGCCGAACCCTTCTAGCGCCGCGTGCGCACGCTCGCGTTCCTGTTCGGCCATACGGTGCGAGACCTCCAGACCGTAGACGGCTGGGAAAGTGATCTTGTGTTGCGCGGCGTCCTTGCCCGCGGTCTTGCCGAGAGTGGCGGAAGACTCCTCGACGTCCAGGATGTCGTCGACAATCTGAAACGCCAGGCCGATGTGTTCGCCGTAGCGCGAAAGCGCGTCGAACTGCGCGTCGTTCGCGCCGGCGAGAATCGCGCCCATGCGCACGCTGGCGCGCAGCAGAGCACCGGTCTTGGCGCGATGAATCGATTCGAGCAGTTCCGGCGTCGGCTTCTGATTCTCGCCTTCCAAGTCGTTCACCTGGCCGCCGATCATGCCGCCCACCGTTCCCGCCGACACCGCAAGTTCTTCCACCAATCGCGCGCGGCGCGCGGGATCGACGCCCTTCAATTGCCCCAACACCTGGAACGCGTGCGTCAGCAATCCGTCGCCCGCCAGAATCGCCATGGCTTCGCCGAACACCTTGTGACTAGTGGGACGGCCGCGACGCAGATCGTCGTTATCGAGCGCCGGCAGATCGTCGTGGATCAGCGAATAGGTGTGCACCATCTCGAGCGAGCACGCCGCGGCGGCGAGTCCCGGCACATCGTCGGCGATCACGCGCGCGCCTTCCAGGCACAGAAACGGGCGTATGCGCTTGCCGCCCGCGAACAGACTGTAGCGCATGGCGCGGTGTATGGTCGCCGGAGGTGTATCCTCGGACGGCATCAAGCGGTCCAGTTCGGCGTCGATCAGTTTGGTTTGTTCAGCGAGATATTCGCGAATGCTCATGCTTTGTCGGTTTGAAAAGGTTCGGCGATGACCTGGTCGTTCTTCTTCAACAGGATCTCCACGCGCGTTTCGGCTTCCTCGAGTTGCTTGCGGCACTGCTCGCTGAGCTTCATGCCCTGCTCGAATAGCTCCAGCGCGCGCTCCAAAGGCAGTTCCCCGCCCTCGAGTTCCTTGGTTACCTTTTCCAGTTCGTCGAGGCTGGCTTCAAAACCCGGCGCCTTCTCAGGCGTCTTATCCTGCTTACTCGGCATCGCCCCATTCTAGCGCTATACTCGGCTGGAGAATGGCCATTATCAGCCGCCTGTTGCTACTTCTGAGCATGTTTCTGGTGACCGGTTTTGCCGGAGACCTCCGCTTCAGCGACCCCGCGAACCAGCCGCCGCTTCCACAGCACGCGATCGGTTATCCCAGCCGCGACACACAGCTTGACGCGCTGCCTGGCTTCCGGACTCCACCTCCCGGTTACGGCGAAGTGTCTTTTTACTGGTGGCAAGGCGCGCCGCTCACTCGGGAGCGGCTGCGTTGGCAACTCGACCAGCTCAAGGATAAGAGCATCTCGGCACTGCAAATCAATTACGCGCACAGCGACAAAGGCGGCAAAGCATGGGGACTTACTTACCCCAGTGATCCGCCGCTGTTCTCCGAATCGTGGTGGAAGCTGTTCGGCTGGTTTCTGGGCGAAGCGCGCCAGATGGGAGCCGCCGTCAGCTTGAGCGACTACACATTAGGTTGGCCAGGACAGGGTTACTACACTGACGAGATTCTTCGCGATGCGCCCGAAGCTCGCGGTTGGCTGCTTCGGCATGCGACGCGCGACTGCTCAGGTGGAACCGAGTGCGTGTGGCGCTTCGACGAAGCACCGTTGGCCGTCGCCGCGCTTGCGCAAGGCGGTGGCGCGCCTGTCGACCTACGCAGTTATGTACGCGACGGTGTGCTGCGATGGCAGGCGCCCGCGGGCGCCTGGCGCATCGTCGCCGTGAGTGCTGTGCTCAAACCGGTTTCCATCGATCCGATGCATCCGGCAAGCGGCCGACAGATGATCGACAAGTTCTACCAGCGCTTCGAGGACCGCAATCCCGGCGAAAGCGGCAAAGGTCTGAACTTCTTCTTCTCCGACGAACTTGGCTTCGGCATTCGAGGTTGGCTCTGGAACCGCCACTTCGCCGAGGAATTCCGCAAGCGCAAAGGCTACGATGTTGTGCCGGAGCTTGCCGCGCTGTTTGTCGATATCGGTCCGCGCACAGCCAAAGTGCGCCTGGACTACTCCGACGTGATGGTGTCGCTCGAAGAGGAGAATTTCTTTCGGCCCTTGTACGAATGGCATCGCTCACGCGGCATGATGTTCGGTTGCGATCACGGCGGGCGCGGCAAAGACGTTACCGAATTCGGCGACTACTTCCGCACGCAGCGCTGGATGACCGCGCCCGGCAACGACCAGCCTCATTTGGGCGGCGACGTTATCAAGAACAAGGTCGCCAGCTCCATTGCGCATCTGTACGACCGCCCGCGTACGTGGCTGGAGGGTTACTACGGAAGCGGTTGGGGGACTTCCAGCGCCGATGTGGTGGACGCTACATGGCGTAACTTCACGATGGGCCACAACCTTCTGACGCTGCATGGGCTTTACTACACCACCAACGGCGGCTACTGGGAGTGGGCGCCTCCCTGCAACCATTTCCGCATGCCGTACTGGCAGCACATGGGCGAATTCCTGCGCGCCTCCGAGCGCCTGTCGTATTTGATGAGCCAGGGCCGCCATCGCGCGGACGTCGCGATTCTGTATCCGGTGGCCGCCGTCGAAGCCGGCATGGATGGGAAAGAATCTGTGCGCGCAGCCTTTGAACTTGGAAAGCACCTCTACAACCGCGGCATCGACTTCGACTTCATGGACTTCGAATCGCTCGCTCGCGCCGAAGTGTCGGGCAAAGAGTTGCACGTCTCCGGGGAAAGCTACCGCGTGTTGGTCATTCCATCCATGCGCGCCGTGCGTTACTCGACGCTTGAAAAGGCGCGTGACTTCCACCGCGCTGGAGGCATCGTCGTCGCGCTGGGCGCGGTGCCGGAAGCAAGTGACCGCACCGGGAATAACGACGAGCAGGTGAACGCCATTGTGCGCGAGATCTTCCCCGCCGCGCGCCGCATGCAAACCAGTCAGGAAGTGGACACGCTAGTCAACGCGGCGTTCCCGCGCGACTTCGTTTGTCCGAAAGCCGCCAAGAGTCCGCTGGTGCAGCATCGCAAGATCGGGCCGCGTGACGTCTACATGGTCTACGGTGCGCCGGCCGGCTGCGAATGCGAATTCCGCTCGACAGGCCAAGTCGAACTGTGGGACCCGTGGACCGGCGACGTGCGGCCCTTGCGCGCGCTCACGCAGAGCAACACATCCACGCGCCTGCGCATGCCGCTTGCTGAAACTGAAGCACAGATCGTCGTCTTCAACCCGGGCCGCGCTGAGATCGAAGCGAACCAACTGGCAGCCGCCACCGAACGCATCCCGCTCGATGGCGACTGGGGGTTCGAATTGAAACCCACGCTCGACAATCGCTGGGGCGACTATCGCCTGCCCGCCTCAAACACTTTC
Source organism: uncultured Solibacteraceae bacterium (assembly GCA_964505625.1). Classification (GTDB taxonomy): domain Bacteria; phylum Acidobacteriota; class Terriglobia; order Bryobacterales; family Bryobacteraceae; genus JAJFUV01. Next base: position 12,446 of record CAZDIZ010000122.1, on the reverse strand, counting down.
ATAGGCGCCGAAGTGCGGCGCTTCCGCTACTCGGAGGCGAACGCCAACGCTCAAGCACCGGCGTTCGACGATTCCGCGTGGCGCACGGTGACGAACTCATACGGTCCGCG